>JBBQHT010000117.1:0-14119 GCA_038324235.1 Acidimicrobiales bacterium
TGCCGCGCTGATCCTTGATCGGCCGGTCACCGGCGCGTGCGGTCGCGGATCTGCTGCAGCCGCTCCGCGAACGCCGGTTGGTACATCGACCACTCCTGCAGCTCCAGCTCGGCCTCGAACGCCTCGCCGGCGGTCGCGAGCTCCACGGTCTCGCGCAGCATGACCTTCGAGCGGCGAACGAGATCCCGCGGCCGCGCGGCGGCCTGCCGTGCCATCGCGAGCGCGGTGGGCAGGAGGTCCTCCGACTCGGCGCAGCGCCACGCCAGTCCGGCGAGCGCCGCGTCGCGACCGTCGAGGGCATCGCCGCACAGGGTCATGGCGGCCGCTCCCTGCGAGCCGACGCGCCGCACCAGGCGCCAGAAGTGGCCGCCGCCGGGGGCGATGCCGACGTCGAGGAAGCGGGGATCGAACCGGGCGGCCGGTGAGCACAGCACGATGTCGCACGCGAGCGGCAGGTTGACGCCCGCACCGATCGTGGGGCCGTCGACGGCCGCGATGGTCGGTATGGACGCGGCCGCCAGCGCGAGGAAGCCGGCGTAGGTCTCGCGCAGCGGCACCTTCGGCGTCAGCAGGTCATCGAGGGATCCGCCGGCGCAGAACACAGGGGGCTCGGCGGTCAGCACGATGGCGCCGACCCCGGCGGTCTCCGCGGTGGCGACGGCGTCGGCGAGCGCGGTCGAAAGCGCATGGCTGAGCGCGTTGCGGTGGCCGGCGTCGTCGAGCGTGATGACCGCGACACCGTGCTCCGGATCGTCGTCGAGGTCGAGCCGGACGAGCGGTGGTGCTGCGTCGCCCGGCCCCCGAGGCGCGGACTCGCTCACGGGGCGATCCAGGTGTTGGGCCAGAAGGTCTTGGGCTGGAAGTTGGCGAAGTGCTGCACGGCCGCGGCCTGCAGGCCCTTCACCCGGGGTGTCGAGATGATCGAGTACGGGGTCCAGAAGAGCCAGATGTTCGTGGTCGCCGCGTTGATCTGATCGACGACCTGGTTGTAGGCCGCCTTGCGCGTGTCGAAGTCCGGCTGGGACCGTCCGAGCTGCAGGGCCTTCTCCATGTCGGGGTTCGTGTACTGGGTGAAGTTGATGCTGAGCTTGCCGTAGCCCTGCGCGGTGCTGGCCGACCAGAAGTAGCGGTCCTGATCGGGGTCGGGCGAGGTGTAGAAGCTGAAGAACGCCACCTGGTACTTGCCCACGACGACGCGCGAGATGAGGCTGGCACCCTCGAGGGCCTCGATCTTGACCTCGATGCCGGCCTGCTGCCACTGGCTCTGCACCATCTGCATGATGCGTCCGGCGTTGATGTCTGACGTGCCGGTCAGGGTGAGGGTCAACGATGTCTGCCGGGTGTCCTTCTCGTAGGCGGCCACCTCCTGCTTCGCCAGCTCGAGGTCGAAGTTCGGGTAGTGGTTCTGGCCTTCGGGACGACCCCATGGGCTCTCGGGCGAGAAGGGTGACGTCGGCACCTTCACGCCGTCGCCGACGCTCGCTGCGATCGCATCGCGATCGGTGGCCAGTGCCAGCGCCATGCGGGCGTGGGCGTTGCCGAGCGGGTTCGGGACGCCGTCCAGCGCCGGCAGGGTGTTCGTGATCAGCATCGACGGTTCGGTGTTCCAGTCGCGCACGATCGTTGAGGTGCCCTCGGCGCCGTTGGCGATGTCGGCGCTGGTGGTCTCGAACGCATCGACGTCGCCGGCGCTGAGGGCCTGCTTGGCCGAGTTGGCGTCCGCGATGATCCGGAACTCGATCGACTCGAGGTGGGGGAGGCCCTTCTGCCAGTAGGTGGGGTTCTTCTTGACTCGCAGCACGGAGTCGGGCTGCCACGATTCGAACGTGAACGGACCGGTGCCGATCGGGTGCTTGGCCCCCTTGTCCTCCGCGTTCAGGGCGGACGGGGCCATCATCAGCGCCGACTGCCCGGCCAGGTAGCTGCTCGGGAACGACGCCCACGGCTGGTCGAGGTCGACTCGGACGGTGAGGGGATCGACGACGGTGACGGCCTTGAACGCTCCGGCCAGTGCCTGGCTCGAGACGGGGGCCACCAGGGCGCTGTCGAGGTTCATCTTCACGGCGGCCGCGTCGAAGGGCGTGCCGTCCTGGAAGGTCACGTCCGAACGGAGCTTGAGCGTCCACGAGTCGAAGGTCGCGTTCGGCGTGAACGAGGTGGCGAGCCAGGGCTGGGCGGTGCCGTGCGGATCGACGGTGGCGAGCGACTCGAGCATCGAGGAGCCGACCATCGCGCTGTACGACGCCCACTCCGCGGTGGTGGGGTTCCAACCCGGGGTCTCGGCGGGCACGGCCACGACCAGCTTGCCGCCGTCCACCGGTGTCCCCTCGTCGACCGTGACATCCGGCGTGCTGCCAGGGGTGGTCGACGGGGCGGTGGTGCTCGTCGACGTCGACGAGCACGCGGCCACCAGACCGAGTGAGAGGGCGACCACACCTGCGATCAGCACTCGCCGGCGGCGCCGTACGTGGTTGGCCTCGGATCGTTCCCCGTCCGCGCGTCGTTCCTGAACCGAGCCCATGCGATCCCGTCCCCCTCGCAGCTGATGTCCGAATTCATATTGTATATCTTTGTTCGCGCTCGGCCCGTTCATCGGCCGAGGACGAGGGACGGGGTCAGTGCTCGGCGAGCACGCCGGTGTCGAAGTCGTGTTCCACGACGGACCGGGAGAGGTCGACGAGGCGGCGGTTGTGCTGCCGGCTGTAGCGGCGCAGGGTCTCGTACGACTGCTCCACGTCGAGGCCGAGCCGCTCGGCGACGATGCCCTTGGCCTGCTCGATGATGATCCGGCTGGTGAGCGCGTACTCGAGTTGCTCGGCGAGCAGGCGCGACTCCTGCGCGGCACGGTGGTGCAGGATGCCGATGGTGGCGACGTCGGCGAGGGCCTGCGCGGCGCGGATGTCCCGTTCGGGCAGGGGTCCGGGCGCAGGGCACAGGAGGACGAGCGCTCCGATGACATCGGCCCGGAGCCGCATCGGCAGCGCATGGGCAGATCGGAACCCGGCGGCCATGGCCTCGGCCGCGAACACGGGCCACCGCTCGGTGGCCTCGCGCAGCTCGGGGCACTGCACTGCGACACCCGTGCGATACGCATCGGGCGACGGCCCCTCGTTGTGCTGGACCTCCAGCACCTCGAGCACTTGCATCCGATGGCTCGACGACGCGGCGAGCTGCATGTGGCCGTGCTCGTCCGCGAGCAGGAGCCCCGCGTCGTCGGCATCGAAGAGATCGACGCAGCGACTGGACAGCATCGACAAGAACTCGACCACATCGAAGTCGCCGACCAGGGTGTCGGCCAAGGCCACGAAGGTCTCGTTGAGCAGGGTCTCTCGGTCGGCCACGACGGGCTCCTCTCGGTGCTCGATGGTCGACGAGTCCGACGAACGTTGGTCGGGGGTGCTCATTCGAGCCGCAGACGGCGCATGACGATGTCGCGAGCGATGTCGTTCACCGGGCGACCGTCAGTGTACGCATGGGCGCGGATGCGGACGAGAGCGTCGTCGACCGGCATCTCTAGCTGCGCGGCCACCATGCCCGACGCCTGGTGCACGACCGCGCGGTGCGTGAGCCCGGCGTCGAGCGCGGGGGCGAGCGTGCCCGGTGCCGCGTCGGCCTGGAGCGCGAGGACCGTGCTGGAGATCACGTCGGCGAGCACGATCGCGTCGCTCACCTGATCAGGCCGTAGATCGCCTGGCCGATCGACGTAGAGATCGAGCGCACCGAGGCTCCCGGTACCCGCGCGCAGTGGGAACCCGAAGAGCGCTCGCCTCCCGACCCCGACCGCGGGGCCCGAGAAGGCGGGCCACCGGTTCGAGGCCGGTCGGCCGAGATCGGGTTCGAGGACCGGATGCTCGGACCAGTAGGCGTCGATGCACGGCCCCTCGCCGAGGGTGAACTGGAGCTCCTCGACGACACTGATGACCGCGTTCGACACCCCGAACGTGCCGCGGTGGCGACCGTCGCTCATCAACATGATGCCGGCGCCGCTCACATCGAGCACCTCGGCGCACGTGTCGCAGAGCCGCCCGCCGATATCGGCGCCGGCGCGCCGGTCCTCATCGCGGTCACGCAGCAACATGGTCAACCGCTTCTCATCCACGAGGGCTCGTCTCGGTACCGGAGGTGAGCTGATCGGCGCCGGCCGGCACGGCCACCAGGGCGACGTCGAGGGTGCGATCGACCAAGCCGGTCGCAAGGGCGCCGAGGTCCATGCCGAGCTGCCGGGCGCTGCGATCGAGCGTCAGCGCGGCGTCGGCGATCGTCAGGTCGAACCGCTCGGCGATCAGTCCCTTGGCCTGTTCGACCACGACGACGGAGCGCTCGGCCTCGGCCAGCTGGGCCACAACGAGGTTGGCGGCCGTGCCCTGGCGATCGGGCCGGCTGTGCCCGCGGGTCACGGCCCGATGGTCGATCATCCGCCGATCGGCGAGGTCGAGGAGCTCGGCGGCGCGACGGCGGTCGGACGGCGGGACCTCGCCGACCTCGGCCCAGGCGCACCCCCAGCTGAAGGTGCCGGCGGCGCTCCGCGCGATCCGCGCCATGACCCCGTCGATGTCCTCGACGCCCAGATCCGGGAGCACGAGCACGAACTCGTCACCGCCGATGCGGTACGCGTGGTCGCCGGCCCGACAGGCGGCGGTGAGGCGCGTCGCGAGGTCGCGGAGCGTGTCGTCGCCGGCGCGGTGCCCGATCCGGTCGTTGATGTCCTTCAACCCGTCGACGTCGATCATGACCACCATCAGCCGATGGCCGGCGCGGCGCGCCGTGGCGATCGCCTCGACCAGATCCCGGTCGAGCGCTCGCCGGTTCAACAGCCCGGTGAGCGGGTCGAGCAGGATGGCGTGCTCGAGGTGGGCCAAGGTCGAGGCCACGAGGGTGCTGACGGCGATGTCGACGTCGGCGCCCGCCCGGGATCCGGCGCCGTCCGACTCGCGCGCCGCCACCTCGGGGGTCGCGCGGAGCACGCTGCTCAGCGCCAGCAGCTGCAGCACCGCGATCGACGGGTTCGATTCGTCCATCGATCCGACGAGTGACGACAGATCGGTGGCCGCGGACGGCAGCCCGTCGAGGTCGTCGTCGAGGTTGTCGACGAGGCTCGAGATGGTCGACACCAGTGCGTTCGGGTCCGGGAACAGCAGCGGCGTGGCACCGAACGGCTCGGTCGCGCACGCCGCCTCCCACCTCGCGACGACCGACCCCGTGGAGACGTCGGACCGGTCGGATCGGTCGGGTTCACGATCGGCGAGGCGCACGACGGCCAGGAAGCGATCGTCGCCGTCGTGGGGGCCGTGGAGCACCAGCTCACCGCCCGAGGCCTGGAGCTCGATGCGCGCCCGGACGAGCTCGGCGATGGCCGCCGCATCGATGGACGGCACCGCGTTGAGGTCGACGATCAGGCGGTCCGGACGGCGGGCGATCATATCGATGAGCGACCGCCGCAGCGCGTCGACCGCCGCCCCATCGAGGTCGCCGGCACAGCTCAGCACGGCGACGTGCTCGCTCGTCGAGCCGTAGGGGGTTGGTGGTCGCGGCGCGCCGCCGAAGGTGGCGTGCCCGAACCGACCGGCTGTGGGGGGCGTCCCATCGGACAATGGCGTGCTCCAACTCGTTGACGAGCATGGATCGTCGCCGGGGGCTGGAGCGCCGATGTGATCGAACCAGCGGCGGCGTCCGTCGTGCCCCGCAGGTCTCCCACCACCCTACTGCGCTCGCCTCCCTCGGGTCTGGCCTGGTGCGTCGGATCTGTCGGATCTCTCGGCGGTACAGTCCGCCGGGCTCGGGAGACGAGGAGGGCACGATGGACGAACGTCCGCCGGATGGCGAGGGCCGCGACGTGGTGCAGGTCGAGGTCGACGAGCGGGTCGCGGTGATGACCCTCAACCGGCCCGATCAGCGCAACGCGCTCAGCCGGGCGCTCCTGCGCCGCATCACCGACGTGGTCGCGGAGCTCGAGGACGACGCGGGAGTCGACGTCGTCATCCTCACGGGCGCCGACCCCGCGTTCTGCGCGGGCGTCGATCTCAAGGAGCCGTGGTCCGTTGCCCGCCCAGAGCTGCTGCCGTTCTGTCGCCGCCTCGCCGCGGACATCGTCTCGAACGATCAGGCGGGCGTGCGCCAGATGCTCGACACCTACCGACGCGGCAGCGGGACGACGGCGAACGAGGCGTGGGACCTCGAGGCCGACGTGAGTCGGGCGTGGGCCGATGCGCACCTCGATCCGGCGGCGGTCGAGGCGCGTCGCCTCGCGATCGTCGAGCGCGGACGGGCGCAGCAGAGGTAGCACAGGCCCGCGATCGTTGCCGGGACCTGACACGTGCGTTAGCTTGGCCTCGGCTGCCGAGGCTCACCGAGCCGCCGGCGCCGTCCTGGGGGGGATCACGATGACCGTGACCGATCGTGCCATGGGTGACCGACGCGGGGACGATCTCGACGGGGGGCCGCCCGTCCCGACCGAGCCCGACCGGCATCCGGGGCCCGCCCCGAGCCCGATCCTGGCGCTCAGCGGGCCTGGTCGAGCGCTGCTCGCCACGTTGTCGGCCGCGTGCGGCGTGATCCACCTCGTCATGGTGCCGCCGCATGCGGGGGAGTGGCTGCTCGAAGGTGTCGGCTTCGCGGCGGCCGGCTGGCTACAGATCGGTCTGGCGATCCTGTTCGTCGTGCGGCCGACCCGTGCCGTGCTGCGCGTGTCGTGCCTCGCGAACGCCACCTTCATCACCGTGTGGGTGGTCACCCGCGTGTCCGGTCTCCCCTTCGGTCCGCATGCCGGCGCGGTCGAGGCCGCGTCGTTCGTCGACGTCACCTGCGTCGTGCTCCAGGCGGCGCTCATCGTCATCGGCTACGAGCTCCTCGTGCACCCCGAGCGCGGCTCCCGCCTCAGCTCGTCGTCGCTCGTGATGCTGTCGGTCGTTCCGCTCGCGATCCTCGTGGTCGCCACCGCGGCGATCGCGTCGCCCAGCGCCGCGCACCACGACCACGACGGCGAGTCCGTCGCGGCCGGGGCGGGGGCGGGCGATCACGCCACCGATCATGCGGCCGATCACGCCAACCCCGGTGCCGCGACGACGCCGGTGGACGACAAGGGACTGTCGGCCGTGATGAACGGTCAGGGCGAGGGCGGCGGCCACACCCACACGTTCGCCGAGGTGCCGGTCGACGCGGCGACGCAGACGCAACTCGACGCCCAGCTCGCACAGACGAAGGTGTTCATCGACAAGTACCCGACCGTCAAAGACGCCGAGGCGGCCGGCTACTTCCGGGAGGGCCCGTTCGCCCCGGGCCTCGGAGCGCACTACGGGTCGGTGACACCGGGGGTGACCGTCTCCGGCACGATGGACGATGCGGCGCTCGCCCACCCAACGCTGATCTACGACGGCATCGAGCCGACCTCGAAGCTCGCCGGCTTCATGTACCTCATCTACTCGACCGACACGCAGCATGCGCCCGAGGGCTTCGCCGGTCCGAACGACCACTGGCACTTCCACACCAACGTGTGCGTCGTGCCCCGGCCCGGGGGTGGGGTCGACTCCCCGCTCGGGGCCGACACGACCGCCACCAAGGAGCTGTGCGACACGTACAAGGGCTTCCTGATCGCCAACACCGGCTACATGCTGCACGTGTGGACGGTGCCCGGCTACGAGTCGCCGCAGGGCGTCTTCAGCAACGTGAACGCCAAGGTGACCTGCCCCAACGGCACCTACTACGTCGTCAAGCCCGAGGAGATCGGCCACCGCACGAACACGTGCAAGGACGTCGCCGCGACGTCCTGATCGGATCAGGCACCTCGGTCCGCGAGGGCTGACACCTGCGACTCGAGCTCGGCGAGGGTCGCCGCGGCGCCGGCGTCGACGCGCAGCTCGCCACGGGCTTCGCGCAGCGCGGCCAGCGCGTCGAGGGCGTCACCGGCCGATCCGCGCGCCAGCGCGAGGCGTGCCTGCGCCGCGGCGGTGTCGAACATCCGCCGCCAGGCGCCCCCGGCACGGGCGTGGTCGACGACGTCGTGCACCCAGGTCGCGATCGTGTCGTCGTTGTCGAGGGAGCCGAGCTCGACCAGCCGCTCGATCGTCGCGATCCACCGGCTGCGACCGAGGGCCCGGCGCTTCACGGTCTCGGGCGACGGCAAGCACGCACGTGCCTCGTCGCCCCGTCCGAGCGCGGCCAGGGTCTCGCAGCGCAGCAGGGCGAGCCGGGCTGCCTTGCGTTCGGGGTCCCAGCCGGGGTGCGCACGCGAGGCGAGATCGTCGATCATCGTCAGCGCGTCGTCTGCCCGGCCCCGGCGGATCAGGATCATCACCTGGGTCAGGTCGAGGCTCAGCGACGGGACCAGGCCCGACTCGAACACTGCGGCTCGTCGTGCGTCCAGCGCCGCAGCTGCGTCGTCCAGCCTCTCGGCGTCGAGCAGTGCCCGGACGAGCTCGGTGCTCAGGCACGACCAGCAGGACCACGACGGGTCGATGCGGTCGAGGGTCTCGAGCGCCACCGCGATCCGGGCATCGGCGAAGCCGGGTCCGTCGGTGTTGCCGTAGGTGATGCACAGGTCCTGGACCACGCACACCGACTGCGGGCAGCGCGCCGTCTCGTCGCGGTGCGCGAACTCGAAGGTCGCGGTGGCCTCGGACAGCGCGACGGCGCCCCGATCGTCGGCGTTCGCGGCCTGCAGCCGCCAGTGGCGCGTGTACACCTCGAGCCAGGGACGGCCCAGGGCCCGCGCCTCGACCAGCAACTCGGTGGCGATCGCCTCGGCGCTCGACGTCCCCGCCGACGGCGGCGGAGGTGAGGTCGCGCACCTGGGCCACGACGTCGTCGCGGCCGGCGGCCCGCAGCTCGCGGTTGAGGTCGTAGATCCACGCCCAGACGTCCATCGCGCGGGTCAGCCCTCGTCGCGCGCGTCAGGTGGATCGTCGAGCATGCGCTCGATCGTTGCGGCGATCTCGGTGAGCGCGTCGAGCAGCTCGTTGCCATCTCGATCGTCACCACCTCCGTCGATCGCATGGCGCGCATCGCCGGTGACGAGCAATGCCTTGACCGAGCGGAGCAGGCGGGCCGCGCCCCGAGCCTCGCTCGAACCGCCAGGCTCGCCGGGAACGGTGGTCTCGGTGGTGATCGCCCGCACGAGTGCCTGCACCGCGGAGCAGTCGAGGTTGAGGTACAGCCGGGCGCGCACGCGGCCATCGATGCCGTCGGTGTAGGTGCGGGCGAGTGCCAGCGCGGCACTGGCCATGCGCTTGTCGGCCTCGTCCGCGTCGAGGCGTGCCTTGAGCTCGACCTCCCGGTCGGGCACGAGCACGATGGGCAGCTCGGCGGGCGCGAAGTGCGAGGGCACCAACGCCTCGCCGGGCCGGCACAGCTGCTCCGCCAGCCAGAGCTCGGCCTCGACCGGGAGCGTGCCCGGGCGGAACAGGGCCTCGTTGCCGGCGTCGGTCCCGATCTCGATCAACGTGCCGCCGCGCTCCGCGACGTAGCGCCGCAGGAACGACACGACGGCGTAGCGCTCGCCGCGCGCGACCGGTACCTGCAGCGCGCGGAAGAGCATCTCCTCGAACCCCCCGCCCGCGCCCAGGGCCACGTGCACCTGATCCCCCGACGCGCGCCGCAGCACCGGCATCGTGATGTCGCCTTGCGAGGTGGGGATCGGCACGACGTCGGCCAGCAGGTCGAAGAGGCGGTCGTCGCACAGCGCGGTGCCCCGCAGGACCTCGGCGTGGCGCGCCAGCACGCGACGCCACACCTCGGGTTGCTCGTGGGCCACGGTCGCGAGCCCGGAGATGGCGGCCTCGGTCAGCGCCTCCTTCGTGGCGGCGTACACCGCGTCGTGCTGGAGGTCCTCGCGGCTGGCGGTCGGCGTGAGCCGGTCGGACTCGATCACGCCGCCGATGAACCCGGCCCAGTACGGCAACAGGTCGCGCGCGTCGTCGTCGAGCATCATGCCGCGCACGAACACGGCCATGTGGCGGTTGTCGGTGCTGCCGTAGGTGCCACCGTCCTGCACCCACAGCAGGCCGCGAGCGTCGGACACCTCGGGGTCGTGCACCGACAGGGGATGCGGTGCGACCGGCATCGTGCACAGCGGTTCGAACACGGGCTCGAAGCGGTTGGCGAAGTCGAGGTCGCGGCGCCGGCGATCGGCGGCGCCCTCGCTCGGGTCGAGGTCGCGCCACGGCGGCGCTTCGGCGTTGATGGGTTCGGCGTCGCCGTCCATCCAGACCGGCACGTCGAGCAGCGTGCAGTAGCGCCCCAGCACCCCGCGCAACGAGGTCGGGTCGGCGATCAGGTGGTACTGCTCCTTGAGCCGCAGGTTGACCACCGTGCCGACGGACCGACCCGGAGGGCCCGGGTCGAGGGAGTACTGCTCGCCGTCCGTCGAGTGGTAGCGCCACGAGCGGGTCGGGTCGCGGTACGAGCACGTGTCGACGGTGACGTCGGTCGCGACGACGAACGCGCTGAGGAACCCGAGCCCGAACTGACCGATCAGGTCGGCTTCGGTCTCGGCGTCCGCGGCCGCATCGGCGGCGTCGCGGAGCGTGCGGGTGTACCCGGCGCCGATGGTGGCGAGGAACGCGTGCACCTCGTCGTCGGTGAGGCCGGATCCCGTGTCGGTCACGCGCACGGTGCGCAGCGGCGCGTCGCACTCGATGGTGATGCGCGCCGCAGCCGGATCGAAGGAAGGATCCTCGATCCGGCGACGGGTGATCGAATCGTGCGCGTTCTGCACGATCTCGCGCACGGCCACGATGGGCGTGGAGTACAGGTGGGCGCCGAGCACGGTCAACAGACCGCGCAGATCGACTCCTGTGCTCCGCAGCTCGCCGCTCATCAGCCGGTGAGGCTACCGCGACGAGCGTGGGGTCCCGCCGGGCGTCAGACGGCCATGCTCATGCCGTCGCCGTCCTTGGGGATGATCGACTTGAGCTCCAGGTAGTGCTCGAGGCCCTCCTTGCCGAACTCGCGGCCGACTCCCGATGCCTTGTAGCCGCCGAACGGGGCGACGAAGTCCATCGAGTACTGGTTCACGCCGAAGGTGCCGGTGCGCACGCGGCGGGCGTTGTCGAGGCCGGCGTCGCCGTCCTCGGTCCACACCGAGCCGGCGAGGCCGTACGGCGAGTCGTTGGCGATGCGCACGGCGTCGTCGACATCGTCGTAGGGGATGACCGCGAGGACCGGGCCGAAGATCTCCTCCTGGGCGATGCGCATGTCGTTGGTCGCGTTGGTGAACAGGGTCGGGGCGATGAAGTAGCCACTTCCGTCCACCTTCAGGCTGGTTCCGCCGGCGGCCAGGGTGGCCTTGTCCTGTTCGCGACCGATGGTGATGTAGTCCATCACCTTGTCGAACTCACTCTTGCTGGCCATCGGCCCGAAGTCGCTGGCTGGGTTGAAGGGGTCCCCGGTGGTCGCGTTCTGACAGAGCGTGGTGAGCCGCGCGACGACCTCGTCGTAGACCGGGCGCTGGACCAGCAGTCGGGACCCGGCGACGCAGACCTCGCCCTTGTTCCAGAAGATCGCGTAGAAGGCGGTCATGACGGCTGCTTCGAGGTCAGCGTCGGCAAAGATGATGTTGGGGCTCTTCCCTCCTAGCTCCATGGTGAGGTGCTTGAGGGTGGCGGCGGAGTTTCTGATGATCGTCTGTCCGGAGGTGGTAGAGCCGGTGAGGGCGACCTTGTCGATGTCCGGGCTTTGCACCAAGGTGTTCCCGACCGACCCGCCGGGTCCGGTCACCATGTTGTAGACCCCGTCCGGGACGCCGGCGTCGACCATGACTTGGGCGAGGGCCACCGCCGATAATGGCGTGTCCGAAGCAGGCTTGTGCACGAACGTGTTCCCGGCGGCTAGGGCTGGGGCGATCTTGCTGACGGTCAGGATCAGTGGGAAGTTGAATGGCGTGATCGCCGCGACCGCCCCGACGGGTAGCCGGCGGGTGTAGGCGAATACCCGGCCCTGGTGCCCGGCGGGTTCGACGGCTTTGGTGGCGCCCTCGAGCTTGGTGGTCCAGCCGGCGTAGTACCGGAACATGTTCGCGATGTGGGGGATGTCGATGCTGGTGACGTCACGGTGGAGCTTGCCCATGTCGACGACCTCGCGGAACGCCAGGTCGTCCGCACGCTCTTCGATGAGGTCCGCTACCCGGTTCATGATCTTGGCCCGCTCGGAGCCCTTCATGCGTCCCCAGGGGCCGTCGACGGCGTCCTTGGCGGCTTTGGCGGCGGCGGCTGCGTCGTGCTCTGTTCCCTTGGCTAGCGTCGTTACGACCTGCTCGGTGGCCGGGTTGGTCGAGGGGAACGTCTCGCCCGAGGACGCGTTGCGCCATTGGCCGCCGATCAACAGCTGGCCCGGTGGGACTTGGCGAGACGACGCCGACAACGGGGGACGGCCGGTATCGGTGGCCGCGGTCGGCGTGCCGGCCCGTTGGTCAGGTGAGGCCGGTGCAGCGCTTGGCTTGGTGCTCGTCATAGTGTCCCTCAGTGGGATTGTTGTTCGCAGCTTGCGCCGCGGCGAGGAGGCCCCCGTGGCGTTCACTCTGGTGCTGATCGCGACGGCGAACAATGGTGTGTTGGGGCGCCATCCATTTCCACAGTCCATCGATCGGACCGGTGCAACAGGGTCTGCTGGCCGTAGCGTTTGGGAGTGGACGGCGTCTGGCTGGACTTGCACGCGTTGGGATGCTTCCTGCATCTGGCACAGAAGAGTCGTGCTACCGGGTCTGCGGAGGGGCTGGGCCTGGAGACGACGATGCTGGTCGAGTCGGTCCGGCGGCTGGAGGACGACCTCGACCTTGACCTGGTGCGGTGGGGACAGGTCCCCCTCACTCTGACGGCTGCCGGGGAGCAGCTGCTCTGGCACGGGCGCGCGTTGATGCGCGACATCGAACAGTGGTCGGCCACCGTCGCGTGGTTGCGCTACGTCGAGCGGTACCGATAAGCCAATCATGGTCACCCCTCAGCGGAGGGGAATCGGGTTGCCCGCCGGTAGGTTGTGCAGGCATGGCCCGCATCCCTGCGGTCCGTGGGAGGGGCCGATGGATCTGCAGAAGCTGCGCTATTTCGTTGTCCTGGCCGAGGAGCTGCACTTCGGGCGCGCCGCGGCCCGGCTTTACCTGTCGCAGCCGGCTCTGTCCAACGCCATCCGTGCACTTGAGCGCAGCCTAGGTGTGTCCTTGTTCGAGCGCACCAGCCGCCGCGTCGAGCTCACAGCCGCGGGGACCACACTTCTTCCTCAGGCCGTGCAGGTGATCGCCGACGCTGACCTACTCCTGGGCAGCGTGCGGCAGCACCGCAGCGGCGCTGACGGTGCTAGCCGGCTGCGGCTGGCGTTCGTGGGGCAGGCCGCTAACGAGCTGACGCCGACCTTGATCCGCGACCTTACCCAGATGCACCCGCAGGTCGCTGTCGAGCTCCGCCAAGTCCCCGCCTGGGAGATCGTCGAGCAGGTTAAGCAGGATGCGGCAGAGGTGGCGGTGCTGCGGCTGCCGCTCGACACCCGCGATCTGGTGGTCGCGCCCCTGTTCGAGGAGAGCCGCGTAGCGGTCGTGCCCGCCGACCACTGGGCGGCACGCGCAGACCGTGTCTGCCTCGACCAGCTCTTCGACGAGCCGTGGGTAGTCAGCGCCGCCGACGACCCCGAACAGCGCGCCTTCACCGGCGCACTCCGTCAGCGCGCGGGCAAACCCTTCCTCCCGGGCCCCACAGTACGCAGCATCGACGAGTACCTGGAGGCGGTGCAGGCGCACCAGGGCATCGGCTTGGCACCGCTGTCCGCGGCCCGGTACTACGGCCGTCCTGGGGTCGTCTACGTTCCCGTGCCCGACGCTGAACCGTCCGTCGTCGCCCTCGCCTGGTCGCTCACCTCAGCCGGCGGGACGACCTGGGGCCCCCGCCTCCGGACCTTGGGACGAACGGCACTGGCGAACCTGCCTCATACCGACCCGCCGCTGATGCGGGAGGTCCCGTCTGGGGTTCTTAAGGAGCAGTCAATTCAGCACTGACAACTCGCTAGTGGTGTGTCTCGTCATTGACTGACTGTTTGGCTGAGGGCGACTCGGCCGCGGCGGACCTTGATCAGGATCGATTCTGCTGTCGCCGTCCACACCAGAGGTTTGGGCTCGTTGTTGTGGCTGTTCATGTACTGCTCG
>JBBQHT010000118.1:0-14044 GCA_038324235.1 Acidimicrobiales bacterium
CAACTCATCCCGCTGACCAAGCCGCACATCCCGACGGTGTGCAACACGATGTGGGCCCTCACCGACTTCACCGAGGAGAACGGCGCCACGAGGCTCATGCCGGGCACCCACCTGTCGGCCACGGATCCGGACTTCTTCACGGCGTACGACACGATCCC
This sequence comes from Acidimicrobiales bacterium, assembly GCA_038324235.1. GTDB lineage: Bacteria > Actinomycetota > Acidimicrobiia > Acidimicrobiales > Acidimicrobilacustridaceae > JBBQHT01. Next base: position 159 of record JBBQHT010000118.1, read on the forward strand.
GGCCGAGATGGCCAAAGGCAGCGTGCTGGTGTGGCACGGCAGCCTCTGGCACGGGGGCGGCGCGAATCGCTCCGGCGCCCGGCGCGTGGGGATCGCCATGAACTACTGCGCCGGCTTCATCCGCCAGCAGGAGAACCAGCAGCTGGGGATCCCCCGCCCGGTCGCCGCGGGGTTCGCGCCCCGTCTCCGCGAGCTCGTCGGCTACAGCGTCTACAACGGCCTGATCGGCCACGTCGACAAGCGGAACCCCGCGTTTCTCCTGGACGAGGACCCCGCCGCGGGCGAGCACCGCATGGTCTGGGACATCTGACGGAGGCGACGCTCCTGAGGTTTTCGCGTCAATCGCACGCCAAGTCGGGGTGTGCGTGCCAAAATCGCGCCGGCACGCAGCAATTCCCGGCAGCCGCAGACCCGCTGGTCCTGCGTCGTCCGGCCCATCGAGGTCAAGTCGGTCATCACGCACGCCGAGAGGGTGGAGCAATGAGGGTTCCGGGAACGGGGGCGAGATGAGCGACTCGTTCGCCATGGCTCGTGCCCGCCGCGCCCTCGGTGAGGCCGGCCTCGACATGCACCTGCCGCTCACCCGCGCCAGCAGCGTCACCAACGAGGTCTGGGTGTCCGACGAGGTGGTCGTGCGCGTGAACCGCCAACCCAACCAGCGCCTGCGCCGGGAAGCGACCCTGGGCCCGCTCCTGCCGGCCCGGATCGGCTACCCCGACATCATCGCCTACGGCGGTCAGCTCGGCGCCGACTGGCTGGTGCTCGAGCGCATCCCGGGCAACGTGCTCAGTCGCTGCTGGCCCACGATGACCACCGACGAGCGTCGCAGCGCGGTTCGTCAGCTGGCCGACATCCTCAAGTCGCTCCACGGGTTCGTGCCCCCGCCCGACCTTCCCGCGATCGACACGCCCCAGCTGCTCGGCGGCCACGGCTTCCGGGCCGTCGATCCGCTCCTCGAGGCGCTCGATCAGGCCGAGCGCCTCGACCACGTCGATGCGCACCTCATCGGCGAGACCCGCCAGCTCGTGCTCGACACGTGCGCGGTGATCGAACCGTTCGACGTGCCCACTCTCGTCCACGGCGACCTGCACTTCGAGAACGTGCTGTGGGACGGGATGCGCATCACGACGCTGCTCGACTTCGAGTGGTGCCGTGCCGGACCTCCCGATCTGGATCTCGACGTGTTCCTCCGGTTCTGTGCGTATCCGTACCTGCACGTCGCCGAGGACTACGAGCACCTGACCCGATCCGAGGACTACGCCGATGTGGCGTGGTGGATGGCCGAGGACTACCCCGAGCTGTTCGACTTCCCCAACGAGTTCGAGCGCACGAGGCTCTTCTCGATCGCGTACGACGTGCGAGAGCTGCTGCTGTTCCCCCCGCCGCGCCCGCCTCGCGAGCTGTCCAAGCACCACCCGTACAACCGGCTCGAGCGCACCATCCACGGCCGCAGCCACCTGCATCGCCTGGCGGGCAACCTAGTCTTCGACCCGCTCGACTTCGGCAGCACCGAGGTCGACTACGGGCCACCCGCCGGCTTCTCGTCGTCGTCGCCACCACTGGCCCGCTGACGCGCTGCGCGCGCCCGGGTGCCACCAGCAGGAGCTGACGACCCCACCCCGTCCGCCGCCTCGTCGTCCGCGTCATCCGCGTAGGACGCGCCATCCGCAACGAGCGCGTCATCCGCTTCAGATGCGACATCCGCATCGAGCGCGACATCCGCATCGGGCGCGTGCGGTGCGGGCACGTAGGCCAGCGCCGGGTCGAAACGGTGGCCATCGGTGTAGGGCTCGTCGCTGTCATCAGGCCGCCGGCGCAGACCGGTGACGGCGAAGTAGACGAGCACACCGGCGATGGCGACGAGGCTGGTCCAGATGTTGAGCCGCAGACCGAGGATCTTGTTGGCCTCGTCCGATCGCAACGCCTCGACCCACAAGCGCCCGAGGAAGTAGCCACCGATGTACACGGCGAACAGCCGACCCGGCCGGATGACCCGCCTGCGGTCGAGCAGGATCAGGAACGCGACGAGGCCGAGGTTCCAGAGGCTCTCGTAGAGGAAGGTGGGGTGATACAGCTGGCCGGGCCCGTACCCGGCGCGGGCCGCGATGTCGTCAGGCACCTGCAGTCCCCAGGGCAATGTCGTGGGACGGCCGAACAGTTCGACGTTGAAGTAGTTCCCCCAGCGCCCGATCGCCTGGGCGAGAGGCAACGCCGGCGCGACGGCGTCGAGCCCGACCGGAAGCCGGATGCCTCTTCGGTGACCGGCCCAGAGGCCCACGCCGACGCCCGCCACGATGCCACCGGGGATCCCGAGCCCGCCCTCCCAGATCTTGAAGATGCCGATCAGGTTGTCGCGGTAGAGCTGGTTGTCGGTGATGACGTGGTAGAGGCGAGCCCCGATCAAGCCGGCCGGCACGGCCCAGAGCGCGATCGAGGACATGTCCTCGGGGTTGCCGCCTCGATCCGCCCACCGCTTGCGGGCCAGTTCGAGCCCGGCGATCACCCCGAGGGCGATCATGATCCCGTAGAGCCGGTACTGGCGGCCCCACGTGCCGGGGCTGGGGATCGACGACAACACGAGGTCCAGATGCATCACCTGGCGAGGCTACCCGCGCGTCAGAAGTCCTCGACCGCGATGGCGAAGAGGTCCTCGTAGCCGGCGTGGATCGCCGAGACGAGGCCCTGGACCTGCGGGAGGATCTGCTCGCAGTAGAAGCGGGCGGTGGTGAGCTTGGCCCGCATCTCGGCCTCGTTCCCCGTGCCCGCATCGATGTGGCCCTTGGCGGCGAGCGCCGACTTGGCCATGATCCAGCCACCCGTCACGAGGCTGAACATCCGCAGGTACGGCGTGGCGCCCGCGAGCGCGTAGCGGGGGTCCTTGACGCCCTTGCGCAAGATCCAGCTCGTGGTGTCGGCCAGCGTCGTGAGCGCCTCGGCGAGGTTGGAGCGGATGACCGCCAGCTCGTCGCCGGCGCGGATCAGGGCGGGATCGAGCATCGCGATCTGCGACAGGAACTCGGCGACGACGCCGCCCCCTTCCATCGGCAGCTTGCGCCCGACGAGGTCCATGGCCTGGATGCCGTTGGTGCCTTCGTAGATCGGGGCGATGCGGGCATCGCGGTAGTGCTGGGCCACGCCGGCTTCCTCGATGAACCCCATGCCGCCGTAGATCTGCACGGCGAGGGAGGTGACCTCGACGCCCATGTCGGTGCACCAGGCCTTGGCGATCGGCGTGAGCAGATCCACCTGGTGGGCGCGGTACTCGCGGATGTCGGGATCCGGGTGGTGGGTCGCGATGTCGAGCGCCTCGGCCTGGAGGTACACGATGCCGCGCATCGCTTCGATGAGCGCCTTCATCGTGAGGAGCATCCGGCGCACATCGGCGTGCTCGATGATCGAGGACATCTCCCCCGCCGGCGCGCCGACGGCGCGACCCTGCTTGCGCTCCTGCGCGTACTGCAACGCGTCCTGGTAGGCGCGCTCGGCGATCGACAGCCCTTCGAGCCCGACGGACAGACGGGCGTTGTTCATCATCGTGAACATGTAGCGCATGCCCTGGTTCTCTTCGCCGATGAGGTAGCCGATGGCACCGCCGGCGTCGCCGTAGGACATCACACACGTCGGGCTGGCCTTGATGCCCATCTTGTGCTCGATCGACACGCACACAGCGTCGTTGCGCTCGCCGAGCGAGCCGTCGTCGTTCACGAGGAACTTCGGCACGATGAAGCACGAGATGCCCTTGGTGCCGGGCGGGGCGTCGGGCGTGCGGGCGAGCACGAGGTGGACGATGTTGGACGTGAGGTCCTGCTCGCCGAAGGTGATGAAGATCTTCGTGCCCGAGATCAGGTACGTGCCGTCGTCCTGCTTCACGGCCTTGGTGCGCACCGCACCGACGTCCGAGCCCGCTTGTGGCTCGGTGAGGTTCATGGTGCCGGCCCACTCCCCCGACACCATCTTGGGCAGGTAGACCTCCTTCTGCTCCTCGCTGGCGTGGTGCAACAGCAGGTCGATGGCCCCTTGGGTCAGCAACGGGCCCATGGAGAACGCCATGTTGGCCGTGGTCATGAGCTCCTGCATGACGATGCCCACGAGCCACGGAAAGCCGCCGCCGCCGTAGTTGGGATCGAACGGCACGCCGCCCCAACCGGCGTCGACGTACTGCTGGTACGCCGCCGGGAAGCCATCGGGGGTCTTGACGGTGTTGGACGACGCGTCGTGCACGCTGCCCTGCACGTCGCCGATGCGGTTCAAGGGAGCGATCACCTCGCTCACGAACCGACCGTTCTCCTCGAGCACCCCCTTGATCGTGTCGGGGTCGACGTGCTTGAACGGCTCGAACTCGCACAGCTCGCCGAGATCCACGAGGTTGTCGAGCACGAAGTTGATGTCACGGAAGGGAGGTTTGTAATCAGCCATTGCGGGCCACGTTACGCCCTGGCGTCGCCGCCGTTCACTTCGACCGGCGACGATCTCGATCCACCGCTGCTGACCTGCGCTTGGGCGCGGTCAACAGGACCTCAGCCCTTGTTGCTGTCGGCGTCGAACACCTTGCCGCCGAAGCGCTCGGCGAGACCATCGTCGAGCTCGTCGGCGAGATAGGCGACCGTGATGACGGTCATGCGGAGCTCGGCCGGGTTGAGGAACTCGCCCATCAGGCCGTGCGTGAAGTAGATCGTCGCGGTCCCGTCGGCTTCCTCGAGGGCGCGCAGGTGACCGATCTCGGTCTGCAGGGTGGCGACGTGCATGTAGAGCTCGGGCGAGGGCTTGGCCCCGGTCACGCAGTCGGCGCGCACCTTCACCACGGTCTGGTCTTCGTCGAACACGCCGACGGTGACGACCACCTGCGCCGAGCCGTACCGCAGGCACACACCACCGTCGTCGAGCACCTCGACGTCGTCGAAGGGCTCGAGGAACTCGCGCACCTTGGCCTCGGTGTCGGCCACGGCGTCCACGGCTGTGCTGGCGTCACTCATGTCGGCTCTCCCAGAACTCGTCGTCCACCCGCTCTGCTGGATGCGCCGACGTTAGCAGCGCCGGCCACGCCGGCCGCGGGCGACGGGGCGAGCACAGATCCACGCGAGTAGCTTGCTTCCCGATCGGACACCGAAGGGGCAGGCTGTGATCGAACTCGAGAAGCTGGGCAGTGTCTACGTGCTGCACTGGCACGACAACGAGAACCGGTTCAACCGCAAATCGGTCGACGCGCTCAACGCCGCGCTCGACGAGGTCGAAGCCGTGGACGGGGCCTGCGCGCTCGTCACCACGGGTGAGGGAAAGTTCTACTCCAACGGCCTCGACCTCGACTGGCTCATGGCCGCAGGCGACGAGGCCACCGGGTTCGTCGACGAGGTGCACCGACTGCTGGGGCGCATGCTCACCTTCCCCGCCATCACCGTCGCCGCGATCAACGGCCACGCGTTCGCCGGTGGCGCGATGTTCGCCACCGCCCACGACTTCCGCGTGATGCGCGAAGACCGCGGCTACTGGTGTCTGCCCGAGGTCGACCTCGGGCTCCCCCTCACTCCCGCGATGAACGCGGTCATCACCGCGAAGCTTCCTCGCGAATCCGCCCACGAGGCGATCATGACCGGCCAGCGCTACGACGCCGCCGAGGCGCAGATGGCGGGCATCGTCAACCTGACCGCCCCCGAGGATGACGTGCTCGCCGACGCCGTCGACCTGGCCACCGACTTCGTCGACAAGAACCGCGGCGTCATCGGCCGCCACAAGCAACTGCTCTACGCCGACGCGATCTCGATCATCGACGCCGGCTGAGCGCGTGCCCGACCAGGCGGCCGCATCAGGACGCGACGGCCTCGCGACGCTCGACGCGTTTCCCGAGGACTGGCAACGGGCGCTGTGCGTCGTGGCCCACCCCGACGATCTCGAGTACGGCGCCGCGATGGCGGTCGCCCGATGGACCGCCCAGGGCAAGGACGTGGCGTACGTGCTCGCGACCGCGGGCGAGGCGGGCATCGACTCGATGCTGCCCGAAGTCGCCGGCACGGTCCGGGAGGAGGAAGAACGCGCGAGCGCAGCTGCCGTGGGCGTGACGGCGGTCGAGTTCCTGGGGCACCCCGATGGCGTGCTCGAGCACGGCTTGGCGCTGCGCCGTGACCTGGCCCGCGAGATCCGCCGCCATCGGCCCGACGTGCTGATCAGCATCACGTTCCGGCTCACGTTCGGCGCGAGCCATCCGAACGGGGGCGGGGGCACGCTGAACCAGGCCGACCACCGCGCGCTCGGACTCGCCCTCATCGACGCGGCCCGCGACGCCGGCAACCGCTGGGTCTTCGAGGAGCTGCTGAGCGAGGGATTCGAGCCGTGGTCGCGAACGCGCCTGATCGCCTTCGGCGGCTCCCCCCGGCCGACGCACGGGGTCGACGTGACCGGGTTCGTCGATGCCGGCGTGCGATCCCTGGCCGCGCACCGCACGTACCTCGAGAACCTCGGCACCGGCGACTTCGACCCGGCGGCGTTCGTGACCGGCCAGGCTCGAGACGGCGGCCGGTTGTTCGGCACCGAGGCGGCGATCTCGTTCGAGGTGTTCTCGTTGTAGAGCGACTAGATGCGGTCGCCGGCGAGGAACCGGTTGGCGGCATCGAAGAACGCCTCGGGTTGCTCGACCCACGGGAACCGGCCGACACCATCGAGCGCGAGCAGGCGACCCTCGGGCAGCGCATCGGTCCACTCGCGGACGACCTCGACGGGGTCGTGGTCATCCAGACCGTGCACGACCAGCGTCGGCACGTGCACATCGCGCAGATGAGGTCGCCAGTCGTAGGACCGCAGCTGGGCGAAGATGAACACGAGCGAGCGGGCCACGTTCCACGGCCACTCGTTCGGGTGGGCGCACACCGGGGCCAACCGCTCGTAGGCCTCGGGATCGCCCATGAGCAACGGCTGGTACACCGCCCGCCACGCGCAGCAGAAGGCCACGGGATCCGCGGCCCGCAGGCCGGATGCCTCGAGCTGGTCCAGCTCCGCGAGCTGGTGCGGCGCCGGTTCCCGCGCAGGCGCGGGGTGGGTCCCGGCGCGGACCGGGATCGGGGCGGCCAGCACCATCGCCTCCACGCGCTCGGGATGCTGGATCGCGTAGGTGGCGACGATGCCGGCGTGGTACGACCAGGCCACCGCCTTGAACGATTCGAGGCCAAAGACCTGCCGGATGGCCTCGAGATCGGTCACCTCGACAGAGAAGCCGAGACGCGCCGGGTCGGTCACGGTGTCGGACCGCCCGCGGGACCGCACGTCGTAGAACAGGAGGCGGTGCCCCGGCACGTCCAGGCCGGCGAACTCGGCATCGTTGCCCGTGACGGGGATGACGATCGTGTCGGGCCCATCACCCACGATGCGATACCAGAGCTTCACGCCGCGGGCGACGGCGATGGAGCCTTGCGCCCCGGCGACCAACGGGAGCGATCGGCCCGCCGCGAAGGCCGCGTCGGCGACATCCGGGGGCCCCGCCCGACCGAGTCGGGCGCGGGGGCGGGCCGGTCGACGCGACCATCGGCTCATCTCGGTGCACCGCCTCCCGGCAACGATGCAGGATCCCCCGACAGCCGCCCCTCGTGCGGTGGGAGGTGGGCGCCGTGGGGGTCGCAGAAGAGCTCGAGCTGGATGCGATCGGGATCACGGAAGATCAGCACCGAGCCGTAGTCCTCCTCGATGATCGGCTGCTGCTCGACCTCGTTGGTCTCGAACCAGGTGCGCCACAGTTCGAGCGTGGGTCGGTCGGCGACACGGAACGAGAGGTGGTCGAGCCCGGGGCGGAACTCGCTGAAGTTCGAGCCTTCGTGCGCCTTGTGCTGCTGCAGCAGGAGCGTGAACCCGAAGGCCCCGTGGGCCAGCGCGACCGTGCGCCCACCGGTGTGATCGCCCGATCCGACGATCTCGAACCCGAGCGTGCGCTCGTACCACGGCACCGATCGATCGAGTTCCGACACGGTGAGCGAGAGGTGGTGCCAGCCGGTGAGTGGTGGCGCCGTCACTCCTGCTCGTCCGGTCCGGGCAGATCCGACGGGGACAGATCTGAGGAGGCCATGCCTGATGATGGCATGCCTTCCCCGGTCTTGTCCCGTGCCGTGAGATCCGCCGGACCCGAGTCGGCCCCTCCGCCGAGCTCCGAACCGCCTAACGACGCGTTCCCGATCGGCGCCTCGGGCCGAGGTTCGGTGCGCGCGGTCGGCTCGGCGATCACGAAGCGACCCCGGCCGGCCGCCTTGGCGGCGTACATGGCCGCGTCGCCGCGGGCGAGCAGCGCGTCGGCGTCCGCGATGTCCTCGTCTGCCGACACGATGCCGATCGACACGCCGACCGAGACGGCCTGGCCGTCGACCTCGATCATGGCGCTGATGGACTCGATGAGACGCCGCGCCACGCGCTCGAGCAGAGCCGGGCTGTCATACCCCTCGATCAGGACCGCGAACTCGTCACCACCGATGCGGGCCGGCGTGTCGGTGTCCCGCACGGCGGCATGGATGCGATCCGCCAGCGTGACGAGCACCGCGTCACCGACATGGTGACCGAGCTCGTCGTTGATGGGCTTGAACCGATCGAGGTCGAGGTACAGGAGGGCGACGGTCTGGCCCAGCCGATGGAAGCGGGCGAGCGCCTGGTCCAGGCGCTCGTACAGCATCACCCGGTTCGGCAGGCCGGTGAGGTAGTCGTGGGTGGCCAGCTGGCGCATCCGCCACTGCGCCTGCTTGATGTCGGAGATGTCGCGCGCCACGACCGAGATGGTCTCGATGCGGCCGAGGTCGTTGGTGTGGGCCAGCACGAGGGCCGAGACCGGGACGTCGTGACCGTCGCCGTCGCGCATCGTGAGCTCGCCCTTCCACCGCCGAGCGTCGGTGAGGACCGGCTCGACGACCTGGTGGAAGAACGTGAACGAGTCGGGGTCGAGCACATCCATGAGGAACTGCCGGTCCACCGGCGCCTCGACCCGCAGGCCCAGTCCCTCCTCGGCGGCCTGGTTCGCGTAGCTGACGGCGCCGTTGCGCTCGATGATCATCAAGAAGTCGGTGCCGGCGTCGAGCACCCGCGCGAGTTGATCGGCTCGCTCCCCCGCCGCCACGGCCTGGGTGATGTCGGCGATCGTCGCCACGAACCCGTCGTGGGCCATGTCCGCGCTGTACACCGGCGCGACGCGCAGCTCGGCCCAGTAGCGCCCTTCGAACTCCGAACGGAGCCGCCCTGACGGGATCAGCGCATCGTGCGCCCGCACCCGCATGACGAAGGGCTCGCCGGTCTCGACCGCGGTCGCGGCCAGCCGCACGATCTCATCGACGTGCTCAGGGATGAGGATGCTGCGCCAGCCGAGCCCGGTGAGCCGCACGCCCGGGTCATCGAGCATGTTGGCGAACCGACCGTTGGCGTAGATGACCCGCCCGACGGCGTCGGTGCGCAAGACGGCGAGAGGACCGGCCTCGGTGACGCTCTCGAACAGGCGCCGGACATCCTCGAGCTCGCGGCGGTGCCGCTCGTCGTCGGTCACGTCGAGGCTGGCCCCGGCGTACCCCTCGAACACGCCCGCGTCGCTGAACACGGGCCGGGCGCGATGGTGGAGCCATCGCCACTGACCGTCAGCCCGCTGGGACCGGGCCGTGAACGAGAAGGGCTGGCGAGCATCGATGGCGGCGATCAACATGTCGCGTTCGCGGGCGTAGTCGTCGGGGTGGACGGTCTCGAACAGCGCGCCGCGCAGCTCGGTCGAGCTGGAGGGCAGGCCGAGGAACTCGAAGCTCCGCCCGTTGCCCGTGCGGGGGATGCCCGTCTCGTCGGTCAGCCACAGCATCGCCGGCGACTCCCCCGACAGTCGGGACTCGCGCGATTCGTTGGTGTGCCGGTTGATGAAGCTGAAGATCTGCGAGATCAGGTATTCCGGACGGCCACCCGTGCCGTACACGGCGAAGAGGTGGGTCCGCAGCCAGAGATCCGCGCCCCCGGGGCGGTGGCAACGGAAGTCACACTCGAAGTAGTTGCGCGATCCGTCCCACAGGTCCTCGACGAGCTGGCGGATGCCGGCCGCGTCGGCGGGATCGATGAACGTCTCGAAGACGTCGCCGACGAGCTGCTCCCGGGCCCGACCGAGCAGATCGCAGAGGACCGGGTTGGCGTGCAGGAGCTCGCCGCTGACCGACCAGACGCCCACACCGATGGGCGCCGCGTCGTACACGGCGCTCACTCGCGCGATGTGGCGCGTGAGGGTGTGGCCCGGGCTGGCGGACCGGCGCGGGAACACCGCGCCGCCTCTTCGCTCTGGTTTCTCGATCATGTGGGAACCCCGGCCCCTCCGCCGACCCGACCATGGCCTGCCCGTTCCGTATGAGCATCGCCACCGTCCGGCACCGCCTTGAGCCGAAACCGGGGTCGGGTCAACCCGGCCAGACTAGAACGCGCAAAGGCTCCCCGCTCGGGCACACACCGGCACACGATCCCATTCTGTCTCGCGCGGCGAGCTTTCGGCACCGCGGACGGTGACTTTCTGGGTCCGGGCGCCCACATCTTGGTGCCGGTTCGGCCCCGCCCGTAGGGTGCGCACCGGGGACGGGGGGCGCCGCACCTCGCGAACGACAGAAGGGCGACCACATGACCGGCCTATTTTCGATCGAAGGCAAGACGGCGCTCGTCACGGGCGGCGGCTCGGGCATCGGGGCCATGATCGCTCGAGGGTTCGTCGAGGCCGGCGCCAAGGTCTACATCTCGTCCCGGAAGCGCGACGTGATCAGCGGCGTCGCCGAGGAGCTGTCCGACCTGCCCGGCAGCGCGGGGTGCATAGCGGTCCAGGCGGACCTGAGCCGGGCCGAGGAGTGCGAACGGGTCGCTGCGGAGATGACCGACGCCGAGGGATCCCTCGACATCCTGGTCAACAACGCCGGGGCGAACTGGGGCGAGGCCTACGAGACGTTCCCGGACACGGCGTGGGACCGGGTCCTCGACCTGAACGTCAAGGGGGTGTTCCACCTCACGCGCTACCTCACCCCCGCGCTCGCCGCAGCCGGGTCCGCCGAGGACCCCGCCCGGGTGATCAACATCGGCTCGATCGACGGTCTCCACGTGCCGATCCCGGACACGTACTCGTACTCGACGAGCAAGGCCGCGGTCCACCACCTCACGAAGGTCCTGGCCCGCAAGCTCGCCCCCCAGCACATCACCGTCAACGCCGTGTCGCCCGGCCCGTTCGAGTCGAAGATGATGGCGGCCACGCTCGACGCGTTCGGCGACGCGATCCGCCAGTCGGTCCCCCTCGGCCGGATCGGCCGCCCCGACGACATGGCCGGGATCGCCATCTTCCTGGCGTCGCGCGCCGGCTCCTACCTGACCGGCACGGTCATCCCCGTCGACGGCGGGATGATCGGCACCCTCTGAGGGGTGAGCAGGCGACGCGGGCCGTCACCCTCGCACGAGCGAGCCCGGCGGCGATGCGGCGTCACCGATAGATGAAGTACAGGATCAGCCCGATGAGGGCGATCACCACGAGGGCGGCGATGATCCAGGTGACCGCGCCGCCCTTGGCCTTGGTGAGGCCGAAGTCGACCACGTCCTCGCGGCTGCGCCGCAGCAGGTACGCGTCATCCTCGGCCGTACCCGTCTTGGGCAGGTGGTCGCGCTGGTGGTCCCGCTCACGGGACTTGTCCGCCGCGTGCGCCTGGCGCTTCTGAGCCTGGTGCTGCTTCTGGGACTGCTTGCGCTTCTTCGCGTTCTTGGACGTCGCCACGGGCGGGGAGCCTACTGGCCCGCCGCTCCTCGGCGCGCGTCGTCAGCGCGGTCCATCCGGGCTCGACCCTCGGCGCACCGCGTCGAACCGCGTCGCCGCCGACCTACTTGGGCGAGCGGGGATCGTTCACGACCGTGACGATCGCGTCGACCACGGCCTCGGGCTTCCAGTACTGGACGTAGGACCCGGCGCCCTCGACGTAGCGGAACGACCCGAACGGCGACTTGCGGGCGAGTTGTTGCTGGCCGGCGCGCCGTTCGTCGCCGGCCAGCGGGGCCGCGGTGAACGGCGGGGCCATCGTCGCACCGACCGGGATCGTGCCCCGTATCGTCGTGGTGGGTCCGCCCGGCGCCGCGAGGTCCGGCAGCGCAGGAACATCGCCCACCCCCAACACGATCGTGGGAGCGGGCGGGGTCGGGAGCTTCCCGGCGCCGAACGCGCCGAGGTTCTCGTCGAGCTCGCTGATGGTGGCGTACTCGGCCAGCTGGCCGGGTGTGGCCTGCGTCGGCGGGGTCGGGTCGAGGATCTCGAGCGGCGGATCCACCAGGACGAGCCCGGCCAGATCTCGGATGTGGTCGTGGGCGTACTGGCGGGCGATGAAGGTGCCGTAGCCCTGGCCGACGACCACCAACGGGGAAGGTAGCGCCCCCGCCTTCACGAGCGCGTCGAGCTCGTGGACGTGGTTCGTGACGTTGCGGGGCGTCGACGCCGCGGCACTCGCGCCGAGCCCGGGCCGGTCGTAGGTGCACACCCGGGTGGTCGGGGCCACGGCCCCAGGCACCGGGGAAGCCCGCCACGCGGTCGCGCCGTCCTCGCCGAGACCACTGACCAACACCACCGTCTTGGCCCCCTGACCTTCGCAGGACACCGCGATCGACACGCCCCCGACGTCGATCTTCTGCTCGCTCCAGCCCGGCGAGGCATGCACCGTCGTCGTGCCCGAGGCCGTCGACGCGTTCGTGCTGCGCACGCACGAGGTGCCCAACATGGCCACGCTCAGAGCCCCCGCGCCGACCAGCCACGCACGAGCAGGGGTTCGTTCATGCGAGGTTCGCCACATCGGCGGCGAATGTAGTGCCCGGCCGACCGAAAAGGGCAACGCGGCCCAGACCCCCCGTCCCGTCCCGGCCACCGGCTCGGCCCACCCCGAAACGAAATCGAGACCGTGCGTCGAGGGTCACCCGACGCACGGTCCCGATTTCAGGGGCAGCCACCCTGGTTCGGGTCAGCCGGTGCCCTTGTAGTTGAGGACCGCGTGCAGGACACGGTCCACCTGGACGAGGTCGGCCTGGTCCGCCATGACCCGGTCGATGTCCTTGTACGCCATCGGCGACTCGTCGATGAGCTCCTTGGCCTTGTCCACCTGCCAGGTCCGGCCTCGCATCGCGGCCTTGAGCTGGGTGGAGGTGAAGCGCCGCTGCGCCTCCTTCCGACCGAACCGCCGCCCGGCGCCGTGCGACGCCGAGTTGTAGCTCGCCGTGTTGCCGAGGCCGCTCACGATGTAGGTGCCCGTGCCCATCGAGCCGGGGATGACACCGCGGTCACCCGAGGCGGCGCGAATCGCGCCTTTGCGGGTGATCCACAGCTCACGACCATCGTGCACCTCACGGGCCGAGTAGTTGTGGTGGCAGTTGATCCGCTCCTGTTCGGCGACGCGCGTGAGGACCTGCTTGCGCAGGACGGCGAGCGCGGCGTCCATCATGAGCTCGCGGTTCTGGAGCGCGTACGCCTGCGACCACAACATGTCGGTGATGTAGTCGTTGAACTCGGAATCGGTGTCGAGGAAGTAGGCGAGGTCGCGGTCCTCCAGCGAGCGGTTGAGCAGCGAGCACAGACGGCGTGCCTCGGTGATGTGGCGCTGCGCCAGCATGTTGCCGATGCCGCGGCTACCCGAGTGGAGCACGAGCCAGACGGTGTCGTCCTCGTCGAGGCAGAGCTCAACGAAGTGGTTGCCACCGCCGAGCGTGCCGAGCTGCGCGCCGATCTTGCGGTGATGGCTCACCTGCAGGCGACCGGGCTCGGGGACCGGGTTGTCACCAAGCCAACGATCCGCGGCGCGCGTCGTGTCGCTGTGCGACGTGAAGCCCGCCGGGATCGCCTTGGCGAACTCGCTCAGAACAGGATCGAGGTTGGTGGGCAGATCGCCCGCGTCGAGGCTCGTGCGGAC
>JBBQHT010000119.1:0-14004 GCA_038324235.1 Acidimicrobiales bacterium
GGACGAAGCGGTGGCGAGCGGCGTCGCGCAACATCACCTGATCCAACGGCTTCACGCAGCGCGGGTCCCAGAGCGTGACCGAGATGCCCTCGTTCTCGAGCATCGCCGCGGCGTGGCCCGCGGCCTCGACGGCCTTGCCGACAGCGACGATGCAGAGGTCGTCGCCCGAGCGCAGGCAGCGGGCGCGGGAGCCGTGCCCGATCTCGTGCGGGCCGACACGGGGCGGCATGGTCTTGGACCAGCGGATCGCCACCGGGCCCGGTCGTGGACCCGTGGCGATCGCCACGGCATCACGCAGCATCACGGCCAGCTCCTCGTAGGAGGACGGCGCGAACATCGTCATCCCGGGCACCTTCGAGAACATCACCATGTCGAGCACGCCGTGGTGCGATGGCCCGTCGTCGCCGGTGATGCCGGCCCGGTCGATGCAGAAGATCACGGGCAGGTGGTGCAGGCCGACGTCATAGATCAGCTGATCGACGGCGCGGGTGAGGAAGGTGGAGTAGACCGCGACCACCGGGATCAACCCGCCCATCGCCATGCCCGCAGCTGCGGTCACCGCGTGCTGCTCCGCGATGCCGACGTCGAAGAAGCGATCGGGGAAGTGCTCCGAGAACGGCAGCAGCCCGGTCGAGTCGGGCATCGCCGCGGTGATGGCGACGAGCCGGGGATCCTCCGCGGCCAGTTCGACGAGGGCGTGGCCGAAGCCGACCGTGAAGGAGCCGGGCTTGGCCTCGGAGGTGTCGTGCAGGCGCTTGATCGGATCGTTCTCGGCCGGCCCGTACCCCCGACCCTTCTCGGTGAGGACGTGCACGACGTTCGGCCCGGGTTGCGCGGCCGCCTCGGCGAGCACCGCCTCGAGGGCCGCGATGTCGTGCCCGTTCACGGGGCCCCAGTACCGGATGCCGAGGGTCTCGAAGAACTCCGGTGGCTCAGGGATCTCGCCGGCGGGGCGCAGCCGGCTCCGCTCGGGGCGCCCGTCGCCGCTCGATCGATCAGACAGCAGGCGGCGCAGGCCGGCACCGAGCTTCGACGCGGTCGGGGCGTAGGAACGACCGTTGTCGTTGAACACGATCGTGCAGTCACACCCCGCGTTGCCCAGGTTGTTGAGCCCCTCGAAGGCCATGCCGCCGGTCATGGAACCATCGCCGATGATGGCCACGACCCGGCGGCGGGCCCCGTCGGTGGGCTGGGTCACCTGCGCGACGGACAGACCGTGGGCGTAGGCGAGGATCGTCGAGGCGTGACTGTTCTCGACCCAGTCGTGCGGGCTCTCGGCGCGGCTCGGGTAGCCCGACATGCCGCCCGGCTGGCGGAGCGACTCGAAGCCCTCACGCCGGCCCGTGACGATCTTGTGGGCGTAGGCCTGGTGGCCGGTGTCCCACAGCAGGAGGTCGTGGGGCGAGTCGAACGTGCGGTGCAGGGCGAGGGTGAGCTCGACAGCACCGAGGTTCGACCCGAGGTGGCCCCCGAAGCGCACGACGGACTCGATGATGAGCGCCCGCACCTCGGCGGCGAGCTCGTCGAGCTCCTCGTAGGTGAGGCCGTCGAGGTCCGAAGGCCCCTCCACCCGATCGAGGATCGATGCGTGATCGATCTCGACAGCTTCGCCTCGGACCTCGTACATGCTGGCCTCCCCCAAGAGTCGATCGAGTCGATCCGTGCCCGAACCACGTCCGTGACGTGCGGGGCGGCGGGCAGTGGAGTGACCCCCGCCACGTTGACCCCCTCGGCTGGAAGAAGTATTATTCCCTCACGGGTGAGTGAGTCAAGGGAATTCTGAAAGGCCGATCAGGCACAGGGGTTCCCCGCCCCCACCCACCCGCGCGGTAGAGTGACGGCCCCGAGCGCAACAGCAACGCGGACCTACGAAGGCAGGCGACAACGTGAACGATGCGAGCACCGCACGAGTGAGGATGGAGCCCCAGGCCCGCAAGGAGCTCCTGCTGGCCACCGCCAGGGAGGTGTTCGCCGAGAAGGGCTACGCCGCCAGCGGCCTCGCCGAGATCGCCGAGCGGGCGGGGGTCAACAAGCGGCTCCTGTACTACTACTACCCCGACGGTCGCTCCGAGCTGTTCACCGCGGTGATGGGCGAGCTGACCACCGAGCTCACCGCCACCATCCACACCGCTGTGTCGTCCCCGGTCAACACGGCCCGTCGGATCGATCGGTTGGTGGCGGCGCTGGTCGACTTCTTCGAGGCCCAGCCCGACGCGTTCAACCTGTTGTTCCGCGACCCCTTCGGTGTGCGCGAGGACGACATCGTGGCGCAGGCGATGATCGTGCAGAGCGAGCTGGCCCGCGAGTTCACGAAGCTGTTCGCGACGAGCGGCGCGCCCACGCACACGTTGCTGGCCATCGCCTCGGGCACCGTGTCCTACGTGTTCAAGGTCATCGAGCTGTCGGTCGCCGGCGAGATCGACCACGAAGCGACCCTCGACGCGTGCATGACCTGCATCCTGGGCGTGATGTCCCAGATCGGCATGCCCCGCTGAGCTCGGGACCCCGAGGGCGGCCTCGCATGGTTGCCACATCGTCTGCTTCGGTCTACCGTTCACTCACCGGTGAGTGAATAGCTGACCCGTGCGGGCGATCGCATCCGCACTGCTCGCGCCCCCTCTGCGCCACCGGCCCTCCCGCCCGCTCCACGATTCTGAGGTTACGACCCCGTGGAACCGTTGGATCCATCCCCGCGCCGCGAGGCGGCGTTCTTCGATCTCGACAAGACCGTCATCGCCCGCCCGTCGATGGTGGCCTACGGCCGCCCGCTCTACGACGCCGGCCTGATCACCCGCCGGCTGGTCCTGCGCTCGCTGGCGATGAACGTCGCGTTCCACGTCCGCGGCGCGGACGAGGCGCGCATGGACAAGTTCCGCGAAGACGGCCTGCGGATCATCGAGGGCTGGGACGCCGCGCTCGTCAGCGCCATCGTGCGGGCGCGCCTGCACGACGTGATCACGCCGATCGTGTACCCGGGAGCCCGAGCCCTGATCAACGAGCACCGCCACGCCGGCCGACGCGTGTTCCTCGTCTCCTCCGCCCCGGAAGAGATCGTGTTCCCCGTGGCGCAGCTGCTCGGCGTCGACGAGTCGATCGCCAGCCGAGCCGAGATCGACGCGGATGGCCGCTACACCGGGCGCGCCACGTCCTGGTCGTTCGGGGCGCACAAGGCGGACTCGATGCACGCGGCCGCCCGGCGCCACGGCATCGACCTGACGAGGTCGTTCGCCTACTCGGATTCGGCCACCGACCTGCCCATGCTCGAAGCGGTCGGCCGGCCCGTCGCCGTCAATCCCGACCGCGCCCTCACCCGCGTCGCCGCCGAGCGGGACTGGCCGGTCGAACGCTTCAGCCTGCGGCGATCCACCAACCCACGGCGTACCACCGTGGCGACGTCGCTCGCCGTCTGAGCCCGCGGCGCACGCGTCACCACGGGCGCTCCGGCGCGACGCACGACGGCGCATTGTGGCAGTCCCACCGCCACAAGTGACCCTTGACACATTTCCGACGGCGCTGTACACATTGTTTCCGACACAAGCGTTGGAAACACCGTGAGGCCCGGGGGACGGCACATGACGGCGGACATCCGATCGATCGACCCGCAACCGGCGACCGCGAGTGCGCCCCCGAGCCCGACCCGGGCCGCAGGGCGATGGCGCGAGCGGCCGGCGACCTGGCGAGCGGCGGCCCGCCGCATCCCGGTCGACGGCGACGGCGTCTTCTCCGATCGGGTCCGCCGGATCGGGCGCGCCTGGGTCCTGATCACGGTGCCGCTCGTGACCCTCAGCGGCCTCCTCGTCCATGGCCAGGGTCCGTACCTCGTGTCCTGGACGATCCTCGGCAGCGGGTTGTACACGACGCCGGGGCTGCTGGTCATGTGGCTCGCCGTCCGACGCGCACCGGCGTCGGACCGGGTGTTCTGGCGCCTGTGGTTCCTCGGCCTCGTGTGCATCTACGCCATCGGCGTGTCGCTGCTCATCCTCGTCTTCACCGGCTTCGACCCACTGCGTCAGGGTGGCGGGCTCGGGGTGATCGCCGCGATCATCGTGTTCGGCGTGGCCCTCGTGATGATGATGCGCTCGCGGTCGGGTGGCCGGCGCCTGTCGATCGACATGATCGAGGTGGCCATGATCCAGGTCGGCATCGTCGCCCTCACTCCCCTGCTGTTCGGGGAGCGCATCTTGTCCGGGCCCGCCACCTGGTTCACCGTCCCGGCGGCCTTCGCCGCCGTCGCGCTGTTGTCCTCGTGCACGTGGGCGCTCCTGCTGTTCGTCCGACTCCGGGGCGAGCGCCGCACGGTTGAGGCGCTCGGGGTGGCACTCGCGTTCGTCGCGTCGCTCAGCGCCATCGCGCAGGTCGCCCAGGGCATCTCCGACTTCACCTTGCCGAGCAGCCCGCTGTTGGGGTTGCAGGCGGTCACGATGGGCCTGGCGTTGCTCACGCCGCTGCACATGCCCAAGTGCGCGGCCATGGGACTCGAACGCCTGCCGCCCCAGGCCCAGGTCCGCAACGGTGGGCTGATGGCAACCCTGCCCTTGATCATCGTGCCGTTGCTGCTCATCGAGACGGCGTTGCGACGCGACGACACACCCTGGGCCGTCGGGTACTGCGCGGTGGTCACGGTGATCCTGCTGGTGCTCTCCACGGCTCGCCACCTGCTCACCGTCGACGAGACCAAGCGGCTCTACGCCAAGGTCGAGATGGCCGCGGAGGATCGGCGCCGCCTGCTCGTCGACGTGATGCAGAGCGCGGACCTCGATCGCCATCGGGTGGCCGCGCAGCTGCACCAGCAGGCGATCTCGTCGTACGTCGCGTTCGCCTCGTACGTCCGCTCGGCCGATGACGGCACCCGCGATCGGGTCCCCGACGCCCTCGGCGCGGTGCGCGACGACCTCGAGCGCCAGGCCGAGTCCCTGCGCCGCCTCATGCTCGCCATCCAACCCCTCGAGGTGGCGCGAGTCGGGCCCGACAGCATCACCGCGATGATCGCCGCGTACGTGGACAGCCTCTACGGCGACGCGGTCACGCCGGTGCTCGTCGTCCGTGTCGACCCGGACCTCGGGCTCGACTGGACGACCGAGACGATCATCCTGCGCATCCTCCAGGAGGCGCTGCGCAACGTGTGGGGCCACGCGCACGCCGCCTCGATCACGGTCTCGATCGATGTCGTGGGCAGTGCCGTCGCCCTCCGCGTGGAAGACGACGGCATCGGCTTCGAGCCGCAGACGACCCTGTTCGAGTCCGGCATCGCGACGATGCGCTCGTTCGCGCACCTCGCCGGCGGCGAGATCGAGATCACCAGCCGAGCCGGGCACGGCACCGTCGTGAGCGGGTTGTTCGGCGAGCCGCCGGCCCATGACGAGCGGCCGGTTCCTTCGCCCCTGGCGGCACCCCGCGCCACGCGCGGGGTGCGCTCCAACCGCACCGCCGGGCTCCGGGTCGTCACGAGCCCCGCGGTCGGCACCCACGAGCCCTGACCCAGACCGGGCGCCGGGCGCCGGGCAACTGGTGACAGGGCGACGGGTGGCGACATACCGGCCTGACCACGCATGGATGCGGGGGTGCGTGACAGGGTGGGTGGCGGTTTCGTACAATGCCGTCAGAATCCGGCCCAGCCGGCCGGGGGCGAGGGAGGGCAGCAGGTGCGCACGACAAGCGACGCCACCAGACGGCCACCCGGACGACCGCGGAACCGACCGCCGGATGAGCAGCGAGCGGCGATCATCGCGGCCGCCCGCCATCTGTTCGCCCAGTTCGACTTCGCGGGCACGACCATCGAAGCCGTCGCGCGGGAGGCGCGCGTGACCCGCCCGGCGGTGTACGAGTTCTTCAAGAACAAGGAAGAGCTGTTCGCCGCCGTGGCCGATGACTGCAGCCGGCAGCTGACCGAGGCGTTGCGCGAGGCCTACGGCGACGTCGAGATCACCACCCTGCGCGCCTTCGTGCACCGCAGCGTCGCCTTCCTGTTCGAGTTCATCGAGCGCTACCCCGATGCCGCCACGATCATCCGCCTCGGCGACAACCAGGCCGGCCGCGCCCGCACCGAGATCGGCACCGCCCGGCACCACATCGAGGACGACCTCGTGCGGGTGTACGAGGTCGGCTGGGAGAAGTTCGGCGGCATCTCCCATGAAGCCGCCCGCGTCCTCGCCCTGCTCACCCTGGCGATGGTCGAGGCCGTGGGTTTCCGTCAGGCCAGCGAGGAGGCGTGGGAGACGGGCGCCACCATCGAGTTGCTGACCGACATGATCGTCGGTGGTCAGGTGAAGCTCATGTCCCACCACGACCTGCTCGTGACCTTCGGCACCTGATCCACGCGACGATCCGGCGGAGTTGCCGGACGATCCTCGCGGCCACGAGCGCCCGACGGGTCGACACCCTGGGCTTGCGTGATCACCGGGATGAGTAGCGTGGCCGGATGCCTCCTCCTCTCGATGGTCGCGTCGTGCTCATCACCGGCGCAGCGAGCGGCATCGGTCGCGCGACCGCGCTGCTCGCCTCGCACCAGGGGGCGACCATCGCGGCGATCGATATCGACGAGCCCGGCTTGCGGGCAACCGCTGCGTCCGCTCGACACGCCGCTGGTCACATCGCCACCCAGGTGGCGGACGTCGCGGATCGACAAGGCCTGCTCGCCGCGATCGACGCGCTTGCCGCCGAGACGGGCGCCTTCGACGGTGTGTTCGCGAACGCGGCCGTCCTTCCGCCACCAGTCCCTGTCGAGGAGATCGACTGGCAGCAGTGGAATCGCGTGCTCGACGTCAACCTCACGGGCGCCGTCCGCACGTTGGTCTCGGCGTTGCCTCACGTGGCCGACGGAGCATCACTCATCGCGACCGGGTCATCGATGGCCATACGACCGCGGGAGGCACGGCTGGCGTACGTCGCCGCGAAGGCCGGCCTTCACGCTGCAGCAAAGGCCCTCGCGCTCGAACTCGCCCCGCGCCGCATCCGGGTGAACGTGCTGGCGCCCGGTCTCACCGACACGGCGATGGTCCGCCAGATCCCGGGCCACGTCGAGAGCGGACTGGCGAGCGTGCCACTCGGAGAGCTGGTGCCCCCAGAAGAAGTCGCCGCGCTGGCCATCCACCTGCTCTCCGACTCCGCCCGACATGTGACCGGCGCGGTCTTCAGCATCGACGGAGGACGAACTGCGGGTTGAGGGGTGGCGCTCAGCAGCTCACGCAATGCGAGCTGATGCGGGCGGGCGGGCCGGCGGGCGGGCGGGCCGGCCGGTTCGGTTCGGTTCTCGATGCCGGCTGTGTCCTCGGCAACGGCCCGGTCACTGCTTCTGCGACCCAACGCCCCGCCAGGCCACCTCATGCTCAAGGGGTTACAGCCTGCGAGGCCGGGGGCATGACACCGAGGCGGCCCAAGGTTCATGAGCGGTTCCTCCTCGCCGAGCTCGGGAACGTCGGCTCATGGAGCGGAGCCGTCGGTGTTGGCAGCGCCGGCGGTGCCGACGATGCCGAGCTGCATGGCGAACAGCGCGGCGCCGGCTCGGTTGGTGACGTCGAGCTTGACGTAGATGTGCTCCACGTGGTTCCCGACCGTCTTCGGGCTGATGCCGAGCCGATGAGCGATGCCCTTGTTGGGCAGGCCAGTGGCCAGCAACGCCAGGACCTCGCACTCGCGGGCGGTGAGCCCGGCCGGTCCCCCCGACCGGGCCGAACTGCGTTGGCGGTGGCCCGCGGCCTCGAGCACCGCCTGCGCCGCGACCGGGTCGAGTCGGCCGGCGGTGACGTCCGCCCGGATCTCCTGGACGGCCTCGTCCGGGCTCAAGGCGCCTCGATAGGGCCGAGGCTGGAGCATGGCGTGATAGGCATCGGCGGCCGCCAGGATTCGGCACGGGTTCGTGAGCGTCGTCCCGGCCGCAGCGCGGTGGTAGCCGGATCCATCCATCCGTTCATGGTGCATCGACGCCACCAGACCGATTCGATGCAGCGGCTCGGGCCGGCTGAAGATGCGTTCCACGTAGTAGACGTGCATCCGCATCCGCTCGAGGTCGGTGCCGCTGAGCGGGCCTGGCTTGGCCAGCACGTTGCCGGGGACACCGAATCGGCCGACATCGTGGACGAGGGCGGCGCGGTGCAGGCGTCGGGCTTCTTCTGCGGGGACCTGGAGCAGTTCGGCGGCGGCGGCCGCCACTTCGGCAGTACCTCGTGCGTGGCCCGCGAAGCACGGCGTGCGCAGGTCGCAGAAGTCCCCGACGGCGGCGAGGGCCGCGTCCAGCGCGTCGTCGGTGAGGGGTGGCCGTTCGATCGGCTCCAGCTCGAGCAACTCCTCGACGCTGTCAGCCGTGATGGCGTCGAACAACGATTCCGGGTCGGTCGTGAGCGCGTCGATGACGGCCGGATCGAAGTGGCTGCCGGCACGGCTGCGAATCACCTCGATGGCGTCATCGAGGCCGAGGCGGCGTTCGAGGACCTCCGCGGCGTCGGCTGCGTGCGAGATGCGCGAGGCCAACGAGAGCCGGTCGCCGTGGAGGTCACCCGGCACGCCTTTGCCGTCCCAGCGCGCGTAGGACTGCTCGATCCCCTCCCGGACGCCGGGGGCGAGGCCGAGCCGGTCGGCGAGCAGCCCGGCGGCCGAGCAGTGGTTCGCCATCTGCTCGGCCACCTCCCGGCCACCCGTGGCCATGAGGCGCACCGTCTGCTGGAGCCGATCGACCACCGAGCCGCCCGTGCCGGCGTGGCCGATCATGTAGCGCCTGCCGTCGCGGGCGCCGAGGTCGACGTCGTAGGTGCCGGAACGGAAGTCGATGTCGTCGCCGAAGACCAGCGCGGCCTCGTTGCCGTAGACCGGACAGCCCACGTAGGTGAGGAGGCTCACGTCGTAGAGCACCGCGAGTTGGTCGGTGTCGAGGCCGAGGCGATCCCCGAGCCCGACGCTCAGACGCGCCGACCGGACCATGTGACCTGTGGGCTGGCCGAGACCGAGGTCGGTGGCCATCGAGATCGCGAGGAGCACCTCGTTCAGCCGCACGCCCGAGTCCGTCATCGGGGCACGGTAGCGGACACTCGAAGGCCATGGGGTGAACACCCCATGTGCCCCCGGACGAGGTTCCGTACCGTGACCTTCGAGGCCAACCGAGGCCCGAACCAGAAGGAGAGCGCCATGGGGAAGTACACGATGGAGCGGACCGTGCCCGGTGCGGGTGGGATGACCCAGGTGCAGCTCGCGGCGCTGGCCCGGGCGTCCAACAAGGTCCGCACCGAACTCGGACCCGGGCTCGTCCGATGACCAAGGCGGCGATCAGCCTGACCACGGGCCTCGAAGACCCGGAGAAGGTGACCGTGGCCCTCCTCGTGGCCATCGGGG
Organism: Acidimicrobiales bacterium; assembly: GCA_038324235.1. GTDB lineage: Bacteria > Actinomycetota > Acidimicrobiia > Acidimicrobiales > Acidimicrobilacustridaceae > JBBQHT01. Next base: position 9,322 of record JBBQHT010000119.1, read on the forward strand.
CAGCCGAAAGCGGTCGGGACGCGATCATGTTCCTCACCAAGGAGGCCGTGCGCCTCGCCACAGGCGGTTTTGCCCTCGGCACCGCATGCGACGGCTGCCCACCGATCGCCGATCTGATGGGCCGCTACCAAGCGGCGGGTGGCACGTTCCTCGTCTGCCCCCTCTGTTTCAACGCACGCCAGATCGCCGAGGGCTCGCTCATCCCGAACGCGTCGCTCGGCGGCACCGTCCAGCTGTGGGAATGGATCGGCGACGGCGCCACCACGTTCAGCTACTAGTGCCGTATCAGTGACCATTGGGAGGGGTGTGGCGAGCCATGGTTCGTCGCTCGCCAGGACGCAGGACGAAGGCGCACTTGGTTGTGCGACGAGAACGAGGACGCCGCGAGCGGCGAAGCTGGCCGACGCACCCACGCAAACGTTTGCTGATGCGGCACTAGCCCCGTGACCGGGCGTCGACGCCGGCTTCATTCGTCGTGGGCCCGGCGGCGTCGCCGCCGGCACCCGGCTCGATCGGGAGGTTGCGGCCCAGGCGGTCGCCGAGGTCCTGCTGGATGAACCGCTCCATCGCGCGGGCCAACTCGGCGTCGACGACGTCGGCCGCGAGCGGGCGGAGGCGCTCGACCGTCTCGGTCAGGCGCGCCAGCTCTGAGGCCGGGGGCAGGTCGCCGAGCGGATCGAACAACGACCGGGTGACCAGCTGCACGAACTGCTCGGCCACCCGCTCCATCGACTCGTGCACGAACCGGGCCTGTTGCAGCACGGCGTCGAGCGAGATGCCGGCTCGCACCAGATCGATACCGGCCTGCACCTGCTTCGGGCTGATGAGGCGGTAGGCGACCTCGCCCTCGCCCGAACCCTCTCCCCCACCGCCACTGCCGCCGACGGCTGCTGTCGCGGCGACTCGTTCGACCAACCCGATGCTGATGAGCGTGGCGAGGTCGTCGTCGCCCACCGGGGCGCCGAGCTCGCGATCGAGGTCCGAGCGGGTGACCACGAGCTGCTCCTCGTCGGAGAACCGGGAGGTCAGGACCTGCTCGAGCCCGAGCACATCGGCGATGTCACGGCCCTTCTCCCACGCGGCCAGCAGCTCACGGATGCTGTTGAGCGTGTAGCCACGGTCGAGCAGTTCGGCGACCAGGCGCAACCGGGCGAGATGCGCGTCGGAGTAGAGCGCGATCCGACCCTGGCGGCGGGGCGGCGGGAGCAGGCCACGATCGCGGTACGCGCGGATGTTGCGCACGGTCGTGTTGGCCTCGACGGCCAGCTCCTCGAGCCGGTATTCAGTCACGTCATCCCTTTCCGCGGCCTGGCGACCACCGTGGGTCGGATCTCAGCTTCCGGGCTCGCCGCGCCCGGCAGTGTAGTGATGCCCCGCCCGGGGCCTCGGGGATCGGCCCTTGACTGTCGCCAGTCGATGCTGGCATCGTGCTCCGCACGGCCGGTTCTCCTGCTCGCCCTCGATGGTCGCAACCTGCGCGCTCGACCCGCCCCACCCGACCGAACGAGCGGGTCGCCGCCACCTGGTCACGGTCACCTGTCCCCCACCGACACCCTCGGAGCTCATCCATGCGCGCCAACCCCCCTGCCTCGGATCGGCCTCGCGCCGCGGCGCTGACGGCCGCCGCCGGCGTGCTGGTCGCCGGTGCGGGTGCGTTCGTCGCGGCCCACCGGCGATGGTCGACCAACCCCGACCCCACGGGTGGGGACCCGTTGGGACTGCCCGACGTGCGCGAGGAGCGCGTGGTCACCGGCGACGGCACGAGCCTGTGGCTCGGGGTCACGGGCCCGCCCGAGGCGACGTCCACGATCGTGCTGTCGCACTGCTGGACCGGCGACCACCGGATCTGGGCGCCGGTGGCCCGCGTGCTCGCGACCGAGCACCGGGTGGTGCTCTACGACCAGCGGGGCCACGGCCGTTCGACCATCGGGCGCACGGGCCTGACGGTCGACGCGCTCGCCGATGACCTGCGCACGGTGATCGAGCACGTCGATGCGCGGAACTCGCTCGTCGCCGGGCACTCGATGGGCGGCATGGCCGCCCAGGCCTTCGCCATCGCGCACCCCGACGTCGCGAGCGCCCGGGTCGCCTCGCTGGTCCTGGTCGCCACGGCGTGCGGCCAGGTGGAGCGCTCGCCGTTCATGACCTTCGTGCCGCGCTGGTCGATCACGAACGAGACCGTGGCCCGGGCCCTCGGCGGCCGCCGCGCGGGACCAGTGCTCATGCGCGGCACGGTCGGGCGGAGGCCGGTCCTCGCCCACCTCGACGCCGTCGTCGAGACCTTCCTCGCGACGCCGGCGTCCACCCGAGGCACGCTCCTCGACGCCATGGTCGCCATGGACCTGCGCGACGGGCTGCGCGATGTCGACCTCCCCGTGGTCGTCGTGTCGGGCACGCGCGACCTGCTCACCTCGCCCGCGCAGAGCCGTCAGATCGTCGATCTGCTGCCGGCCGGCCGGCTCGAGGTGATCGCCGGCGCCGGGCACATGCTGCCGTTCGAGGCGCCCCACGAGCTCACCCGCATCATCCGGGCCGCGCTGGTGGCGCCGGCGGCGCGGGTCTGACCTCCGCGGAGCAGGCGACGCGCGGAGCCCGGCGGTTCGAACGTCAGGACAGGGCGTCGAGGTCGAGCCGCGCCGCGATCACGCGGCCGATCTCGAGCGATGCCGTTGCGGCGGGCGAGGGCGCGTTGAGGACGTGGAGCGCCCGCCCCACCTGGTGGAAGGCGAAGTCGTCGAGCAGGGTGCCGTCCCGGTTGACGGCCTGGGCCCGCACGCCCGCCGGCGCGGGTTCGAGGAACGACGACTCGACCGCGGGCACCAGCTCCTGCAACGCCGCGGTGAAGCGCCGGCGACTGACCGACCGCAGCATCTCCGCCGCGCCGTAGCGCCACTGCGCGCGGGCGAGGTGGCGGAAGCCGGCGAAGCCGAGGACGGCGCGAGTCTCGGCCAGGTCGACCTGGCGCCACGAGTAGCCCTCGCGCGCCAGCGCCAGCACGGCGTTCGGCCCGACGTGGACGGATCCGTCGATGCCGCGGGTGGCGTGCACGCCGAGGAACGGGAACCGGGGATCGGGCACGGGATAGATGAGGTGCCGCACCAGGTCCGTGTGCGCGGGCGCGAGGGTGAAGTACTCGCCGCGGAAGGGCACGATGCGCACGCCGTTGTCACCGTCGGGGCCGCTGACCACGCGAGCGATCTCGTCCGCGTGGAGCCCGGCACACCCCACGACCCGGCCCGCCAACAGCTCGCCGGCAGTCGTCTCGATCACGATGCCGTCGCGCCGCTCACCGGCCCCGATGACCGTGGCCCCGGTGACCACGCGGCCGCCCGCCGCGACGACGTCGTGCTCGAGCGAGCGGCACACCTCGCCGTAGTCGACCACGCCGGTGTCGCGCACGTGCAACGCGGCGATGCCGGCCGCGTGCGGCTCCACCTCCGCCAGGCCCTCCGGGGTGAGCGGATCGACGCGCACGTCGTTCGCCTCGCACCGGCGCGCCAGCTCGAGCAGCGCCGGACGTTGCGCATCCGTGGTGGCCACGACGACCTTGCCGCAGATCTCGTGGGGTATCCCCCGGTCCCGGCAGTACTCGACCATCGCCAGTCGGCCACGCGTGCAGAGCTGGGCCTTGTCCGACCCGGGCTTGTAGTAGACGCCCGCGTGCAGCACGCCCGAGTTGCGACCCGACTGGTGGCCGGCGACCACCGCCTCCTTCTCCACCACCACGACCGAGAGCTCGGGCCGCTCGCGCAGCACCGCCCGGGCCGTGGCGAGCCCCAGGATCCCGCCACCGATGACGACCACGTCGACCCGCTCGGTCATGGCTCGCACTCGCAGGACATCGGTGGGGGCTCCGCACGGGATCGGCAGGATCGGACGCGCCGATGATGCCACGCGGGCTCCGATGGCTCGAACCCCCGGGACCGTCGCGACCCTCGGCGCCGACCTACCGTGGGGCGCCACGCGAGCCCTGGCTCCGGCGTGATCCACCCGGCGAACCGAGGAACCCATGACAATCGACTTCACCCTGGCCCCCGAGCACGAGGCCATCCGCCTGCGCGTCCGCGAGTTCATCCAGGGCACCGTGATGCCCGCCATCGCATCGTTCGACGACGAGGAGACCGTGCTCAGCCGCGACGAGTACATCCTCACGATCCTCGAGCTGCGCGGGAAGGCCCAGCAAGAAGGCCTCTGGCTGCCGCACATGCCGACCGAGTGGGGGGGCATGGGCCTGGGCCACGTCGAGCTGGCCATGGTGCAGGCCGAGGCCGGCAAGACGCGGCTCGGCCCGTGGATCCTCAACTGCTCCGCGCCTGACGAGGGCAACATGCACACGCTGCTGCACTGGGGCACCGACGCCCAGAAGGACAACTACCTGCGCCGGCTGTGCGAAGGCACGACGATGTCATGCTTCGCGATGACCGAACCCGAGGTCGCCGGTTCGGACCCGACGCTCATCCGCACCCACGCGGTGCCCGACGGCGACGAGTGGATCATCAACGGGCACAAGTGGTTCATCTCGAACGCCCGGCGCTCCGGCTTCGCGATCCTCATCGCCCGCACGGAGCTCGATGTGCCCGACGGCGCCCGGGGCGCGAACACGGCGTTCCTCATCGATCTCCCGGCTGCGGGCTGGAACGACGTGCGCGAGGTCGCGACCATGCACGGCTCCACCGGCCACAG
>JBBQHT010000120.1:0-13822 GCA_038324235.1 Acidimicrobiales bacterium
CGGCACCGGTTGGGGGCGGAGCTCGATCGGCTGGTCCGGGTCGGGCGCGGTGGCCAGGATGCCCCCCATCAGCACCTGCAGGAGCGCGTGGCCGACCTCGTCGAAGCTGGTCTGGAACGCCTGCTGGGCGGCGCGGTGGCCGAGGCCGTGCCACACGAGATCGAGCAGCTCGACGAGGGCCCGGGGATCGATGTCGGCGCGGACGAACCCCTCGGCCTGGGCGGTCTCGACGAGCGGCGAGAACTCCTCGAGGATCCACGCGTTCAGGCGAGAGATGGCCGCCATGGCCTCGTCGCCCGTGGTCCGACTGCGGAAGTTGGCCACGGCGATCGAGGCCCGGGGGTCGGCCAGCATGTAGTCGCGGATGAGCGACAGCAGGCTCGGTCCCGTCTGGCCGGCGGGGGTGGCGTCACCCAGGATGCGGCTCACATCCTCCGACAACAGCTCCTCGGCGATGGCCTCGTACAGGTGCTCCTTCGACGTGAAGTAGTTGTAGAACGTGCCCGTCGACAGACCGGCCTCGGCGAGCAGCTCGCGCGTGGTCACGTCCTGGTAGTCGTTGCGCACCAGGCACACGACCGCCGCGTCCATGATCCGGCGGCGGACCGCATCCTTGTGCTCGCTGCTGACCTTGGGCATCAGGTCACCGTTGCCGTCGGCGCCGCGGCCGGCGCTGAAGCCGGCGCCGCAACCGGCGCTGGCGCCGTTGCCGTCGGCGCTGGAGCGGGGATCTCGGCCGGCACGAGGGGCTCGGCGAGCAGGCGGCGAAACGCATCCTGGTCCCACATCAGCGGGACGTCAGGCAGGAACATCTTGCCGTAGCGATCGAAGTACACGAGCTGCTTGCCCAGCAGGAACAGCCCCCGATCGAACGCCGTGTCGGCCACGCCCGACTCGAGGATCTCGCGGCGCCGGCGCCGCTCGCTGCGCCAGAGCTGGAACGGCGTCGTCGACGAGTGCGCCTCGTTCTCGTCGACCGCCTTGCCCATGTCCGCGTTCAGCAGCAGGTCGGTCAGGTTGATCTCGCCGAACGGCCGGCGGAAGATCGGCTCGATCCCGGCGCGGAGCACCTGCACCATCTGCTCGTCGGTCGCGCCGAGCTGGCTGATCATCGGTCCGTAGATCTTCTGCGCGTGGCCCCACGCGGTGGCCCACGCGGCATCGTCGCCGAGGGCGCCCTCGACCACGCACCGGAAGAACGATTGCGTATCGGGGTCGAGTCGACCGACGATGCCCCAATCGAGCACGCCCAGGTGGCCATCGGTCGTGACCAGCAGGTTCCCCGCGTGGATGTCGCCGTGGAACGCGCCCGTGCACAGCGTCGTGCCGAACCACGCCTTCACGCACTCCTGCACCAGCGGTCGGGGATCGATGCCCAGCGCCTCGATCGCCTCCACGTCATCGACGGACACGCCCTCGAGGAAGTCCATGACGAGCACGCGCCGCGTGACGTAGCCCTCGACCGGCAGGGGGACCCGGACGTGCTCGAGGCCCATCGTCTGGCGCAGGTGATCGAACCAGCGCACGGACCGGGCCTCGTTGCGCAGGTCGACCTCCTCCGCCAGTTGCTCCTCGAGGCCGCTGATCAGCGCGGGGAGCTCGCCGGCGATCCCGATCGCCACCTGGCGTCCGATGAAGTCGAACAGGGGCTGCATCACCGCCAGGTCGACCGCCATCTTCGCCTCGATGCCAGGACGCAGGACCTTGACCGCCACGGTCGTGCCGTCGGGCAGCACGGCCTTGTGCACGACGGCGAGCGATGCGGCTGCCAGCGGCACGGGATCGAAGGACACGAAGAGGTCGGCGAGCGGGAGGCCCAGCTCGTCCTCGACGGTCTCGCGCACGGCGGCGAAGTCCACCGGCACGACGTTGTCGAGCGTGCTGCGGAACTCCGCGGTCACCGCCTCGCCGAACAGGCTGGGCGATGAACCGATGAGCTGTCCGAACTTGGCGAACGAGCCGCCCATGTCATCGAAGATCAGTCGCAACGCGCGGGCGATGACCTGGTCGTCGATCGGCCGCCGCCGAGCCGCGCGGCCGACCAGCGGCATGAGGTGGACGGAGGTGGTCACCGCCGCCTGGCGGAGGCGCCGGGCGACGTCCGCGCGGCGGGGACGGGGGAGCCGGGCGGGGCGGATGATCAACGTCGGACCGATGGTCTCCGCGTCGGGCTCGACGTGCGTGCGGGCGCCGGTCGCGGGATCCCGCACCGTGTGCTCGACCGGCGCGTTCTCGATGCTCGTGCTGTTCCCCATGGACGGTTCCCCCGACGTCGCCACAAAACTGAACGTTGCTCGTTTTTAGCGGGGCCTTGGTCCGGGGTCAACGGAGGTGGGTGTGACATCGGGCGGGGTGTCGGTCGTGCGGGCAGCGGGATCGCGTTGGAGTTCGCGGTCGACGCAGGTCTTGACCTCGATGTCAGCTGCTGCCCAGGTGGCCTCGGGACCGGTGCGGTCGAGGTCCTCGTAGCGGGTGAAGCACCCTTGCTCGCGACCGAGGTGGTTCGTCACGGTGTACGACGGGACGATGCCGTCTTCCACTGCCTTCTGGAAGCACGCCCGGGTGGCCGCACGGGCGAGGTACAGGCGTCGGTAGGGGTTGGCGTCGGCTGGCGGGGTGATCGGTTCGGCGTGGTAGCACGCACCCAGCAGCATCGGGGCCACGGCATCGGTTCGTACCTTGTCGGCCGCGGCGAGGTGCGTGATGCACTCGATGCTCGGGTCCGCCGATGACTCCTCACCGACCACGTCCATGACCTCGACGAAGCAGGCGGCGAGCAACCGGTTGGCGGCCACCGCACGCGGCCCGAAGAGCGAGTTGTCCGGGTCGGTGGTCTCCTTGGCCGCCTGGCTGGTATCGGGAAGCGTCAGGGCTCGCAGGCTCGTCAGGAACGGCTCGTGCTGGTCGGGTTCGGTCCGTTCGAGCGTCGCCACCATCGCGCTCGTCATCGATCGGACCGGGCTCACGAACCACTTCCCGTCGAGGGTGGCAACGGTGAGATCGGGCAGCTGGCCCCCGGTCCCGAAGATCGCGAGTGTCGAGAACACGTTGTCCCGCGGCGGACGCCGCGTGCCGACCGCTCGGTCGGGGTCGGCTGGGGTGGTGGAGCGGTCGGGGTCGGCGGTGGTGGTCGTGGCGCGGTCGGGGTCGGCGGTGGTGGTCGTGGCGCGGTCGGGGTCGGCCACCACGGCCGGAGCGCCGGTGCAGGAGTTGAAGCGGGCGTAGGGCTCAGGATCGGCCGCCGCGAACCGGTACTCGGCGGTCAGGCACGAACCGTCGTAGGTGAGGTGCTCGATCTGCACCTCGCGATCGATCGTGTAGTCGAGCGCGGTGATCCGGATCTGGCGCTGGTCACCGTCCCCCGCGGCTTGCAGCTCGAGGCGGTTGAACGTGCCGGTCGGGCGCAGGGCGAGGCGGACGTCGATCGGCAACGTCCGCGGGTCCTGGTTCTGGTTTTCCACCGTGATGCGCTTGGGATCGGGTGGCATGAACAGCGCCGAGAAGTCGTACAGGGCGTCGGCTTCGCGGGGGAGCAGGTGGGCTTGTGCCCGGTCGGGGTCGGCGCCCGCGTACGCGTCGAGCAGGTCGCGCACGGCATCGGGCGGCGCCGCCGCACCGACCGGGTCCACCGGAGGGGCGGGCGCCGCTCGTGAGACCGTCGGGTGGCCTTTGAGGTTCTCCGCCACCGAATAGGCGAGACTGATGCGCCAGTTGTCTCCGGTCGCGATCGCCACGATGCGCAAGGGCGCGGTCGCGAAGTCGCGGGTCGCGTGGGTGCGCTCGGCATCGAGCACGTAGCCATCGGCCAGGAGGTGGTCGCCTCCCGCCTCGGTCGGCAGCGCCGACGCGGCAGACAACCGGACCTGACCAGCCGTGAGGTCGACCGCGACGATCCCGGGTCCGAGCATCTGCGTCGTGCGCCGCAGGCTGTCGGTTGCGATCGACACTCCGCTCGGGTGGTGGCCGTCCGGCGTCGTCAGGATCCCGAGGCGGTGAAGTTGTGTCGTCAGCTCGGCCCGCGACGCCTGGGCCGGTGCCTGTTCGTCGTCGGGAAGCAGGTCGACGACCCGGATCGGGTCATCCTGCTGGGCGGTGTCGATGAAGCGCTGGCTTGCGTCCTCGGGGGAGACCGCGTCGGCACGGCTCCGGACGACGATGTCGACGTAGGTGAGCCCGGACACGACGGCGATCGAGGCGCACACGACCATGGCGACCGTCAGCCACCGTCCTGGTGCGGCCCCGTCGGCGGTCTCGGAGTCGGGCCCGGGATCTGGATCGGGGTCTGGATCGGTCGCGTGTTCGTGCTCCGCAGGATCTGGCATGGTGCCCTCGTGGGGGAACAGGGGTGCGCCGCGTCCCCCGGCGCGGCTCGGGGCAGCGTAGCCACCCGCTGCGTGCGGACCCGGCGCCCTCCCCGCCGGGCCGAGGGACTTCCGCCCACCGAGCGCGCGGGGCAGGTCACGGCGCTCGAGTCGGGTTAGCATCGCGGCTCGGGTCACGAGGGGAAGGAAGTGCCCGGGATGCGGCGACGATGGGGGACATTGGGGGCAGGCGGTGCCGTCGCAGTGCTCTGCGCGGTGTTGCCCTGGTCGATGCCGGGGGTGTCGGCTGGCTCCCCCGCGCCGCCGCAGCTGGCGTTCGATGTCAACGCCGCCGTGGCTGCCAACGGTGCACCCGTCACCGCCGACGCGACCCACGTGTGCGGTGTTCCCGATGACACGCGGTTCCTGGCCGAACTGCTCACCTCGGGTCCGAACGTCTTGAACCCGAAGGTCCGCTACCGCCTTGGTGACGTCGTCGATGCCAACACGCCGGGACCCACGTCCGCGGGTGGGCGGCAACTGCTGGTGTCAGGCGTCGTCGCCAACGACGTGATCGGCAACGGCGACTTCCCGTTCGATCACCCGTTCGGCTCGGACTTCAACCTCGATGTCACCCTTGACGCGCCGTACTCGTTCATCAACCAGAGCGCCGACGGCAGCACGCCGAGCCACATGCACGTGGAGCTGTCGGCGGGCAACCTGCCCCACATCCCGCGCCCGGCTGGCCCGCCCACCGGAGAGACCTGGGAGGACAGCAACGTGCGGGCCCGCGGCGAGCAGACCGTGGCGGACCCTGCGAATCCGAATCCCTTCGTCCAACCCGACTTCCAGCCCCCTGCGGTGGGGGATCGCATCATCGTGCAGGGCCGCTGGGTGTTCGACTGCGGTCACAACTCGTTCCAGACGGAACTGCACCCGGCTTCCTTCATGGCCTGGGCGCACACCGAGGGCACCAAGACCGTCGTGTCGACGTTCTACGCGCCGTACCGCGAGATGCAGGTGTACAACGCCGACAAGGCGCTGGCGAACCAGGTGAACAAGCCCAACCGATATGAGTACAAGACCCACATCGATCCGGTCACGCAGAAGGTCGTCTACGACTCGGGCAACTTCTTCACGGCGCCGTTCCCTCAGGGATTGCTGTCGAGCTTGCTCGGCAGCCTGCAGGACAAAGGCATTCCGCCTCACAAGTCGATCGACCACCTCGAGTCATGGGGCCTGGTCGAGGCCAACACCGCGTCGCCCGCGGACTGGCAGGTGTGCGCGCCGGGCGGCACCACGGGGACCCAGCTGCAGGTGAACTACGACTTCCAGGCGCGGACCGGCGTCCAGATCGTGGCCACGCCGGACAACGCGACAGGGTGTGCGACCCTCCACACGGTGCTCGGGGCGCAGAAGACGCCGGACCCACCCCTCCGGGTGTGCACCACTCCCTGGCCCTGGCTCAACTTCGTGTCCGGGCAGGAAGCGGGGGTGCCGAACCTCGATCTGCAAAAGAGCCTCGGCGTCGCCTTCCCGAAGAACTCGCCGTTCCTCAGCCGCCTCGATCCTGATCCGATCCTCGACTGCTATGACCCGGTGTCGGGCCCGTCGCTGCAGCACGGGTTGAGCGGACAGAACGTCACGACGGATGACTCGATCCAGTCGCCGTTCTACGGGCGAGTCGAGCTGGGCTGGGCGGATGCACCGCCGCCGACGTCGACATCGTCGAGCTCGTCCAGTTCATCGTCGAGCTCGTCCAGTTCGTCGTCGAGCTCGTCGTCCACGGCGGCCCCGTCGTCGACCGGTGGACCGAGCTCGACCGTGCCGGTGCAGGTGTCCATGACCGTGTCACCTGCCGTCGTTGCCGCCGGCGGCACGATCGCGGTGACCTCGTCGGGCTGGAAGCCCGGGACCACCGTCCGCGTCTCGATCGACGGTGCCTCCGTCCTGGGTACGTTGACCGCGACGACCGACAGCGCCGTGGCGGGAAGCTTCACGCTCCCGGAGGGCACCTCCGCCGGAACTCACACGGTCATCCTGTCGGGCACGAAAGCCGACGATCAGCCCCAGCAGCTCTCCGCGGGCATCACGGTCACCGCCCCGGTCCCGGCTGGTGTCGCGCCGTCGACGACCTCGGGCGCGTTGCCCACGACCGGCGCGGCGATCGCGCTCGCGACCATGGTCGCCGCGGTGCTCGTCCTGGCGGGACTCGTGCTCGTGTCGGTCACCCGCCGCCGGTCCGCGATCGCCTGATGGCACCTGCTCCTCACCCCCGAGCCACCTGGTCGGTCCGATGACGGTGCGCGTCGGCTTCCTCGGCGGCGGCTTCATCGCGCACTACCACGGCAAGATGTTGCACACGTCCCAGGCCGATGTCGCCATCGTGGCCGTGCACGATCCCGATCCCGTCAAGGCGCAGGAGTTCGCCGACCGCAGCGGGGCGACCATCTACGGCTCGGAGGACGAGGTGATCGCGGCGGTCGACGCCGTCTACGTCACGACCTGGACCGCCGAGCACCGCCGGCTCGTCGAGAAGGTCGCCGACGCCGGGTTGCCCGTGTTCTGCGAGAAGCCGCTCGCGTTCTCTGGAGTCGACGCGGCGGCGATGGTCGACTCGGTCGCCGCCGCCGGCGTGATCAACCAGGTCGGGCTCGTGCTGCGGGACTCGCCGGCCTGCCTGTACCTGCGCCACCTCATCGGCCGCCCCGAGAGCGGCCGGCTCATGAGCATCGTGTTCCGTGACGACCAGTTCATCCCGATCCAGGGCATGTACGGCTCGAGCTGGCGGGCCGATCCCACCAAGGCCGGCGCGGGCACGTTGCTGGAGCACTCGATCCACGACCTGGACCTCCTCGAGTGGATGGTCGGGCCAGTCGCCAGCGTCTCGGGGCGCACCGAGACGTTCCACGACCTCGCCGGCATCGAGGACGTGACGGTCGCGACCCTGGCCTACGCCGGTGGTGGGCTGGCCTCGCTCACGTCGGTCTGGCACGACGTGCTGTCACGCCCGTCGCTGCGGCGCATCGAGGTGTTCTGCGAGCGGGCGCACTACGTGCTCGAGGGTGACGTGCTGGGCCCGATCCGCTGGACGCTCGACGGCGTGACCGGCGCTGACGGTGTGGTGACGGCGGACGAGGGGATGGTCGAGGGCGACGCGCTGATCGCCGTGCTGGCCGACGCGGGCATCGAGGTGCGCAACCCCGACGGCGCCTTCATCGAGTCGATCATCGCCGGCACACCGGCGTCCCCGGACTTCGCCGCGGCGTTGCGGGCCCACACGCTGGTCGACGCGATCTACGCGTCGGCGCAGGCGGAGATGCCCGGTACGCCGGTCGCCACCGTCTGAGCCGCGGTCGGCGAACCGGACCCGGTACCGTGGCGCCATGGCTGACCTGACGAGCTCGATCCCATCCGTCGACGAGGCGCTGGCCAAGCTGGACATGCCGCTGCTCGAGGCGATGATGACCCAGCGGGCCATCAGGCGGGTGCTTCCCGATGATGTGGACGACGCCATCATCGTCAAGTGCATCGAGCTCGCGCTGAAGGCCCCGACCGGGTCGAACGGGCAGAACTGGGAGTTCGTCGTCGTCAAGGATCGGGCGGTCAAGGCGCAGTTCGCGTCGAGGTACCGCCAGGCGTGGACGCTCTACGGCGGCATGGGTCGGCGGGTCGCGGCCAACGACGAGTCCATGTTGAAGATCCTCCGCTCGGTCGAGTGGCAGGTCGACAACTTCGAGGACATCCCGGCGATCGTGGTGCCGTGCCTGCGCGCGGGGGTGAAGGAAGGGCGCCTGCCGTACATGCCGATGCCCCACGTGGCCAGCTCGTCGTTCTTCGGCTCGATCTACCCGAGCGTGCAGAACCTGTTGCTCGCGGCGCGGGCGATGGGGCTCGGCGCGTCGCTGATCACGTTGCCGCTCTGGAGCGTGACCTCGGCCCGTTCCATCCTCGGTCTGCCGCTCTCGGTGACGCCCTGCTGCCTCGTGCCCCTCGGGTGGCCGAAGGGACGCTACGGCCCCACGACCCGCCGGCCCGTGGGCGAGGTCGTGCATCTGGACCGCTTCGGCCGGCGCCCGTGGCTCGTCGAGGGCGCGGGCGACTGATCAGGGCGTGAGCACGAGCTTGCCGGTCGTCGCGCCCCCGGTGAGACGGGCGAGCGCCGCGGGCACGTCGGCATCGAGGGCCAGGACCTCGGACACGTCGGGGGCGATCGCGCCATCCTGCAGCAGTTCGACGAGGGACTCGTGCGCATCGGCCACCAGGTCTGACCGCCGCGTGAGGTAGCCCCGCCAGTTGAGCCCGAGGATGCTGTAGTTCTTCACGAGCGCGTGGTTCGTGCGGGCCTCGGCGTACGTACCGCTGGCGGCGCCCACGACCACGATGCGGCCCTCCCAGGCGATGCACCGGGTGGACCGGGTGAACATCTCGCCGCCGACGGGGTCGAACACCACGTCGGCGCCGCGGCCGTCGGTGATGGTGTTCACCACCTCGACGACGTCCTCGTGGCGATGGTCGATCGCGTGGTGGGCGCCCAGCTCGAGGCAACGGGCGACCTTGGCGGGCCCGCCGGCGGTGGCGATGACCCGGGCCCCGGCGGCGACGCCGAGCTGGATCGCGGCCGAGCCGACCCCACCCGCACCGGCGTGCACGAGCAGCGTCTCGCTCCGACGCAGGCGCGCTCGGCGGTGCAGGGCGAACCAGCCGGTCTGGTACGTCACGTGCATCGCCGCCGCCCGGATGTCGTCGACCCCGGACGGCAGCGCGAACACGTCGGTGGAGCGGGCCAGGGCCTGCTCGGCCAGGCCGCCATGGGGGAGCAGCGGCGATCCGGCGACGCGCGCACCGACCGCGTGGGCCGCGTCGGGTCCGGCGGCGACGACGACGCCGGCCACCTCGAGACCGGGCGTGAACGGGAGCGGCGGGTGCTCCTGGTACGTGCCCACGCACAGGAGGGAGTCGGCGAAGTTCAAGGCGCACGCGCCGACCTGCACCACGACCTCGTCACCCGTCGGCACGGGCGGGGGGGCGTTCTCCACGAACCGCAGCACGTCGGCCGGGTCGCCCAGCTCCTCCACTCGCCACGCGCGCACGACTCAGCCCGCCGCACCATCGAGGAAGTCGGTGAACCCGTTGCGGTCGCTCGGCCCGAGCACGAGCTGCTCGAGCACGCCGACGCCCACCTGATCGCCGCAGGTGGCCCGGCACAGCTGCTGGACGTGCAGGTTGTGCACGTCGAGGGGGTCGAGATCGTCGAGCGACCAGGACTCGGAGCCGACCACGTCCTCGCCCAACCACGCCCCGTGGGTCCACTCGGGGTGGATGTAGCCGAGCCCGCGGAGCGGGAAGCGGGCGACTGGTTCGAGGGTCACCTCGATGGGTGGTGCGTTCCACGGGACGAACGACAGGCGGGCGGCTGAAGCGAGGCGGGAGCCGGGGCGCCAGTCGAAGTCGTACAGGATGTCGCGGAGCGGTTCCACGAGTCCGCCCGTGTCCACCAGCGGGTGCGGGTCCGGCGATCGATCGAACGCGTCCGGGTCGAGCACCGGTACCGACTCGGCGAACTGGAACCAACGCCGCCCCGTTGCATCTTCGTTGGCCCCCCCGTGCAGGCAGCGGTCGTCGAAGCGGATCGGCGACCAGAACCAGAACACCTGCGGCAGCTCGTGGCTGGGCGCGCCTCCCGCACCGGCGCCGATCGGGCGGATCCCCCACGAGCGGTCGCGGATGCCCATGTGCGTCGACGGATCCACGGTCGTGGTGGTGCCGTCCACGGTGATCGCGCCCGCCCAGTCCCCCCACTGCGTGAGGCGGGTGGCGTCGAGCACGACCGTCGCGCCGGCGCGAGTGGTGTGGCGCGGCTCCTCGATCGCGATGGTGCGGGCCGAGAACGTGAGGTCGGCCCGCACGCCCAGGTCGCCGGTCTCATCGGTGACGACCACGCGCAAGGTGTGCAGCGGCCGCACGACCTGGATCTGGATCGGTCCGACCCGGGTGGGGCGGTCGCCGACGGGGAGTCGGCCTGACGCGTGCACCGAGCGCTGCACGCCGTCGCGCACGACGCTGAAGGAGGCATCGATCACCTGGCGGTTGGGGTACACGCCGAGCGCGGCGCCGAAGAAGACCTCGCCGGCGCGGTCGTAGCCGTGGAAGAAGTACCGGTCGTAGGCGTTCGGGTCGCCGGACGAGACATGGGCGATCGGCTCGGCGGTCTGGTGGATCGGGTAGTCGTCGAACGGGCTCAGCACGGGCCCGAGCATACGTTCTGGCTTACCCGGATGACCGTGACTCGCCTCCCGTGGTCCTCGCGGGTCACCGCTGGGCGCGTGGTCCGATCAGCGGTGCTCGATCACCCCGGCGCGCACGGCGAGGTCGCCCGCGCCGTTGGCCACCGTGACGCGGAGCGCCGTGCGGTCGGGGTGACGGTGGTCGGGCGGCGGGGAGCCAGGACGCGGGGTGCCGGCTCTCGGGTCGCCTGGCGTCGGGATTCGTGGCGCCGAGTCGCCAGCTCCCGGGTCGCCAGCTCCCGGGGCGGCAGCTGCCGGGGCGCCGGGGGTCGGGGCGCCGATGCGGATCGTGAGCGTGTCTGGCAACGACACCATCGCCCCGAACCGGCCGGCGATCGTGAGCACCCGGTTCGGGTCGCCCCCCAGGTCGTGGTCGACCACCGCGCTGACCGCGTGCGCGAGCGTCGCGGTGCCGTGCAGGATGATCCCCGGCAGGCCCGCCGCCAGGGCGACCGCCGGGTCGGTGTGGATCGGGTTCCAGATGCGGGCGCACTCGGTGTACACGTGGGCCGCGCTGGGGGCGATGGCCACCACCGTCGCGTGGTCGGGGCGGGCGCGACCCTGCGCGTGCTCCGGGCCGGGCGCGGCAGGGGCGAGCTCGCTCGGCACGGGCTGGTCGGGTCCGTCGACGTCGACACCGAGGAACAGCGTGCCCATGCGCGTCCGGCAGACCCGGATGCCGTCGGCGTCGACCGTGTCGAGTCGCAGGACCTCGTAGGCGCCGGGGCGGCGCCGCTCGATCCCCTCGATGGTCGCGGTCGTCGTGAGCACGTCTCCGGGACGCACGAGCCGATCGATGGTGAGCTCGTGGGAGGCGTGCACCCCGCGGGCGAGCTCGTGCGGCGGTAGGTCGTCACGGGGCACCAGGCGCCGCGCGTCCAGTACGACGGGCCACTCCAGGCAGACCGGGAAGAGCGGGTGGGCGACGATCCCGGCGGTGGCCGTCGTGTCGAAGTAGCGCGGGTTGTGGTCGGCCAACCCGGCGGCGTAGGCCATCGTCCAGCGGGCGTCCACGACGTGGTGCACGGGATCGGTGGAGGAGCCCACGAGGGCGGAAGGCAGCGGCATGGCGCGATGCTCGCACACGGCCTCGCGGTGCCGGGCGTCCACGGCCCCGCCTCGAGGGGCCGGAGGGGAGCCGAGAAGCGTTCTCGGCTGGCTGGTGGCCCGTGGGGTGGGGTTGGCGGGGCCGGAGGGGAGCCGAGAAGCGTTCTTGGCTCGGTGGTGGCCCCTGGGGTGGGGTGGAAGGGGCCGGAGGGAAGCCGAGAAGCGTTCTTGGCTCGGTGGTGGCCCGTGGGCTGGGTCAGGTCCCGGCGGGGGTGGGGCCGGCGTTCTGGAACCGGGTGACCGCGACCACGGGCGCGGTGTCGGCCGTCGGGGGCGGCACCGGCGAACCGTCGGCGGACTTGGCCGGCGGCTTCCACTCCTGCTTGTTGCCGTTCTCGCTCATGAGGTGCCCGATGACATCGGGGGGCTGGGGATGGCTGAAGTAGTAGCCCTGGGCCAGATCGCAGTTCATGGCCCGCAGGTGCTTCACCTGCTCCTCGGTCTCGACGCCCTCGGCGACGGTCACGATGCCGAGGGCCTTCGCCATGCCGATCACGTGCTCGATGATCGTGGTGTCCTCGCGCGAGTGGCCGAGGCCCTCCACGAAGGACTGATCGATCTTGAGCAGGTCGAGGCTGAACTGGCGCAGGTAGGACAGCGACGAGTAGCCGGTGCCGAAGTCGTCGAGCGCGAGGCTGACGCCGAGCGCCTTGGCCTCTCGCAGCGTCGACCACGCCGACTGGACGTCGTACATGAGCGCGCCTTCGGTGATCTCGAGCGAGATGCGGTCCGCGTCGGCGCCACTCGTGGCGAGGCACTCCTTGAGGTGCTGCACGAAGTTGGCTTGCGCGAGCTGGCGGGCCGACACGTTGACCTTGATGTTGAGCGCGGGCCGATCCGGGTAGGCGTCCTGCCAGCGTTTGGACTGGGCGCACACCTCTTCGAGGATCCAGTTGCCGATCGGCACGATGAGCCCGGTGTCCTCGAGGGCCTGCATGAACTCGCCGGGGCTCACGAGGCCGCGACGAGGATCGTTCCAGCGCAGGAGGGCTTCGACCCCGACGAGGCGCTTGGTCCACAGCGAGACGATGGGCTGGTAGTAGAGCCGGAACTCACCGTTGTCGAGCGCGTGGCGCAGGCGGCGCTCGGCGGTCGACGGGGTGATCTGGTCGGTCATCGAGCGGTCGAAGATGGCGTAGCGGCCCGCACCGGAGTTCTTGGCCTGGTACATGGCCGCGTCGGCATCGCGCAGCACCTCGTCGGGCCGGTTGCACCGCTCCTCGGTCAGCGCGATGCCGACGCTGCCGGAGATCTTGAGCTTGTCCTCGCCCAGCTGGTACGGCGTCTCGATCGCCTGGAGGAACCGCTTCGCGATCCGCTCCGCCGACACCACGTTGGTGACGTCGGGGCAGAGGGCGACGAACTCGTCGCCGCCGTAGCGCACGATCACGTCGTTGGCGGCCACCACGGTGCGCAGGCGGTCGGAGACCGCGACCATCAGCTGATCGCCGACCTCATGCCCGTAGGTGTCGTTGATCTTCTTGAAGCCATCGAGGTCGATGAAGAACACCCCGACCCGGCCGTTGACCTTGCGGACGGTCTTCAGCATCTCGTCGAAGCCTTCGCCGAGGAACCGGCGGTTGGTGAGACCGGTGAGGCTGTCGTGCGACGACAGGTACGAGAGCTTCTCGCGCGCGCCGGCGGCGTCGTGGTAGCGACGGATGGCGTAGATCGTGGCGCCCACCGGCACGATCACGAGCAACGCGAGCAGTCCGTCCAGGCTGCCGCCGGCCTGCTCGTCGGCCCAGTTCAGGAAGGTGGAGACGACACCAGAGGCGATGGCGAGGAGGACGAGGACCACGCTGGTGGCGACGATCCATGCCAGGTCCCGGCCGGCGCGCCCGTTCGCGCCCATCGACTCCGCGGCCAGCCGAGCCTGTTCCTGTTCTCTATCGACCATCGAGAGCTCCTCCGGTCCCACCGTGGGTGCCTGCGGGGGGAAAGACCGGCTTGGCGATACGTGTACGTCCCTCATCCATCGGACGTCCGGCCGGTGGGCTTGAGGTTCTGGGCACCTGTCATTGTGCCCTGACGCCGAAGCGAACGGGTGGTTGCCGCTGGCGCCACCACGCCGTCATCGCTCGGGGCGTCCGTCGCCCCGCCCGATGCGCGTCCGATCGAGGCGGC
>JBBQHT010000121.1:0-13290 GCA_038324235.1 Acidimicrobiales bacterium
GAGCGGTCCTCGTCGAGCACCATCGCTACCGCGTCACGCCGGAACTCCGGCGGGAACTTCGAGGGACGACCCCTCGGCTTCTTCTTGTTGGACATGGACTTCCTCCTATACGAGGTGTCCGTCCAACGGGGGGATGCTCACAGGACCCTGGCGTGAGCCCGAGTGCGCTGCGTTCAATGCTGCCGTGACGGCAGCTTTCGACGCGCTCGAGGAAGCTCTCGGCCGTGACTGGGAGCTGGTCTACGAGAACGAGGAGATTCACGAAGACCCGGAGTTGGACCGATATCTTGCGGATCCGCGGGGCTTCAGGCGGTGATCGATCCGGCGTTCAGGGACACGAGGCGTGAGCACGAGAGCGTGATATCGCCCGCGTGATCGGGGACGCCTACTGCACGACTCGGGACGGCTCAGTCGGCGGGTGGCTCTGTTCGGTCACGGTTGCTGCTCGCCCGCCTCGTCGTTCTCGCTCACCGGCGCAGCGGTGGGCACCCGGGAGCGGGCGCGGTCGAGGAGCACGCACTGCGGGTCGAGTTGCTCGGCGGCGGCCAGCGTGGCGCGGGCGCGAGTCACCTCGCCGCGTCCGGCTTCCCCGATCGCGAGGTAGCAGAGATTGAGGGCCCGGGAACTGTCTTCGAGACACGCGGCGAGGGATCGCAGCACCAGCGGCATCCCCTCGTCGATGTGGCCGAGCTCGATCAATACCGATCCGCGGGTGCCGGCGATCCGGGCGGACGCGTCGAGACGGTACGCGACCTCGGAGGCCTCGTCCGCTTCGGCACTGATCCGGTCCTCAGCGACCAACAAGCTCCAGGCCAGCACATTCGCCATGAACGCGAACTCGGCGTCGCTCGGTCCTGTGGCCGCGAGGGTGTCTCGCGCGAGGCTCGCCGCACCGGACCAATCGCGGTCGGCCACGAGCACGGTCGCAGCGACGACCGCGGCTTGCCGATCGCCGCCCGCAGCCGCGACCTGAAGTCGAGTCCGCACGGCCACGGCCAGCTCGAGGTCACCGCCGACCTGCTCGCGCACGGCCAACGCGTCGAGCGCCTTGCTCCGCACCACGCGCCCTTCGATCTCGTGGGCCGACAGTTGGGGGATGGTGATGAGCTGCCACCCATCCGACATCGACCCGTAGACACCGGGCGGTTGCGCGGCCACAGGTTCACGACGAGAACGCAGCCGGCCGTGGCCAACAACGCGGTGCGGGTCGCGGCGGCCACCCCGTCTGGATCGGGGTGCCACCCCCACGCCGCGGCAAGGATCAGCACCGACACCGCGGGACCCGCCGCGACGCTCAGCCACAGTCGAAGCCGGTAGTACGACGTCGACGCCGTGTTCAGTGCCGTGTAGCCGCTCACCGGCACGGCCCGCCCGACGATCACCGTCCGACCGATCCGCCACACGAGGAGCCGCAAGCCGACCCCAATCGTGACTTGGGGGACGGTGAATCCCGTCAGGCGGCCCACCACCACATGGCCGAGCTCGTGGGGCACGACCTGCACGAACAGCAACGGGGCCAGCAAGCCGATGCCGACCGCGGCCGCCGCCAGGTCGGGAGATCCCGCCGCCGCCAGCGTGACGCCCGCGACGAGGCAGTAGAGCGAGCCGGTCAGGAGCACCAACCCCGTGTGCGCCTGATGCTCCGCCAAACAGGAACGACACAGCGACGCCGAACCGTCGAGACCCGCCGCCAAGGTTGCTCGTGCCGCGACCCGAGGGCGACCACACAGACGGCACACCATGATCGGGGGATCCAGGCCGTCGAACGGGACCGCTACCCGATCCTTCTCGACGAAGACACGCGGACCCCGTCGCCGCAACGCCCAGAGCAAGCCCGTGACAGCCAGCCCGCCGACGACCAGGCCGATCCCCCCGACCCGTGCCCGGCTCCGAGCACGCGCCGAACACGCCTCGGAGCGGGCGTCCTGGTACTGGCGGGCCCAGGCCGACGCCGGCAACCGTTGCGCGAACTCGCGCGCGGCCACGTCGCTCGACGATTCCAGAGTGCCGAACAGCGCGGGACACGCGATGTCGATCGACACGGTCGTTGGCTCACCGGTCAGGCTGCCTGTCGCGTCGTCATAGCTCGGTTCCGACACCGTGACCATGACCCGACCCGGATCCACAAACCAGATCGCCGACACCATCACCACCAGCACGCCAACACCGAGCGCGACCAGTTGCGGCCACGTGATCGCCCACATCCACCGACGCGCCCTGATCACGACGCGTTGCCTCCCGACCGGGCGCGACCGACCAAGGCAATCTGATCAACACCCGCTGGCACCCCGGACTCCATCACCGCCAGAAGTCTCCCATCCGCGCCACACCCCGACCGTCATCGCCACTTCCGTTCTCGAGACATCCGCAGGAGACCGGCGCTTGAGACGCGGGCGACGCGAAGCGGCGGAGCCGGCGATCAGCCCGCTCGTCCCGCGTGGTTAGGCCCTGGTTAGGCCCGCACGTTCTGGGACAGGTGCGCGCACGACCGGGTCAACTCCAGGGCAGGGGCGGAGCAGGACTGGGACCCCCGTTCGGCGGCACGTGCACGCGGAGGGTCCCACCGTCGGCGGGGGGATGCGTACGCTTGGTTCGTGTCGAGCTCGTGCACCTACGCCTCTCTGCGTCTTCGATTCGTCGAACGGGTACTTCGGCAGCGAGGGCTTCCGACGTGAAGTTCTCCGGATTGAAGGCCCCGCAGATGGACGTGCCGCTTATCGAGCTCGAGACGACTGGTGGGCAGGTAGTAGATCTCTACAACGATTGCTCCTTGCGCTCTACCGTTATCCGCGCGGACGAGCTTGCGTTCGAGTTCGTGTCGACCGGGCCAACCGTGACCGTTGTGCGATTCGTCGAGGTCCGACAGCTGCGCGTCGTGCAGCCGGTCGATTGGGCCCAAGGGGAGGCCTCGCAGATTGAGCACTTGTTAGTTCGGACGCGCGGTCCGTGGCGGCGCATCGTGTTCAAGGCTGGCGGACTCGAGTATGAGTTCGACTGCGGCGAGCTTCGTCTTGTCGTGCAGCCGACGTAGTCGATTGGCAGATGCGAAGAGGACGCCTGCCTTGCACGACGGGGGTGCCCGAGAACCGGCGTTAGGGGACGCGGGCCAACCGTGATTAGGCCTGATTAGGCCCGCGCGTTATGGGGCAGGTGTGCGTCGAATCGCACCGTTCCGGCATCGGCGCGTGTGGTGCCGGCCTCCCGATTTCCGGCTCGAGCGAATCGGGTGCCCGACTACCTTGGCCACGAGATGCCAGGGCCTTTCCCCACTGATGACGAGCTGCTGCGAGCGAGGTCCGACGGTCGCGTCGGAGTCGTCGTAGAACGCGTGCTGAACGAGCTCATCGGGCTGCCTTGGCGGGATCTCGGGCGGGCCGCCGATTTGATCTGGCTCGGTTTCGGCGACGACGTCCACCGCCGGCCCCTTCCGCCCTACGGCGGCTCCGATCTTCAGCGACGCGCCGAGATCGAGCGACAACGCGCGCAGCCGCTCGCCCGTCATCGCCTTCACCTGCAATGCCCGTTCCGGGTCGACACTCCCGAAGGACCGATCGTTGGCAGCCAGGACATCTACCGCAACGCCCGCGCGCCGCACGACTGGATGGACGCCGGAACCTGGCAAGCGCACGGCGCGAACCTGTTCGATCACCGAGCCAGCGAACTCGGCCTCGACCCAGCGCCGGGTCAGGTCGTGGAAGCCGTCAGCGCCGATGCCGGCGGCGGATTCTCCATAAGGCTCACCGACGGCTGGCGGATCGTGGTGGCTCCCGCCTCCGCCACCATCACGGAGTTCTGGCGGTACTTCCACGCCGACGGTGGAGACCATTTCGTCCTGTTCCCCTCTGACTGACTCGAAACACCTCGGATCCCACCCGTGGGGACAGGAAACAGCAAATCATCGGTCGGCCGATTCAGCGGCCTGCGACACTCGCGTCGTGCCCACGTTCGAAGTCACGTTCACCGACGGCAGTCGCGAACTCGTTGAGGCCGACGACCACGAGCGCGTCGGGGACGCCGAACACTTCATCCGACACTCCGGCCCGGCGGGAGCGGAACGTTGGACCGAGATGAACGCGTCACGAATCGTCACCATCACCAAACTCACGAACTGAGGGTCAGTTGACGACAGGGGTTCGTGGGCTGTGCGCTCGAGAGTCGAAGTCACGGATGTGCCCTCCCGTGCCCGCCTTCCGGCGTTCGGCCGCGCGCCGGCAGGCGTTCAAGGACGCAGGCGGTACGGATCTGAGTCGCTGTTCTGCCGCGTGCATACGCTCTTGCCATGAAGAGCCCGGCCTCCGACACAGCGATCATCGTGAGCGCGCTGGCTGCGGCTGCAGTGGGGGTTGGCTTGGTTGGTGGCGGACCGGCCCGCTCGGCGCTCTCCTGATCGGGCTCCCAATTTCGTTTCTTGTCGCCTTGGTCGTCGTGCTCATTCGTGTCGGCCGACGGACCTAAGCTAAGTGCAGCACGCGACCGACGCTACGGCTGGCGCCGCCGGGGTGGTCGCGATCCGGCGATCGGCCCGCCCGACGAGCGTTGTTATGCCCGTGCGTCCTGGGACAGGGGGCGCAGAACCGGGTCAATTCCAGAGGGGCACGAGCGAGCACAACTCACGAGGGCAGTCGAGCGTTGAGCCGGTTGATCAGTTCGGTTTGGAATGCCGGTGTGTCAGGTGTGCCGTCGTGGATGGTGTTCAGCCATTCCTCGGCGGTTCCCTTGGTGATCAAGATCGTGTCGCTGTAGCGAGAGCCCTGCGGGCCGATATCGGCGCCGCCACGAAGGTGGGACCGGAACGCCACCGCGGCGCCGTCGAGCGTGTACGTGGTGACAGGATCGAAGGTCACCTGCGGGCCGGTTCCCACGTCATTGGAGGCTTGGGCAGCTGAAGTGAGGCAGTCCGTGAAAGCCGTTGACTTCGCTTCGGTCACGTCAGCGGTCACGGTGTCGAACGAGTCCTTGATGATCACTTCGGACTGCACCGTGCGCGTGTTGTCGGCCGGGTGCACATCAGGTCCTGGGTAGTCGGCGATGTGATGGGCGTAGATGTCGAAGCCAACGCACGCCGCCAGGGAGCGGTTGCCTGCGTCGTCGGTCGAGGCGTCGTGCGGTGTGGACACCCAGCCGCTCGGCACATCATCGAGTCCCGCCACCATCGCCGCCAGATCTGCCGTGGCTGGCGCTCGGGACCGGTCCGGCGTCGTGCTGGTGGAAGCCGGCGTGCTCGTCGTGGGAGTCGCCGTACTCGACGCGGCCGCGCAGCCCGCCAGCACCAGCACGCTCACACCGGCCACGTGCCGAAACCTCAACTCGGGCACACGTATCCTGATCACCGTCCGCACACTCCCGCTACAAGGTCAGGCACCGGGCGACACGATACCTCCCAGCCCCAACCCGGCGTACCGCCCGATCGCGAGTCGGGATTATGCCCGGTCAGATTGCGTGATCTGGGACAGTTCTTGGACGGCGACTGGCGGATCCCGGAGGGACAAGTCAGGGAGCGTCGGGGTCACGGGTGTCCCAGGGAATCCTTTCCGCATCTAGGACGGGGGCCAGGACACCGTTGGCGGCCGGCGGCGAGAGTAGAACGCGGGCGCTGAGGTGTCGGGCCGCTGCCGCGGCTTCGAGATTCATCAGGTTGAGGCGAGGGTGACGACTGGCGATGTCGACCATGACGGGCACCAAGGGACGCGGGTCAGGGAGGCCGATCCGATCAGGCAGCTGCAGCATCGCCGCGATCGCTCGTGACTGATCAGCGCTTTCGAGCCCCTCGAATGGCCCTGACAGTTGGCCCGACGCGCCCAGCACGGCCGCGCGGCAAGCCCGGTAGTACCAGTACGTCGTCGTGTGGATCTTCGCCCGCGAACGGCCGAGCACGTTGACGCCGGTGAGTTGGGCAACGAGGAGCCGGTCGTCGATGAGGACGCTATTGGTCGGCAAGGTCGGGGTCGTCGATCAGCGCCAGGCCTCGTTCGTAACCGCCCTCTCGCAGCACGCGGTGTAACTCGCCGGTGGCGGCCCCACTTCCTCCGGGGACCACCAACGCAGCATCCCCGAGGTCGATGATGGTGACTTCGCCACCGTCATCAATTCCCCAGCGGTGACGAAGCGCCGCAGGAAGGCTGGTTTGGCCTCGATGTGAGACGCGCGCAGTAGATACGGGTGCGGTCATGACCATGCATTGTAGCATCCACCGGTCTACAAGGCACGTCGCGAGGCTTGATGGCGAACGCGGAACCGGCGATAGGCCCGATATTATCCCGTCGCTGATCTGGGATGGTCACTGGCGGTATTCGGGGACATAGCGGTGACCACCGGCGAGTGGATGCGCTGTGCCAGGGCGGTCCCGTTGCCAGTTGACAGGAAGATTGTCTGGGTCGGCTAAACAATTCGCGGGTCGTGAGACTCTTATGTACGTGCACGGGGCGCGTAGACGTTGAACCGCGATGATTTCGGGGAGTGGTACGAGTCGTCGTACGCGCAGGTCGCGGCCGCGGTCGCGGTGCAGGTCGGTGAGGTCGGCGCGGCTCGTGAAGCGACAGACGAGGCATTCGTCAGGGCTCTCGAACGGTGGGACTCCGTGCGGGAAATGCCTGAGCGCGTGGGCTGGGTGTACCGGGTGGCAATCAACGTCGCCCGTCGAGAGGCTCGCCGAAGGACCAGAGAACGCTCGGCGTTCGAGCGACTCGATCGGGGGGAGGCGGTGCCCCTCGGCGTAGGTGACCCGGAGCTTTGGGAGGCCGTGCGGTCCTTGCCGGACCGTCAGCGAGAAGCGGTGGTCCTTCGGTATTTGTTGGACCTCCCGCAGCACGAAATCGGAGTCGCAATGGGGATCGCCGCGGGCACGGTAGCGGGGGCGACGTTGAACCAGGCCCGAGGCAATCTCGGCCAGGCGCTGGGCGTACCCGTCTCGGTCGATGAGGAGACCAGTGATGTCTGAACTCAACAAGCGATTCGACGCTCTCGTCGGCGGCACGGCCTTCTCGCCGCCACCGCTGGCAACCATCGAAGCCGAACTTCGCCGGCGCCACCACCGCCGGGTGATCGCGGTCGCCGCATGTCTTTGCGTTCTCATCGTCATCGCCGCCTCGGCACTTGTGATGGTCCGAACCGATGGCTCGACAAATCTCGCGGTCGGCGACGGGTCGGCGACGGGAACCACGCAGGAAAGCCGAAGTAGTGACGTGGATTGCACGTTCATTGGATTCTGGGATATCGCACAAATGGACCGAGACAGCGCAGCACGTGGCAGCTCGGCGCCGTTGGCACGGCCGATCATCGTTGGGCGCGTAGGCGCATCCACCGGTCACACGTCGCGAACCGCCGCGAACATTCCCGTTCGGCTGGACACCGAAACGCGGTCCTTCACGACATGGCGCACACTCGCCCCCATCGGGACCGAACAAGACATCGCTTCGATCGCCACCCAACAACAGTTCCCCACCTCGCCAGGCGTGAACAACAGTGACTGCTTTGACCAGGACAAGACCGTGCACCTCACCGAAGGGCAGGTAGTCGTGACCTTTGCAACCCAGGAACCCACCGACGCAAGCACGTGGCAACTGCCGAGCAGAACCGATGCCGTGTATTTCGCTGTTCGGCCCGACGGGACCCCGCCGACGTCAGCCGCGAATCTCGATGATTCGAACGTCACGGTCCGCAACGCCGCCGGCGAATCTGCTTGCCACCGACACGATCCATGCACGCTCTCCGGGCTGCAACAAGAGCTCAATGCGCTCTCCGACAACGTCAGGCCATGCGATAGCCCGAACGGGTCACTGACCGACGTCGCGAACGAACCGCCCCGATGGCGAACTGCCGCCCAGTACCAAACCTGGGCAACAGCCAACGGCTGTGAGCTACGCATCGACGCCCTCGGCGACCGCAGCGGCGCCCAACACTGCGGATGGCAAAACGCCCGCGTCATCGTCACCGGCTCCCCTGTCGGCGCCCTCTACAGCAGCCCGACCAACACTCAAACCTTTGTTCGTGACCCCCAAGGAGCGTTCGGACACCCAGAACTGACCGCCGGCTTCGACCCTCACGCCACCCTTCCACCCGGTGCGCAAGACACCGGCTTCCGACTCGGCGACACCCAACTGTGGACCGACCCCGCCGATCCGACGACGATCTACCTAAAGGCCACCGACACGGTGGAACGCTGGCCCCGCGGCACCGAACCGCTCTGTAGCTAACCTCCGCACATCCGCCCATTCCCTACGCGTCCGAGGCCCGAAGGCAGCGGTCGCAACCGGCGATCGGCCTGCACACACCGCTGATATTAGGCCCTTACTTGATTGGGTCGCCGCGTCTCGCAATGCAGTCTTGGACGTCACGGCGTTCAAACTCGATGCCTCGATCGAGGCGTTGAACGTTGTAGACGCCGCCGAGCGCGGCATATCGTGCAATTTCGGCGTCGATGGTGGCGTCGTCAGGCACATACAAGCGGAAACTGGCGGGGTTGATCGCCGGTATGGACAAGCCGGGCGAGATGTGGCCTGTTGCCTGCCCGCACGAGAACGTGTCGAACCCCGAGCCCTCCGAGACGTAGCGCGCCGATGCAACGTTCGAGTCAGAAGCAATCTCTTCGCGCACCCGGCTCTCGGCGTCACCGGCCGGATCAATGACGATGACGATCGTTTTCGAGGGATCATATGGATCCGGCCGAGACCTCACGAACAGCGCCCCCGCCCCCAGGACCACGAGGAACGTTGCGGCGGCGACGGTGACGTGACGAACTGACCGACGGCCGGTCGCGGGAGCCGACGCTGGTTCTTCCAGCGGTGGAGCGCAGTCGGCGGAACTCTGAACGTTGTTCACCTGGTGAACTCACTAGGTCCGGCCGTCGCGATGAAGGCAACGTCTTCCGATCGCGTGGTGGGTGCCGACGCGAGAGGCGCTCCCAGCTTGGCGAACGTCGCGGTCGGCGCGACCGCTCGCAGCAGCAGAACGAAAGGTCGTCGAGTCGGTCCGTTAGCCATGGCGTCTCCAAATCTGGCCTTCAAAGAACCGTACCGCGCTCAACTCAGGGCAGTCTGCGAACCGGGCAATATCCCGGCCGATCACCCGTATAACCGCGCCCCTGAAGGGCCGATAGGCCCGGGGAATATCGAAGTTGGACATCCCCGGGCCGGGCCGTTCAGCCGCCGGTGACGAAGGCGGAGACGATGTAGGCGGCGTGGTGGTCGAAGTTGACGCGCCGCCGGTCGTAGATGGTGGTGGTGCGGGGGTCGGCGTGGCGGGCGGCGATCTGGACGTCGCGGAGGGCGACACCGGCGTCGAGGGCGGCCATGATGAACGCGGAGCGCAGCATGTGGGGGTGCACCGCGTCGAGGCCCGCCTGTCGGCCGATGGAGCGGACCCAGCGGTAGGCGGTGCGGCGATCGAGGCGACTGCCGTCGTCACGCAGTAGTAGCGGTCCGTCGGCGCGTTCGCCGCGGGCGAGGTCGATCGCCCGGGCGGTGCGGGGCACGAGCGGGATGACCGCGGGCTTATGGCCCTTGCCCATGATGCGCAGGGTGCGGTGCCCGTGGTCGGTGCCCAAGTCGGCGAGGTCCGCGGTACACGCTTCGGTGACGCGGAGCCCGTTGAGACCGAGCAACATCGCGAGGGCAGCGTGGTGGTGGCCGCGGCGTTCCGCGGCGAACAGAACTGAGCGAGCTCGGCGCGGTCCAGGCCCCGCCCTTCGGGCGGTTCGACCCGCAACCGCCGGACGTACTGCGCGGGATTCGTGTGGATGAACCCGTCGATGTGGGCGAACCGGTAGAAGCCACAGACGGTGGACAGGCGCCGGCCGATCGTGGTGGCCGCCAGACCGCGGCCTTCGAGCACGCTGCGGTAGAGCTCGATGTGAGCCCGGGTGGCGGCGAGCACCTCGAAGCCGGTATCGGCCGCCCACTGAAAGAACACGTGCAGGTCGTAGCGGTAGGCCTCCAAGGTCCGGCCGTTGTAGCGGGCCAGGAAACCGGCCGCGGCCACCTCCGCGGGGTTCTCGTCGCGCAGGGCGTCGGCCAAGGCCAGCGCAGTCGTCATCGCAGTTCCTTCGTTCATGATCGGTCCTCCTCGAGATGAGTGAGCACCCTCAACCGAACACCGCGACACCGCCACCGTCGAGCCCGAGCCACCCCGAATGACGCGGCGGCGGTCGTGAACGCCAGCCTGTCCCCGATAGATATTCGCCGGGCCTATCGGCCCTTATCTCTAGCGCGATTAGGGGAGTCGTCGATGTAGCTCACGAGGCGTTCAGGCTTCGTCGGCGACTTGTTATCTCGAGCGTGCGCGCGGTGTGCTTGACGTAGCTGACACGGATCCCTGGATCACCGATTCATGCGGGCCCTCGCGCCCTTCGGCCCTGACCTGACGGCTCTGGAGGTCGCCGTGGCCCTCCTGCCCGCGACGATCCTCGCCGTCACCGGTGCGCTCGATTCGCCGACGAGCGCCGGGCCTCCCGGGCTCGAGTCAGGTCGGCTGTGATGGTCATGCTGGCCCGCGCCCTCGGGTTGCCGGCCTGCCCAGCGGCTCCCGCATGGCTCGACAAGTTCGCGAGCGATCAGCGACCCCTTCACTCGGGATCCTCCTGCGTCGGCGACATATCGCGGCAGCAGACCCGCTGGTCAGCGCGTACGTCTCGACGAGGGCTAGAGACAACGGCCCTTTCGCCCGCGTTACACGGGTGATCGGGGCGGTGTTATGCCCGCTTGGGATGGGGCCGCGCGGGCGCCGCGTGAGCGATCGAGCGTCGTATGGGGACGTTCTCCGTGCTGAGCCCAGAACTCGGCGGAGTGGGGTGCGGTGTCGAGATGCGCGTGGCGTCCATCACTTCGTTTTCCTGTCGGTACCTCTTCGTATGATCCAGGGATGGTCCGACGACGATGGCGTGACTACAAGACGAGTGCTGGACGGAGGCCGGTGAAGGAGTTCCTTGACGGTTTGTCGGACTCCGACGTCGCGGCGGTCGTTGCGGCCATGAAGGAGGAGGAGTGACCTATGCGTGACCGAGATTTCCTCGACGAGATCGTCGACGAGCGCACGGCCCAGAACCCCGAGTTCCCGGAACTCGTCGCGGCTGCGGGTCGACGTCGGGCGCTGCTTCGCGGGCTGGCGTCGAAGCGCGATACGGCGGGGTTGTCCCAAACTGCTGTCGCGGCGCGCATGGGCACCTCCCAGTCAGCGGTCGCCCGTCTGGAGTCGGCCGAGGTCGATGTGAAGCTGTCGACCATCGAGCGCTACGCCGCCGCGGTCGGCCAGCGCGTCGAATTCCACCTCGCCGATGATCCCCCCAGGCGCCGCTGATCCGCATGATGGGTCGCTCGTTTCCTACCCCATGATTCAACATCACCGGTGTAGCGCCAGGCCCACGCGTCACCGATCACCAGATCGGCTCGACCGCAAGACGCATCACCGATCGCCGGCTCGGGCGTGGGCGGGGCACCTCGCCGCTGTGCTCGGTCGATCGGCAAGGAACGCCAGTGACGACGAGTCGTAGGAGGCGCCCATGTTGCGAGGAGCCGCGATCCATCAAAGCTGCGTTGTCGATCCGCTCCGGGTTCAACGCGCTTCCGCGATGAGCTCCTCACGGAGCGGCCGTGATGACCTTCAGCTCGGCCAGCGATTGGCGCAGGAGGTCGGTCAGTTCGCGGTCCTCGTCCTCATCCACCCATTGCTCGAAACCGACCCGGAAGACCGATATCGCGACCTCGGCGGTCAAGCTCGCCCCTGGCTCGCGGAGGCCCCGTGCTCGCAAGGCCGCCGCCAGTGCCGTGGCGAGTGTCGCCAGCTTGATCAGCTCACGCTCGCGCAGCTCCGGGCTGGACATGATGATCGCCTGACGCTGGCGAGCGTACGGGCGGCGATCCACGAAGAGCTCGCCGACCGCTTCGAGCGCCACGGCCACCGATTCCATCGGGGACGCGTCGTCGGGGGCACCGGCGATGGCCCTCTCGAACACATCCTGGAGCATGCCCGCTCCACCGAAGAGGACCTCACGCTTGTCGGCGAAGTGGCGGAAGAAGGTCCGCTCCGTCACCCCGGCCCGAGCGGCGATTTCAGCGACGGTGGTGTCCTCGAAGCCGTGCTCGTCGTAGAGCTCGAGCGCAGCCTGGGCGAGCCGGTTGCCGCTGTCGGGTTCCCAACGTGCCATCGCCTGATCCTACTCAGCGATGTCAGTTCCTGACATGCCGCGCTAGGGTGATGTCAGCAACTGACATCACGCCGCACCTAGCACCCCGCCGGGCGGCGCCACGGAAGGACGGTCGGGTCATGCGCATCTTCGTCACTGGAGCATCAGGTTGGATCGGCTCCGGGGTGGTCCCCGAGCTCCTCAGCGCCCGCCACGAGGTCATCGGCTTGGCCCGCTCGGATGCCTCGGCCGCCGCGCTGGTCGCCGCCGGTGTCGAGGTGGCGCCGGGTTCGCTCGACGATCTCGACACCCTGGCCGACGTCGCCGCGAAGTCCGATGGCGTGATCCATCTGGCGTTCAAGCACGACTTGGCCTTCACGGGCGACTTCGTGGGTGCGGCCGAGGCGGACCGGCGTGCCGTGGAAGTCATCGGCGACTCGCTTGCGGGGTCGGACAAGCCCTTCGTCATCGCGTCAGGTGTGCTCGGACTCTCACCGGGCCGGCTGATCACCGAGGCGGACGGACACGAAGGCTTCGCGGGCGCCGCGCACGGATCGGGTCCGTCCACCCGACTTGCGACCGCTGAGGTCACGCTGGCGCTCGCGTCTCGCGGCGTTCGCTCGTCGGTGGTTCGCCTGCCGCCGACGTGCCACGGCGACGGCGACAACGGCTTCATGGCGACGCTCGTCGCGATCGCCAGAAGCACCGGTGTCTCCGGCTACGTGGGCGATGGCTCAAGCCGCTGGCCGGCGACTCATCGCCTCGATGCCGCCCGCCTGTTCCGCCTCGCGGTCGAGGAGGCTCCCGCCGGCACGACGCTGCACGCAGTGGCCGAGGAGGGCGTGGCCACCAAAGACATCGCGAAAGCGATCGGTCGGGGACTCGACGTGCCAGTCACCCCGATCGCCCCGGTGGACGCCGACCAGCACTTCATCTTCCTGGCCGCCTTCCTCGGCCTCGACAGCCCGACGTCTTCCGCGGCGACCCGCGAGCGCCTTGGCTGGGTGCCCACCCGACCGGGACTCATCGCCGACCTCGACGAAGGCCACTACTTCGCCGCCCCTGGAGCGTGAGCGGCCGGTCGCATCTCAAGCCAACGCGACAGGGGCGCGCCGCTTCTTGGTCTACGGGGATATCCAGGACTGCAACCTTCCGAGTCGTGGGCGCCCGCGGTG
>JBBQHT010000122.1:0-13263 GCA_038324235.1 Acidimicrobiales bacterium
CGGATGAACACCTCGGTGGTCATGACGTGCTGGACGTCGGCCGGCGGGTGGTTGATCTGGACACCGATGAAGATGGCGCCGGCGGCGACGGCGCACAGCCCCGAGGCGGCGATGAGGCGGTTGGACGTGAGGTTCATGTCGACTCCTGGTTGCTCGGTGCCGGAGGGTTTCCGGCCACGAACGCAACCTACGAATCGATGTGGTGACCGCACATCACCAGATGATGTGACTGACGTGGTGATTGCTGGAAAACCACAGCTCGGAGTGCCGGGGCACACTCCGGTGCTTTGCGGATCCGCCACCGCTATGGTCCGGCCTGGTCACGGCGGAACTGAGGGGGTTTCCGATGAACGATGAGTTGCCACGACGAGCTCGGACCATGGCGGAGTATCGCCAGCTGCAGCGCCGCCTCGGCGAGGTCGGTGACATCGCCGCCGCGATCGAGTCGTACCGTCCTCGAGCGACCGATGTTGTCATCGCTCCCTTTGGCAAGTGCGGTACGACGTGGCTTCAGCAGATCTTCCACACGCTCCGCACGGGCGGGGACACGGACTTCGACGACATCTCCCGGGTCGTACCGTGGATCGAGACGGCGCACTTCGTCGGCGTTGATCTCGAAGCGCCGCAACGAGGCGAGCCGCGAGGCTTCAAAAGCCACCTCCCCTACGAGCTCGTACCGAAACCGGCTCGGTACATCGTGGCCGTGCGGGACCCCAAGGACGCTCTGGTCTCGACCTTCAGGTTCATGGACGGATGGTTCATCGAGCCCGGGACCATCACGATCGAGGAGTTCGCCGGGCCGTGGCTCGTGGACGAAGTTCGCGACGGGGACTACTGGTCGCACCTCGTGAGTTGGTGGAACCAACGCGACCGCGAGGACGTGCTGCTGCTGTCCTATGAGTCGATGATCAAGGACGCGGAGCACGGCATCCGCCGGGTCGCTGACTTCTGCGGCCTGGCCCTTGACGACGACCTTCTCGCGATGACCCTCGAACGCTCGTCGTTCGCATTCATGCTCGAGCACAGGGACACGTTCGATGACCGCCTGATGCGGGAGGCCACCGAACGATGGCGCATCCTCCCGCCCGGCGGTGAATCGAGCAAGGTGCGCAAAGGCGGCGTCGGCGGTCACCGCCAGGAGCTCCCAGCCGAGGTCGCCGTCGCGATGGACGCGGTGTGGCAGCGACGGATCGCGCCGACACTCCGGTTCCCCGACTACGCCGCGTTGGAGGCGGCCATCAGCTGAGGCAACGACGGCATCGCCACGTCCGCCTGAAGCTCAGGGCAGGGCCGGGTCGGGGATGCCGAGGTCGTCGAAGGAGGCCTGGCGGACCGTGCACGCGGGGCACGATCGGCAGGGTTCGGGGCCGGGTTCGAAGCACGACCAGGTGAGCTCCATCGGGGCACGGTGGTGGAGGCCGGCCAGGATGACCGCCGATTTGGTGAGGCCGAGCAGCGGCGTGTGCACGCGGATCGGGCGGCCGTGCTGCGCCCGTTCCAGGCCCGCGTCGGCGGCGGCCTGGTACGCCGCGAAGAACGCTGGGCGGGCGTCGTGGTGCTCGTGGTCCGCGGCGGTCGAGCCCTGGTACACCCGGTCGAGGTCGCGGGCCTCGGCCACCGCCATGGCCACCGACAGGAACACCAGACCGCGGGCCGGGACGTGGAGGTCGCCGAGGGGGGCCTCTCCGGTTCCGGCGATGCCGCCGGGCGCCACGGTCCCGAGGTCGAGGGCCAGGTCCACCACCTCTGCGTCGTAGTGCGCCGCCACCGCGTGGGCGTAGTCGAGCTCGATGCGGTTCCGCTGCCCGTAGTCGATGCACAGCGCGACGACTCGAGCGCCGTCGCGCGCGGCCAGCGCGATGCACACCGAGGAATCCAGACCACCTGAGAGCAGCACGACGGCGCCGTTCATGAGAGCCTTCTCATTCTCGTCACCCGCACGAAGGGTTCCCGCATGGCCGAAGAAGACCTGGAAGTCACGAGCGCCGACGTCGAGTCGTTGGCCGAGAAGCTCGAAGCCTTCTCGCCGAGCCTGACCGGCGCGGAGCGCGAGATCCTGTCATGGGTCCTGCGCAAGGGCGCCGAGCAAGCCGCCGACGACGTCGCCGGCTTCGCCTTGTCCTCGTTCTCCTCACCGCTGTCGGGCCTGCTCGCGTCGGGCATCGGCATGTCCAGCAAGAGCGCGGTGCTCAAGGGCGTCGGGCCGGGGGGCTTCACGATCGCGAACCCGGGTCAGCTCCGGGCGAAGGAGAGCAACCGCCCCGGACCGGGCATGGGTGGGCTCGGGGGCTGACCCTGCGCCGTCCGCGTCCATGACCCTGCTCGGTCGGCATCCACCGCATCACCTCGCACCGCCGGCGGGCACCGCGAGGGCGAGCACCTGCGGGCCGTCGCGCAGCACGAGACCGCGTCGCTCCAACTCGCCGAGCGCCTCGCGGACCGCCTCGATCGGCAGGTCCAGATCGGTGGCCAGCCCGCTCTCGGTTCGGGGTCCGTCGTTGGCCGCGCGGTACAGGGCGGCGTGCGGATCGCCGAACTCGTGTACGCACGACGCCAGCGCGCTGCGCCGATCTCCCACGCGCAGCACGCCCGGCGCCCAGCGATGCTCGAGCGTCGGGCGGGGCGCTCGGGCCCAGGCGGCGGTCCAGGTCGCCGCCGCGGCGACGGTCGGCGCCACGTCGGCGTCGGCCACGGAGCCGACCAGCTCACCGTCGAAGCGATAGGCGATGGCACGCGGGTCGACGGTGGCGGGATAGGCAAGCGCGTAGCCGGCGTCGGGGCGCAGGGGGGTGTGCGTCGGGAACTCCCCAGGCGCTTCGAAGTACGGGCTGAAGCGGTCGATGTCGATCCGCGTGAGCCCGATCGGCGGCGCCAGGTGGTGCAGCAGCCCGATGGTTCTGGCCATCGCGACGTAGTCCTCGGGCGTCTCGCCGGCGATGCCCCACAAGATGTTCCAGAACACCTCGACCCCGTAGAACCGAGCCCAGCGCAGCAGGTTCACTCCCTGCAGGACCCGCATGCCCTTGCGCATGTGGCGCAGCACGTTCGGGCTCAGCGAGTCGATGCCCGGCTGGATCGACGTCACCCCGGCCGCCCGCAGTCGACCCATCGCCTGGCGGTCGAGCGTGG
Source organism: Acidimicrobiales bacterium (assembly GCA_038324235.1). Taxonomy (GTDB): domain Bacteria; phylum Actinomycetota; class Acidimicrobiia; order Acidimicrobiales; family Acidimicrobilacustridaceae; genus JBBQHT01. Next base: position 3,130 of record JBBQHT010000122.1, read on the forward strand.
CCTTGACCTCGTAGAAGAGCTCGTACCCGGTGCCATCGACCGCGAGCCGGTCCATGACCGCGTCGAGGTAGCCGAGGTCGAGGATGTTGTCGGTGGCGAACAAGCTGAAGTGGCCGTGGCGGCGGGTCAGCTCGGCCAGCTCGTCGAGCACCCGGTCCGGTGACTTGGAGCGAAACGCCATGGTCGAGCCGTTCAACCCGCAGAACGTGCAGGTGAGCTTCTCGCCCCACCAGCACCCGCGGGCGCTCTCGAAGGGGATGTCGATGACGGTCGGGCTGGCGCCGCCGCGACGCAGTCGATCCGACCGCTCGAAGTACTCGTCGTAGTCAGGCACCGGGAGCTCGTCGAGGTCCTCGGTGGGCACCGGCGGCGGACCTTCGCGCACCTCGCCGTCCTCATCGCGCCAGAGCAGACCTGGCACCCGGTCGAGCGAGCGGCTCGCGCGGTCGGCGGGGGGGCTCGGGTCGCCGTCGAGGTCGGCCAGCCGCGCGAGCAAGTCCGGGAAGGACCGGTCGGCCTCCCCGGCCAACAGCAGATCCACCACCGTCATCCCGCGCATGAGCTCCCGGCCCATCGGGCCGTCGCAGTTCGCACCACCGAAGAGGATGCGCAGGTGCGGCCACCGTCGCTTGAGCGCACCCGCGAGGGCCAGCGACGCGACGCTCTGTTGGAACGTGGACGTGAACCCGACCACGCGGTGCGCCGCCCAGTCGATCTCCTCGAGCAGACCATCGATGAGCGCCGGCGCGACCTCGTCGCGGATCTCGCGGAGGGCGCGGCGATGATCGGAGCCGAGGGCGGCTGCGAGCGCCGGTTCGAGATCGGTGTCGAGCACGTCGAGCAGGGCCTCGTCGACATCCGGGTTCTCCGCGCCGAATGCGGCGCGCCCGAAGAGCCAGTCGCCGATCTGGGGACGCGTCGCATGGGCCAGCGCCACGTACGTGTCGAGGCCGAGGCGCGCCCCGAGATCGAGGAAGGCACTGACGGGGGTGACCGGGAACCCGTGCGAGCGGGCGATGGCGGCGAGCAGACCGACCTGGGCCGACGGCCGGGTCGGCAGGGCCCACGGCATCGCGACGATCGCGACGGGGAAGTCCCGACGCCGACGACGGACGTCGGGGGCGAGGCGGGAGACGTCGCCGGTGATCGGGACGGGCCGGGCCCCGAGCGGCACCGGGATGGAGCCGGACATGGCCCGTACCCTACGTGGCCAGCTCGGGTCGGCGGCCCGTTCGGGGTCCGGAAGGAGCTCCGCCCCCCGCGCCGAGGCCATCTCGTGACCGGGCGGACGGCCAGTGCGACCGGCGGGTGGCGAGATCCGACGACAACCAGCCCCATCTGACACTTTCGTCAGTTTGACAGAAAGCAATTTCGACGGGGGATCGTGTCGGACTGTTTACTCAGCGCGGTCATGGTGTCATGGTGAGTGACATGCGTCTCTTCCTGCACCTGTCGCCGCCGGCCCGCGCCGGTGTGATCCCCGTCCCGCCGGTCTCCGCCCGTCGCCGGACGACCGGGCTGTTGACCGCGCTCGTGGCCATCGCCCTCGTTCCGCTGGCGCTCGTCGCGGCGCCCGCCCGCGCCGACGTCGTGACCTACGGCGCGGACAACCTGCGCACCGCGTGGTACCCCGACCAGACGACGTTGTCGCCGGGCCTCGTCAGCGGCGGCACCTTCGGTCAGATGTGGAACAACGCGATCACCGGGCAGGTCTACGCCCAGCCCGTGGTGAGCCAGGGCACCGCTTTCGTGGCGACCGAGACCAACGACATCTACGGGTTCGACGCCACGTCGGGCGCGACCAGCTGGCATCGCAACGTCGGCGTGCCCTTCAACGCCGCCGACGTGACCTGCGGCGACCTCGCCCCCACCATCGGCATCACCGGCACGCCGGTCGTGGACCCCGCGACCAACGTCGCCTACTTCTTCGCCAAGACCTACGCCTCGGGCACGTCGGGCCCGGCGGCGTACTACGTCCATGCCGTCAGCGTCGCGACGGGCGCCGAGCAGCCGGGCTTCCCGGTGCTCATCGCGGGTTCGGACAACAGCCCGACGAACCCTCGGGCGTTCGACGCGCAGAAGGAACTGCAACGCCCGGGCCTGCTGCTCCTCAACGGGGTTGTGTACGCCGGGTTCGGGGGCCACTGCGATCGGGCGAGCTTCACCGGCTGGGTCGTCGGGGTGAGCACGGCCGGCTCGATCACGACGATGTGGAACGCCGAGATCGGCGAGACCGGCAACCCCGGCGCCGGCATCTGGCAGTCGGGCGGCGGCCTGGTCTCGGACGGACCGAACCAGATCCTGCTCACGACCGGCAACGGACACGTGCCGGCGACGGCCACGCCCGGCGCCACCCCACCCAGGCAGCTGGCCCAATCCGTCGTGCGCCTGGTCGTGCAGCCCGACAAGTCGCTCAAGGCCACCGACTTCTTCATGCCCTATGACGCCGCCGCGCTCAATAGCTGGGACGCCGACCTCGGATCGGGCGGACCGGTGGTGCTCCCGCCCGCCTCCTTCGGGACCCCGGCGTACCCGCACCTCGAGCTGCAGATCGGCAAGCAGGGCTTCCTCGACGTGCTCAACGCCGACGACCTCGGCGGCTACAAGCAAGGGCCCAGCGGTTCGGACCGGGTCATCCAGCGGCTCGGCCCGTTCGGCGGCGTGTGGTCCAAGCCCACGCCGTGGGGCGGCGACGGCGGCTACGTCTACGTGACCACCGCATCGGGCGGCAACTCGGCCAGTGGCAGCTCCGGCTTCCTCCAGGCGCTGAAGTACGGGGTCGACGGCAACGGCAAGCCGACCTTCAGCCTGGCCGGCTCGTCCGCGGACGCGTTCGGGTTCAGCTCCAGCTCGCCGGTCGTGACCTCATCGGGCACGACGAGCGGGTCGGCCCTGGTGTGGGTCATCTGGTCGGCGGCGGGCAACGGGCTCAACGCTCAGCTGCGGGCCTATGACCCCGTGCCCGTGAACGGCGTGATGCAGCTGCGCTGGAGCACGCCGATCGGGACGTCGTCGAAGTTCGCCGTGCCCTCGGTGAGCGGCAACCGCATCTTCGTCGGCACCCGCGACGGCCACATCAAGAGCTTCGGGTCGCCGGTGAACTCGCCCCTGGTCGGGGCTGCGACCACCTTCCCGACCACCACCATCGGCCAGACCGCGACCCAATCGGTCACCATCACCGCCAACTACGACCTGGATGTCAGCGCGGTGGCCGTGAGCGGATCGAACTTCACGGCGGGCTCGTCGACCCCGCCCGCGCCCACCCACCTCGCCAAGGACGCCACGATCACCGTGCCCGTCACCTACACCCCCACCACGACGGATCTCGACTCCGGCAGCCTCACCATCACGACCTCGTCGGGGCCCGTCTCGTTCGGGCTCAGCGGCAGCGGCCAGTTGGCGGCGGCCGAGATCGTGGCGAACCCGGAGAGCGTCAGCATGGGGGGCGCCGTCGTCGGTGGCTCGCCGATCACGGCGTCGGTCACGTTCCACAACAGCGGGGCGCAGCCCCTCGTCGTGAACAGCGTGGCGTTGCCCGCGTCGCCCTTCGGGGTGAGCGGCGTGCCTGCCGTCGGGTCGACGGTGGCGCCGGGCCAGGACGTGATCACCACCTTCACCTTCACCCCGACCGCCGCCGGCTTCTTCACCGACGTGCTGAGCCTGTCCACGACGGGCGGTGACATCGACGTGCCCGTCTCCGCGACCGCGACCGCGCCGCCGCACCTGCAACTGAGCACGACCAACGTCGCGTACGGTGCGGTACCCGTCGGCAGCTCCAGCTCGCAGAGCTTCACCGTGACGAACACCGGCGGAGCACCCCTGTCGATCACTCGGTCCAAGCCACCCGTCGGCGCGATGTTCACCACGACGACCAACATCAACGAGGGCACGACGGTGGCGCCGGGTGCGTCGGTCACCGGGACCGTCGTGTTCGCACCCACGGCGGCGGGCCCGACCAGCGCCACCTGGGAGCTGAACGGCAACGACGACTCGGGCGTGCAGACGGTGACCTTCACCGGCACCGGGACGGGCAGCGCCCCCATCGTGCCGCCGGCGGCGGGGGGCTGGCAGCTGAACGGCTCGTCGGTCCTGAGCGGCTCGACGCTCGTGCTCACGCCGCCCGCCACGAACCAGGCCGGCACCGCGTTCTGGCCATCGCCCGTCCCGACGCAGGACTTCACGACCTCGTTCGACGAGACGATGGACCAGGGCACCGGGGCCGACGGCATCGCGCTGGTCTTCGCCGATCCCGCCGCGGGCGCGCTGCCCACGTCGCTCGGCCATGACGGCGGCGGCCTCGGCTACTCCGGCATCCCAGGCGTCGCCGCCACGCTCGACACCTACAAGAACGTGTCCGACCCGTCCGGCAACTTCGTCGGCATCGCGACCGGCGGCACCGGCGATCAGATCACCTACCTCGCCACCAACTCGAGCATCGCGGCGCTGACCAGCTCGACCCACCACGTCACGATCACCTACACGGCCGGCGTGCTGACGATGTACCTCGACGGCGCGCAGGTGCTGAGCTCGCCGGTGGCGATCCCCGCCAACGCGCTCATCGGCTTCGCCGGTGCAACCGGGGCGAGCACCGACCGCCAGTCGGTCACGAACGTCACGTTTGGCACGCTGGCCCCCGGCACCCTCACGGTGTCCCCCGGCACGCTCGACTTCGGGCCGGTCACCTCGGGCACGACGGCGGGCGCGGCGGTGCAGGTGACCAACACCGGACAGACCCCGGTCACCCTGACCAGCACGTCCGGGCCCACCGGCCCGTTCACGACGCCGGCCCGCCCGGCCAACGGCACCGTGGTCGCCGCCGGCGCCAGCGTCACCGTCCCCGTCGTGTTCTCCCCGTCGTTCCTCGGCACCAAGACCGGCACGTTCGCCTTCACCGGCAACGACGGCAAGACGACGGCGCTCGCCCTCACGGGCATCAGCCAGACCGTGGTCTGGGCGCCCGGGTTCGGCGGCTGGACGTTCAACGGTTCGGCGAAGAAGGCGGCCTCCGACATCGAGCTGACCGCGGCCACGCCGAACGTCGCCGGATCGTTGTTCTGGCCGACGCCCATCGACCCGTCGTTCCTGAGCGTCGACTTCGACGCCACGATGAAGGGGGGCAACGGCGGCAACGGCATCGCCGTGGCGTTCGCGGACGCCACCAAGACCCAGCCCACCGCGCTCGGCGGCCTCGGCGGCGGCATCGGCTGGAACGGGATCTCGGGCTTCGCCGCCATCCTCGACACGAACCAGAACGTCAACGAACCGTCGTCGAACTTCGTCGGGTACGCGCAGTCATATGCCAACGGCCAACCGACCTACGTCGCGACCAACACCGCCATCCCGGACCTGCGGGCCCAGACCCGCCACGTGCGAGTGGTCGCCAGCCGCGGTCGGGTCGTGATGAGCATCGAGGGCGCGGTGGCGCTCGACCGCATCGCCTCGGTGCCGGCGAGTGTGCTCCTCGGGTTCACCTCCGCCACCGGCAACCGCTTCGATCGCCACTCGATCAAGAACGTCGTGATCACCACCGCACCATCGGTCGGCGCCCCGCTGCCCGGCGCGTGGACCGCGAACGGCTCGGCGACGATCGCCGCCAACGGCGCGCAACTGACGACCGCGACAGCCAACACCGCCGGCTCGGTGTTCCCGACGGCCACCGTCTCCTCCGCCGGGCTGTCGGTGGCCTTCGACGCCACGATCAACGGGGGCAGCGGCGGCAGCGGGCTCGCGCTGGCACTGGCGCCGGCCACCGCGGCGGTGACCTCTCTCGGGGCCGCCGGTGACGGGCTCGGCTGGGCGGGGCTGCCCGGCCTCGCGGTCGTGCTCGACACGCATCAGAACGGCTCTGATCCGAGCGGCAACTTCGTCGGCGTCGCGACGGGCGCGGTCGGCAACGACCCGACCTACGTGGCGACGTCGACCACTGTCCCGCCGCTCGCAGGCGGCACCCACCACATCGTCGTCAGCGTCTTCGGGGACCACCTGCACGTGGCCGTCGACGGCACCCAGGTGATCGACGTCGCCGTGTCGCTCCCGGCCACCGTCCGCCCCGGTTTCACCGCCGGCTCCGGCGCCCTGACCGACGCTCACGCGGTCAGCAACGTGAGCATCGGGAGTTGACGCGGCCATCGAGGGTTGCGGGCGGTCTGAAACCGGCCGACCGGGGGAAAGAAGGCGCGTATGACCAACCAAATGAGGAATCGTCAGGTAGCGATGGGATTGGCGGGCGTGAGGATCGGGATCGGGACCGCGCTGGTCCTGGCGCCCCGCCTCGCCGGACGATTGTGGGTCGGACCTGGCGTCGACGGACACGGCAGCCGCGTCCTGGCCCGTGCCCTGGGGGCCCGCGATGTCGTGCTCGGCTACCGCACATTGCGCGCCGCACTCGATGGCGAAGAAGTCGCCGGGTGGTTGCAACTGGGCGCCATGGCCGACGCCGCCGACACCGCCGCGGCGGTCGTTGCGTATCGGGGCATCGCCGGACACCGTCGGGTCTCCATGCCGATGATCTCTGCTGCGGTGGGCGCGGCCTGCTTCTGGGCAGCCCGCCAGAGCACCGGTGACGCGCAAGATGCCGCCGACGACGTCGCTCCGTCCGACGCCGCCACGGTGCCGTCCAGTGCCGTGTCCGAGCCCGCAGCCTGAGCGCCCCGTCCACGTCGTGGCCCTGCTGAGCACCTACCCAGAACGCGCGACCTCACTGGCGCGTCGGGGTGTTGCGGCGTACCGCCGCACCGGAGCCGATCTGCCGTTCGGCGACCCACGCCCGTCGCACGGCGCCGAGATGGAGGGGTGGTTCTGGAGGATCACCGATGCCAGTCGCGGCCGCGTGATCGTGGCCTTGTGCGGCATCAACCGCCATCCCGACGGTGACTGGGCGACCGTCGCCATCGCGTGGGAGCCAGGCGGTGCGGTCCACAGCGCCGTGCTCGACGACGCGCACGCCAGCGCCACCGAACTCGTGCTCCACGCGGGCACCCGCCCCGATCGGGTCTTCGAGGCGTCCGCCGGCCACCTCCACGTTCGGCTCGATGGAGTCGAGCTCGACCTGCAGTTCAGCCGGTCCTTCCCGTGGCCCAAGGCGACGGGCGGCGGCGGGGTGTTCTCGGTGGTGCCGTTCCTCAACCAGTACTGGCATCCGCATGGCTTGGGTGGAGAAGCGACCGGCACGATCTCGGTCGGCAACGAGCAGTGGCACGTCGACGCGGCCCCGATGTACGCAGAACGCAACTGGGGCGCCGGCTTCCCGCAGCGGTGGTGGTGGGGACAGGCCCACGACTTCCCCGGTGAGGATCTCTCCATCGTGTTCACCGGCGGGGTGCTGCACCTCGGGGCCCTCACCCAGACGGTCGGCGGCGTCGTGGTCCGCCACGGTGACCGTGTCATCCGGGTCACCCCACCTGCGTTCGTGCGCTCGGTCATCACCCCGGGCCGCTGGCGGATCCGGGCCCGGTCGTTCCGCTACCAGATCGACCTCGACGGCGACGCCGCGGGCTTGGAGCCCCACGTGCTGCCGGTACCGCTCCCCGCCGAGCGCCGCAACGTCGACACTGACTTCGAGCACCTCGCCGGGCGCCTGCGGTGCGTGGTCCGTGACCGCGACCGAACGATCATCGATGCCACGAGCGCGCTGGCCGGACTGGAGATCGGCAGTCTGCCCGGCATCGATCCCTACACCGGCACGTCAGGCAACCTCGCGCCGGTTCCCCCGCTCTGACGCGGGCGCGGGTACGACCACCGGGTCCAGCATGTGATCGGAGCCCGCCCCGCCGCCCCGAGCGATCTCCGCCGCGGTGTCCTTGTCTTCGCCTCGTTCGTGCACACCTTCCTTGATGTGCTCGTACTGGCGGGTGCGCTTCTGGCTCCAGGCTCGTGGTGGCATGCCGTGCTCCTCTCGTCCGCTCCGCCAGCACTACCCACCCCTGGGGGCGGCGAGACCACCCGGTGGCCGGCTTGCGATGTCGTCCTGGCAGCCCGCCCGGTGGTGGGCCAGCACCCCGCCCGCCTCGAGGAAACGGAAAGCAGATTGCGCGTCTGCCCGGCCACGACCATGGGGTAAGGACCGCTCATGGATGCCATCACATTGCTCAAAGACGACCACAAGGTCGTCGAGAAGTTGTTCAAGCGCTTCGAAGGCGCCGGTGACCACGCGTACGTGGAGAAGCGCGAGATCGTCGACCGCATCATCGAGGCGCTCTCGGTGCACGCGGCGATCGAGGAGCAGATCTTCTATCCCGTCACCAGAGCCACCGTCCCCGAGACCGAGGACATCGCGCTGGAGAGCCTGGAGGAGCACCACATCGTCAAGTGGGTGCTGTCCGAGCTCGAGAGCATGGATCCCGAGCACGAGCGGTTCGACGCCAAGGTGACCGTGCTGATCGAGAACGTGCGCCACCACGTGGAGGAAGAGGAGCAGGACTACTTCCCCCAGGTCCGCGCCGAACTGGGCCGCAAGGCACTCGCCGATCTCGGCGAGGCCCTCGAGAGCGTGCGCAAGGTGGCCCCCACCCACCCGCACCCGCAGGCTCCCGACGAGCCGCCGGGCAACCTCGTGGCGGGCGCCGCCGCGGGGGTCGCGGACCGGGTCGGCGACACCGTAAGCGGCATCGCCCAAGGTGGCGTCGCCGCCGCTGGCGATGTCATCGCCACCGTGCTGGGCCGCCCGAAGCCGAAGCATCGCGCCACCGGCACCAAGGCGGCACGGTCGACCGCTGCGAAGGTGCGCGCCAACGCCGCCAACGCCACCGAGGAACTGATCGCCAAGACCAAGGACGCCAAGCGCGAGGGCAAAGCCACCGCGGCCAGGACCCAGGACAAGGCCGCCCGGACGACCAGCGCCGCCAAGCAGGGCGCGAAGGCCACCGCCCGCAGCGCGGAGCGCGGCGCGGCGAAGACCGCCAAGGCGGCCAAGTCCGGGGCCAAGGGCACGGTCACCTCTGCTCGCAAGGGCAAGGGCGACACGAAGGCCACCGCGAAGCGCGGGGCGACCACGACGGCGCGCACCGCCAAATCCGCGGCGAAGAACGTGTCCACCCAGGCGAAGCGCGCGGCGACCAACGGGAAGAAGGTCGCCAAGACCACCGCGCGATCGACGAAGGCCCGTCGCGCGGCCTGAACCGTCTACCCGAAACCTCCGAGGACGCAGCGGGCGATGATCGCCCGCTGCGTCGTCGCGACTGGACGACCGCGCGTCAACACCTCAATACGTGGTCCGACGCAGGCATAGGGCCGCCGTTGCGGGGGTAGTCGAAGGTCATGGCGAAACCCGATCGTGACCTCGTGGACGAAGAGACCGAGCGCCAGCACGAGATCGACGACCTCGATCTCCCACCCGCCGAGAAGGTCAAGGCCCGCGACGAGGTGCGCAAGACGTTCGACGCCGCGCTCGACACCGGTCGGCCGCCGGGTCCGGCGCCTGCGTGAACAAGGGTCGAATGGCACGGTCGTCGGTCGGGTATGAACCGCACGTGACTTCGATCGACCGTGCCCACGAGACCTGGCAGTGGTGGCGGGCGCGTCCGCGTGAGGGCCTTCTGGCGGCGCTGACCCTCGTGGACGACGACCCTGTGCTGCTGTGCGACTGCGCCACCGACGGCCGTTGTGACGCCCACGCCGCGCCGACCGCGGCCGGGCTCCTTCCCGCCTGATCCACCCCCGGCCACGGTGCCGCGTCTCGGATCAGAGCTCGTTGGCGCCCGGTTCATCGATCAGCTTGGCCAGCAGGTGGTCGCTCGTCACGGTCTGCGCGCCATCGATGCCCTGGGCAACGGCCCGGGCCCGCAGGTCCTCGTCGCTCATGTCGTGCATCTCATCCAGCCGCGATCGATGATCCTCCATCGTGCCCGAGCACCGACACCGACTGACGGCGGCGCGTTCAGCTCGGCCCGCCGGCTACGGCCCGACGTCTTCGCGGACGTCCTCGGCGTCGGCGGGCGTCGCGATCTCTCCTTCGGTGGTTGGCTCGTCGACCCCTCGCTCGCCCCGGGCGCGTTGCACGGCCACCTTCGCATCTCGCGCGGTCACATCGTCGGGCGACTGGTCGAGCAGGGCCTCGGCCTCGGCGTCGCGATCGCCGGTGGCGGCGTGCAGGCGTTGGCGGAGGGACACGTGGTGCGCCTCACCGGCTGCGGGGTC
>JBBQHT010000123.1:0-13262 GCA_038324235.1 Acidimicrobiales bacterium
CGTCCCGGGGTGTGGCCCAGCTTGGTCTAAGGCGCTGGTCTGGGGGACCAGAGATCGGGAGTTCAAATCTCCCCACCCCGACACGGAGAACCGCAGGTCAGGCTGATGGCGCCGACGGCCTGACCTGCGGCCTCAACCCGGCCTGTCAACGGGAGTCCTCGGCAGAGGCCAAGGACGTCGGTCTCGACGCCGTGAGCGTCGCCCAACCGGTCGACGAGATCGAGCCGGCACGGTGGCGGTATCGACCGATTTGGTCGTCTTCAACGTCAACGTGGCCGATCTGGGAGGCGTCGAACGGCCCGCAAGGGCGGTACTTCGGTCAGGCCAACGGTGAAAGCAAATCTGCGTAAGAGTTCAACCCCAGGTCCTGGACAGTGTTGCCGGCTGGCCGCCAGCGGATCGTGTACCTGTGCGTTGCGACTCGTGGGTCGGCGTCCAACGGGGGGCGGGAAACGCAGACTGCGTCACGACTGTTTGCGACCGGTGCCGTGAGCGGGGTGCCAGTGCGCAAGGTCACGGGACCGCACACCGACAAGTTCGATGCAAGTGCGAGAAGCGTCGTGCCGTGGGACGTCCGGAACATGAAGCAGTTGTGGGGCTGCTTGGCTTTGGCGGTTCGACCAGCGATCTCTGACCACGTCGTCGCCACGGGCTGAGGATTCCAGCGGAGGCGGAGGTGCTCATTGGCAAGGTCGGCGATGAACTGGCTTGCCGACATTCCTGTGAAGGATCGCGGGCTGAACACGCGGGCACGTGCCAGCGCGAGCATGAACATGAACGGGGTCGTGTGGGATTGCCATCGGATTGATCGATAGCGGTCGAGGTTGGCCGCTGCAGATCGAGCTCGACAGCCGGTACACCACTCGACGTTCTGCCCGTTGTTCGGTGGAGGCGTTGCATTGGCCGCGTCGTCCCAGACCGTCCACTCGAACTCCGTCGCCAGGCGGAGGTTTCCGCGACCTTGGCCGGGCCAGAAGCGATTGCGGTGCTGATGACAAACCGGACTATCGCACACGTTGCACCGCCACGTTGCCATGACGCTGCATACACACAGCGCAGGTCCGCTGACGACCGGTGGTGACGCCGGCTCGGGCATCGTGCCGCAAAACGAGCACGCAACATGATGTTCCCCGCGAAGCGGCGCTCCGCACCATCTGCACTGACTACCAACCACTCCCGCTCCTCCGCCCTACGACGTCGGGAACTAGCCAACCGCGTCGACGTTGCCGAACTCGCTGTGGAAGATCGGCCGTGAACTTTACCTGACACCGCAAGTCCAATGCGCTCCGGTACGACAGCCGGGTGCTCCGCTTGTCGGCGCCCAACATCTGCAGGACTGCAATCCGTCTCTGCGTGGTCGAGCGCCGAGAGGTCTTGACGGTGGCAAGTGAAGATACGCGGTCGCCGAGCCCCTCGCTAGGGCGGGCGCCTTACATGAACTCCCCCGTCGAGATCGCGGTCCCCTTGCCGAACCAATGCTCTGAGTCCCAAACTCGGAAGTAGTGCTTCTTCTGTCCGTACGTGAATCCCGCGATCACGTCGGCACCCCGGGATCGGGCCTGGGCGGCCATCTTCGCCTTCACGTCGAAGAGATTGGCGTTCTGGCGGTTGATCTCGACTGTGACCGAACCCTTCGGCTCTCCGGCGACCCCGGGGGACTCCGTGAAGAACACCCCGTCCTGCACGGTCCCCTTCACCCCGAACCGCTCCTCCATTAGATCTCTCGCTCAAGAACCATGATGAACTCCTGGCGGTTGCCCGTCAGGCCACCGAAGTCAGCAGTTGGTCCCACGGATACGCGCCAGCCCTCCGACGCGTAGCTGTTGAGGGCGTTCTCGAGCTTCATTGGATCGAACTTCCCTGACATCGCCCGATCCTTGTGGGTGAGCACCTTGCACTGGTACATCGACTCTCCGATCGTTTTCGTGTGAGGCACCACTTTCAGCTGCGGAAGGGCTGCTCGGTTTGCACTTCACCACTCTGCATGGCATTTGAGGTAGCGAGCGCTCCACTCTGGCGCCAAGAGGTGACCGTGCCCGCTTGACCGCGCGCCTGGACGCCGGCAGCCCGCACTCGGCGCCGGGCGAGCCCGAGTCGGCGGTGTGCGTCGATCCGCACTTTCTGGCGCGGCTCGATCTGGGCCCCGTCTCGGAGATTGCCTGGCCGGGCGTCGTAGATGGAATCCAGACCCGCGACTGCTTGTCCGCGGCTCGGACACGTCAACTCAACTCACCCCACCCCGCCAAGTTGCGCTCCTCCCACCCTAAGGACCGGAGGAGTGTACGCCTCAACCCGGCCGAGGTGCGTCGAACGTTGGGCCCAAATTGATGGGAGTTCAAATCTCCCCGCCCCGACACGGAGAACCGCGGGTCAGGCTGGGGGCGCCGACGGCCTGACCTGCGGCCTCAACCCAGGCCGCCGCTACGGCTGACGGCCGACGAACGCCATCAACTTGTCCTGCATCGGCGCGTCGTCGGGCACGTCGACCCGAGGGCCGTACTGACCGCTCTGGCGCAACATGTCGTCGAGCGGCAGCATCCCTTCGTACATGCCGGCGACCTCCTCGGCGTCGAGCGTGTCGTCGAGGCCGGCGGCGCGGGCGAGGTCCCAGGTGTGCATGAGCACGTCGCTCATCACGAACATGGCGATCGCCTGGTCGAGGGGGTGCGTGCCGGCTTGGGCGTGGACGAACATCTTGTCCGGCGTCGCCGGGTCGTCGAGCACCGCCTGGATCGCGTCGCTCAACGTGGTCCAGGCCCCGAGCGGATCCTCATCGACCGACGGTCCGTCGGAAACACCAGATCGGACCCGCTCGACAACATGGGGGGCACCCAGTCGACCAGGTGGCGCACCACGTCGCGCGTGGCCCACTCGGGCACCGGCGACTGGTTGTCCCACGCGTCGGCGGGAACCTCGGAGACGCGCTGGGTGAAGGTGCCCGCGATCCGGCGGTAGCGATCGGCGATCTCTGTCATGGTCGGTCCTCCTCGGTGATCAGTCGTTCGGAGTGGTGGGTGACGCCTGGTGGGGTACGGATGTCGACCAGTGCGCCACCGCGTTCGTGACGGTCACGGGACCTCGGGGTCGTCGTCATCGGGGGTGGCGTCGACGGCGCCGTCGCGCTCGTCGCGAGCGGCCCACTCGAGGAGCTCGTCGATCGCGAACACCGCGTCGTCGATGCCGGCGTGCAGGTCGCCGAGCTCGGCGAAGCGAGACGGCACCGTGGCCATGGTGAAGTCCTGCGCGCGGGCGTCGTCGATCTCGTCCCACCGGATCGGCGTCGACACCGTGGCCTCGGCGTTGCCTCGCACCGAATACGCGGCCGCGATGGTGTGGTCGCGGGCGTTCTGGTTGTAGTCGACGAACACCGCGCGCGGATCCCGGTCCTTGCGCCACCAGGTCGTGGTGACCAGCTCGGGGGCGCGCCGCTCGACCTCCCGGGCGAAGGCGAGCGCGGCTCGCCGGACGTCCTTGAACCCGTGGCGCTGTTGGATGCGAACGTAGATGTGGAGACCACGCCCGCCGGAGGTCTTGGGCCAGCCGACCGCGCCGAGCTCGTCGAGGACCTCGTGCGCCACGTGCGCGACCTGCCCGACGGCGGGCGGTGGGCACTCGGGCATGGGATCGAGGTCGATGCGCCACTCGTCGGGCATCTCGACCTCGGGGCGCCGTGAGTTCCACGGGTGGAACTCGACGGTAGACATCTGCACCGCCCAGATGACCTGGGCGAGCTCGGTCACGCACAGTTCGTCGGCGTGCAGGCCGTAGCGGGGGAAGTGCAGCCGCACCGTGTCCAGCCAGGGCGGCGCCCCGGCCGGCAGGCGCTTCTGGTGCACCTTCTTGCCCTCGATGCCCTTCGGGAACCGGTGCAGCATGCAGGGGCGATCGCGCAGGGCGTTGACGATCCCGGGGCCTACGGCGATGTAGTACTCGACGAGGTCCCGCTTCGTGGCGCCGGTGGCGGGGAAGTAGATGCGGTCGGGGTTGGAGATGCGCACCGCCCGCCCACCTACCTCGACCTCGATCGCATCTGTCGCCACGGGCGTGTTCTAGCAGGAAGCCACTCGCTGGTGCGCAGGTCAGATCACGTCGATCTGGCAGGTGATGCCGGGAGCGTTCGCCAAGCGTGCGTCGGCCGTGAGGAGCGCGGTCGCGTCGAGCATCTCGGCGAGGGCCACGTAGGTGGCGTCATACGCGCTCACGTTGTGGCGAAGCGCCCACATGCGCGGGCGCAGCCAGTCAGCCGGGTACCGAGTCAAGGTCAACTGGGTGAAACCGTCGAGCGCCGATGCGCCCTGCGCCTCGGTGAGAAGACCTTGCGCGACGAGCCGCCGCAACACGTTGGTCACCTCGCTGTCGATGAGGTGCGGCACCGCGAGCTCCTCATCGCCGAGCCGGGCGGGATCGAGATCGTTCGCGAGGAGCTCGACGATGATGCTCGCGTCGACAACTCTCAATCGTTGCGTCCCTCGTGCAGTGCGGTGAGGATCGCGCCTCGATCGACGCGGCCTCGAACCTTGGCCTGCGTGGCGCGGATCACGTTGGCGTTGTCATGCACGACGGATTCCCGTCGGGCTACCTGTTCCAGTTCGCGCTGCACAAAGCGGGTCAAGGACAAGCCCTTGGCTTCGGCTGCTCTGGTCAGGGCGGCGTGCACGTCGTCGGGCACGTCTCGGATCTGGATCACCTTGGTCACGTCGTCACGATAACGCGAGTGGGTGCACAGTGCACCCACTCGGCGGACGGTTCATCGCGAGGCCAGCGCTTCGATGGATCAGGAGGTGGGGCGTTGCCGGCGGAGGAAGAAGGCGCCGCCCACGCCCGCGACGACGAGCACGGCCAGGAGGCCGAGCACCACGCCCACGGTGCTCGACGAGCTGGGCTTGGTGCCGGCCGCGGTCTCGGTGCCGGATCCGGATGCGTCAGGGGCGGCGGCGAGGGCCGAGCCCGGCACGTCGGCGCCGCCGACGGTCGGTGTCGAGCCGGGAGGTTCCTCGGATGGGCCCGCCGGAGCGCCGTCGGGTGTGGTCTCCGTGGGGGCGCCGCTGGCGTCACCGGTGACCGTGGTGGTCGTGGCCCCTGGGGTGGTGGGCGCGGGGGCGCCACCGGGCAGCGTCGAGGTCGGCGCGGCTCCGGGACCAGGCAGGCCCTCTGGGGTCGGCGCTCCTGGCGAGGGCCGCGGAGTGGTCGGCGTGACGGTCGGTGTTGGCGTCGGCGGGTTGGTCGGTTGGTTGTGCGGTGGTGCGGTGGTGGGCGGGAGCGTGGGGGTTCCCGCCGAGACCGTCCGCAACGATGGCGACGGCGTCGAACCGCTGTCGTCGATCCAGGCGACCTCCTCGCCGGTGTTGTACTTCTGCACCGTGGGGAAGCGGAACGTCGCTTCGTTCGACGCCGTGTGGGTCGAGAACGTGAAGTCTTCGTTCTGGTCGAGCACCGAACCGCCGCTCTTGGTGAAGTGCACCACATTGCGACCTGATGCCTGATCCACGCTCGTCGCGCACGTCCAGGTGGCCTGGGTCGCGACACAGCCCGCCGGCCAGCCGGCCGGGACCAGGATCTTGACGTCGACGTTGAAGTCGATGTCGCGCTTCTCGTTGGGCACGTTCATCGTCAGGGTCTGCGTGTTGTTCACCGGCGCGGTGGGCGAGCCGAGCACGGCATGAGCACTGGCGGGGGCGGCGAACAGGATGAGACCCGCTCCGATCATCAGGAGCAGCACGAGGATGGCCGAAGCAGGGCGTCGCATACATGGGTGTAGTCGGCGCCCGCCGTCAGAAAGTTCCCGACCGCAGGAACTTGTTCGCCCCGCGGCACGACTACCACCCCGAATCACCCGACCGCTGGGGCCGGGCCAGCCCGATGGCACGAAGGAGCTTGGACATGAGCACAGGGGAAATGCGTCGCGGGGCAGGACGACGGAGCACCGGGCGGCGACTGCTGCTGGGTGGGGTGGCCTTCGCGGGAGTCACGGCGATGGCGGTTCCCGCCTTCGCCCACGCGAGCTTCCCCGGCTACTCGGCCTTCGGGTTCGCGCCGAACACGTCCGGCGGTACGGGTGCAGTGGGCTCGACCCCGCCGTACGCGGCGAACACCACGGTCACGGCGTACATCCGGGCGGCGGGGGAGCGGTCTGACCCGTACAACAACGACCCCGACACCAACGTCGATGTGACCGCGATCGTGCCGGCCGGCTGGACCGACCCCACCTGCGGGGCGGCGAAGCTGCAGATCAAGGACGCGTCGACCAACAACACGAACCAGCCGGGCGCCGACGTCGCCGGCTGGACGTGCGAGGTCTACGTGAGCGCCGGGCACAGCGTCATCCACTGGTACGGCCCGCAGGTCCAGTCCCCCGGAACCGTCGCCGACAGCGCCCAGTTCTTCAGCTTCGCCGTCAAGACGCCGAGCCCGGTGGCCCAGACCACCTATGACGGCACCAACGGCACCGAGGGCTTCATCGTGAACCAGACCTACGCCTCCGGTTTCACGTCCCACTGGATCCCCAACGCCGCGTTCCCGGGCATCACGCCCCCGGGTTCGGAGACCGAGGTGGCGACGGGACTGGTGCGCACCGTGGCCGCGTTCGATCCGAGCACGACCTCCACCACCACCTCGACCACGTCGACGACCTCGACCTCCACGAGCACCACCTCGACGACGGCGGCAGTGGCCGCCAACACGGCGGCCGCGGCCACCCCGGTCGCCGTGTCGCCCACCTTCACCGGTTGACGGTCCACGTCGCGAGCAGATCGACGACCAGAGCGATCAGCGTCCGGGTCGGGCAGACTGGGGCGATGGCCGCATCGAAGCTCGAGCGTCTCCGCCGGATCTGCCTGGCGTTGCCCGAGGTGAACGAACGCCTCAGCCACGGGTCACCCACCTTCTTCGTCCGGGACAAGAAGACGTTCGTGTCCTACCTCGACGATCACCACGGCGACGGTCGCCTGGCGATCTGGGTGGCGGCGCCCCCTGGGGTGCAGGCCACCTTGGTCGACGAGGAGCCCGAGCGGTTCTTCGTGCCGGCCTACGTGGGGCACCGAGGCTGGGTCGGCGTGCGCCTGGACCGCGATCTCGACTGGGCCGAGATCGCGGGGATCGTAACCGACGCCTACCGCTGTGTGGCCCCCAAGACCCTGGTCGCGCAGCTCGATGGGGATAGTGTCCGCGCATCATGAGCAAAGCGACGAGCAAGGCCGCCAACGGGGGCAACGGCAACGCCGACTCGGGCGACCACACCCACGACGGCCACAGCGGTGGCAAGGACACGCGCAAGAAGCTCGATAGCGACTTCTACGAGTCCGAGCTCCTCGTGTTGCAGCGCGAGCTCGTCAAGCTCCAGGAGTGGGTGCGCCAAGAGGGCCTGAAGATGTGCGTGATCTTCGAGGGCCGGGATGCGGCGGGCAAGGGCGGGGCCATCAAGCGCATCGTGGAGCGCACGAACCCCCGCGTGGTGCGGGTGGTCGCCCTCGACAAACCCACGGAGAAGGAGCGGAGCGAGTGGTACTTCCAGCGGTACGTGGGGGAGCTGCCCGCCGCCGGTGAGATCGTGCTGTTCGACCGCAGCTGGTACAACCGGGCGGGCGTCGAGCACGTCATGGGGTTCTGCACACCCGCGGAGTACGACGAGTTCCTGATGACGTGTCCCGACTTCGAGAACATGCTGCTGCGGTCGGGCATCGTGTTGGTGAAGTACTGGTTCTCGGTCAGCGACGACGAGCAGGAGCACCGCTTCCAGGCCCGCATCGACGATCCGTTCAAGCGCTGGAAGCTGAGCCCCATGGATCTCCAGGCTCGCGAGCTGTGGGTCGAGTACTCAAGGGCGAAGGACCAGATGTTCGCCCACACCGACACGAAGCAGTCGCCGTGGTGGGTCGTCGACGCCGATGACAAGAAGCGGGCCCGCCTCAACTGCATCAGCCACCTGCTCAGCGTGATCGACTACGAGGATGTCACCTCCGGGCCGTTGAAGCTGCCACCGCGCCGGCCGGACAACTACATCCGGCCGCCGCTGCAGGAACAGACCTTCGTGCCGGATCGCTACTGATGCCGGTGGCGGTCGAACCGCTCGCCGGCGCGCCCGCTCCCGCTCGGTCGGCCGCCGTGACCCTCTGGCGCGTCAAGCTCATCTCGGGGCTCACCGCGTTCGCCGGGATCGCCGCGATCCTGGCCAGCCTGCGGCCGTTCGCCGCCCGGGTCGACAGCATCAACCGGGTGGTGAACCCGGTCACCTACCGGGTCGGCACCCAGGCCGCGGCCCTGGCGATCGGCATCGCCCTCCTGTATCTGGCGGGCAACCTGGCCCGCCAGAAGCACACCGCGTGGATGGTGACCGTCGTGCTGTTCACGATCCATCTCGTGATCCAGCTCACCCACGTCCTCAACGGCGGGCTCGGCAACCCGCAAGCCACGCCGTACCAGCTGGGGTTCACCGCCGCCATGGTGGCCCTGCTCGTGTGGTCGCGGGCCGGGTTCTCGGCCCAATCCGATCCGCCGTCGATGTTCCAGGTCGTCAAGTTCGTGCCGATCTACCTCGCCGGCGTCTTCGCGTACGGCTTCGCCGCGCTGTACCTCGAACGCGACCACCTGAGCCCGGCCCCGGATGTCGCGAACAGCTTCTTCACGATCCTCGAGGAGCTGTTCGGCATCGACGGCGAGTACACCTACCAGCGCCGGGCCTTCCGCGTGCTCTTCCCGAACTCCTTGCTGGTGCTCGGCATCCTCGGGGTCGCCACCGCGCTCGTCCTCTTCTTCCGCCCGATCGTGGCCCGACCACGCACGCACCGGGACTGGGACCACGCCAGCCGCCTGGTGCACGCCTACGGCGCGGACACACTCGCCTTCTTCGCCCTGCGCGACGACAAGAGCTACTTCTTCTCCTCCGACGGCGAAGCGATGATCGCCTACACCTACATCGGTCGCTACGCCTTGGCCTCCGGCGACCCGATCGGGCACCCGGACTCGCTCGACCTCGTCATCGACGAGTTCCTGGCCATGTGTCGCAACCACGGGTGGGGCTATGCGTTCCTGGCGGTGCGCGAGACCGAGGCCGGCCGCTACGCCGCGCGGGGGTTGCGGTCGTTCTACCTCGGCGACGAGGCCGTGATCGACTGCCTGGCGTTCAAGCTCGAGGGGAAGAAGAACAAGAGCATGCGCCAGTCGGTGCAGCGCGTCGCGAGGACCCATCACCTGGCGATGATGAAGGAATCCGAGGCCAGCCCGGAACTGGTCGGCCAGCTCAACGCGATCAGCGACAAGTGGCGGGGCAAGGCGCCTGAGCGAGGCTTCACCATGGCGCTGAGCCAGGCGGTGCGAGGTGAGAACCCCGAGTACCTCCTGTGCGTGGCCTTCGACGAGCAGGGTGTGCCTGGGGGGTTCCTGCGCATCGTGCCCATCTTCGGCGACGACCCGGGGTTCACGCTCGACATGATGCGCCGCGACCCGGACTCACCCAACGGCATGACCGAGTTCCTCGTGGCCCAGACGGCCTTCGCGCTGCGCGAGCGGGGCCTGCGGCGGTTGTCGATGAACTTCGCGGTGATGGGCCGGCTGTTCTCCGAGGACCTCGACTTCACCCGCCGCCAACGGGCGCTGCGCTGGGTCGTGTCGCTGCTCAACCCGTTCTTCCAGATCAAGTCGTTGCACGAGTTCAACCGGCGGTTCCGCCCCCTGTGGGAGCCCCGCGTCATCGTCTACGACGATCAGCGCTCGCTCCCGCAGGTCGCGGTGCTGTACTCGGGCGTCGAGGGGTTCCTCGCCCTGCCGCTGGTCGGCCGGTACTTCGTGCCCCGCCGGTTCGATCCCGCCGACGGCGCCTGACCGGCTGGCGGTCACGGCCCCGGCGTTCGGGTCGGGTGCCCTCGCCGTGGGCTCAGCCGGAATCGGCGCGGTGTCGAGTAGGTTCAAGAAGATGTGTGGGCGTTTCGTGTCGGCATCGCCGCCGGATGAGATGGCCAAGTACTTCGAGGCGATGCCCCCAGGTGAGCAGGTGCTGGCGCCGAGCTACAACGTCGCCCCGACCAACGACGTCTACGCGGTGCTCGAGACCGGCGGGGTGCGCCGGATGGAGGCGTTCCACTGGGGTCTCGTGCCCCGCTGGGCGAAGGACCCGTCCACCGGCAGCCGCATGATCAACGCCCGGGCGGAGACCCTTGCCACCAAGAACGCGTTCAAGCCGGCGTTCCGCAAGCGGCGCTGCATCATCCCGGCCGACGGCTTCTACGAGTGGAAGGCCGTGCCGGGTCAGAAGAAGAAGCAGCCGATGTTCATCCACCGACCCGACGAGCGCCCACTGGCCTTCGCGGGGCTGTGGGAGATCTGGCGCAATCCGGCGGCCCCCGACGGTGACGAGCTGCACTCGTGCACGATCATCACGACGTCGGCCAACGAGACCATGGCGCCGGTGCACGACCGGATGCCGGTGATCCTCCCCTCCGACGTGTGGGCGAGTTGGCTCGACGAGTCCACCGACGACCTCGACCAGCTCGGCAAGCTGCTGGTGCCCGCATCCCCGAAGCTGCTCGAGCTGTACCCGGTGGGCTCCGAGGTGGGCAACGTACGCAACAAGGGGGCGGATCTCATCGCGCGCGTCGATCCGGCCACCGGCGAGATCCACGGTCAGGGCACGTTGCTTTGACCACGACCCCCTCGCGGGCGTCTTCGTCGCGACCGGCGCCGTCCCGGGCGCGTCCGGCTCCGGCGCGCACCGCGCCGTTCCGGCGGCGCGTCGACAACGTCATCCTGCGCTGGCAGGCCCGTCTCGACAGCGAGTGGTCCGACCGCGTCCTGCCCTGGCTGTTCGCGGGTGGCTTGTTCGTCGTGCTCGCGCTGCTCTCGCTGGCCAAGGTGCGCTCGCTCGACGGCACCCTCGACCTGTCCAGCTACGACCAGGCCCTGTGGCTGATCCACAACGGGTACGACCCGGTGGTCACCGTGGGCACCCCGGCCCACGTCCTGGCGTCGCAGGCGTCGTTCGTCGTGTACCCGCTCACGTTGGCCGGCTACGTGCTGCCGATCCAGCCCACGCTGCTGGTGCTGCAGTCCGGCGCGCTCGCCCTCGCGGCGGTGCCGATCTGGCGGATCGCCCGTCGCCTCGCCAACCTGCGGGTCGGCGCGGCGTTCACGCTCGTCGTCGTCTACGCCCTGTACCCCACGATGCACAACCTGAACCTCGCCGGGTTCTACCCCGAGGTCCTCGCCCTGCCCGCGCTGCTGTACGCGGCGTACTTCGGTCTCGGAAAGCACTGGCGTCGCTACGCCGTCTGCTGCCTGTTCATCGTGTTGTGCCGGGCCGACTTCGGGCTCGCGGTCGCCGGTCTCGGCGGCCTGCTCTGGGCCGAGGGCCGCAAGGTCGAGGGCAAGCTCAGCGTGATCGGTGGTCTGACCTACACCGCGATCGCCGTGTTCATCATCCAGCCGAGCTTCGGCAACGGGGCCTACCCGCACATGGCGATCTTCTCCGCGTTCGGGGACTCGCCGCTCTCCGCGCTGTGGGGGATGCTCGTCCACCCGGGCGAGGTGCTCGGCTCGGTGTTCCGCGAGCAGAACTTCAACCTCCTCGTGACGCTGTTCGCGCCGGTGGCGTTCCTGCCGCTGCTCGCGCCCCGGTACCTGCTCCCCGTCCTTCCGCTGCAGTTCTTCTTCCTCGTGGCCCAGGTGCCCGAAGGGGCGGTGTACGGGCAGCAGACGATCGCCATCACCGCGTTCATCTTCCTGGCGACCGCGTTCGCCCTGGCGCGCATCGGCCGCATGGGGGTGGAGAAGATCACCGTCGACCGGCGTGTGCTGGCCGTGATGCTGCTCGCGGCCACGTTGTTCTTCATCCGCGACGCCGCCAGCTCGCCCTACCGCCAGCCGTGGGGGTGGGGGGCCCAAGATGCGGCTGACGCGGCGCGCCTGAGCGCGGCCGACCGCATCGGGCCGGATCGATCCGTCCGGGCTTCGGCCTCAGTGGTCACGGTCATCGCGGAGCGCCGTCAGGTCTACGTGCTGATCACGGGCGCCAGGCCCGACGCCGCCGCGGCTGCCGACGGCGTCGACGCGGTCGTGCTCGACACCCGCGGGGTGGGCGGGTGGACCTCGGTGGACCGGCGGGTCTTCGTGGACGGCCTGCGGTCGCTCGGGTTGCAGGAGGTGCTCGACAGCGACGGCATCGAGGTCTTCATCCGTACCCCGGAGACCGAAGTGGCAGTCCCCTAAGCCGAGGCGTCAGGGCCGAGCGCGGCGCGGATGGCGGCGGCGGCCGCGTCGAGCGCGGCGGGGTCGGGTGCGGGGTCGGCGTTGCCGAAGTGCAGGTCGGCTTCGGTCTGCATGGGGATGACGTGGAGGTGCAGGTGAGGAACCTCGAGACCGGCGATCACCAGTGCGACCTTGGTGGGGGAGAAGGCGGCTTGCTGCGCGACCGCGATCTTCTGCGAGACCTCCATGAGGTGCGCGTTGAGCGCCGGCGGCGCATCGATCCAGTGGTCGATCTCCTCGATCGGCACCACCAGGGTGTGGCCTGGTCGCAGCGGGGCGATGGACAGGAACGCCACACAGCGCTCGTCGCGGTAGACGAACCGACCGGGGAGCTCGCCGGCGATGATGCGGGAGAAGATCGATGCCACGGTGTGCTGCCCTTCGTGAGGATGTCGGGGCCCGCCGGCGGGCGGGCACCCCGGCGCACGCTACCGGCTGACCCGCGCCGCAGAACGCGCCGCGGCGTTCGGCCCGACCTATCCTGACGGGGTGGGTCAGCCGGGGGAACGTGAGACCGAGAGCACGACGACGCCCGAGGTGGTCCCGCCGGGCGGTGACCTGGATCGCATCCTCACGGTCCCGAACCTCATCACGCTCGTCCGCCTGCTCTGCCTGCCGCTGTACTGGTGGCTCCTGTTCTCCCGCCACAACCCGTTCGGCGCGGCGGTGCTGCTGGCCGCGCTCGGCGCCACGGACTGGTGCGACGGCTACATCGCCCGCCACTTCAACCAGGTCTCGAACTTCGGCAAGATGTTCGACCCCACTGCGGACCGGTTCCTCTTCTTCGTGGCGATCGTGGGCATCATCGTGGCGGGCGCGGCACCACTGTGGCTGTGCTGGATCGTGCTCGCCCGGGAGATCGTCGTGGGCGGCATCACCGTGGTGATCACCGCGCTCGGCGCCAAGCCGGTGGATGTCACCTGGTTCGGCAAGGCCGGCACGTTCTGCCTGATGTTCGCCTTCCCGCTGTTCCTCGGCGGATCGAGCGATGTGTCCTTCGCTCCGGTCCTCACCGGCGTCGGCGCGAT
>JBBQHT010000124.1:0-13214 GCA_038324235.1 Acidimicrobiales bacterium
GTGCCGGTGGTTCGTGATGCTGACCGACTGCTCGCGGCTCCAGCGCACCAGCTCGATGCGCCCGTCGGCGACGGGCCGACGATCGTCGAGGGGCAACCACGCGCCCGTCGCGGCCCGCCGGAGCGGGTCGGGCACGACGCCGAGAACCCGCAACCGGTCGGGGTGCTCGATCTCCCAGCGCGCCCGGAGGGCGTCGAGCGGCTCGTCCTCGGACCGGCTCACCAGGAGCTGCGTACCCGTGGCCCGCGCCGCCTCGTGGCACAGCTCGACGTCGACCGGATCCGCCCCGGCCTCGATGCGCAGCAGGACCGACGCCAACGGCACGTGGCGGTGCTCGTTGCGCTCGGCCCGCAGCCCGCTCGGGTCGTGGGCCCGGGTCAGCTCGGCCCAGGTGGCCGCAAAGCCGCGACGGGCCCGCTCGAGACGATCCCGCCCGCCGTCCTCGTCGTGCCACGAGCAGAGGCTGGCGACGTAGTCGGGACCACCAGCTTTCGCGGCGGGGCCGACGGTCGAGCGCTTCCAACCGCCGAAGGGCTGCCGGCCGACGATCGCTCCGGTGATCCCCCGGTTCACGTACGCGTTGCCGACCTCGACCCGGGCCCGCCAGCGCGCCACCTCGGCGGGATCGAGGCTGTGGATGCCCCCGGTGAGGCCGTAGTCCGTGGCGTTCTGGAGCTCGATGGCGTGGTCGAGATCGTCGGCCGCCATCACGGCGAGGACCGGACCGAAGCACTCGGTGCGGTGCAGGAACGACCCCGGCGCGACGCCGACCCTGATGCCCGGCGACCACCGGTAGCCCGCGTCGTCGAGGCGCCGGGGTTCGACGAGCCAGCGCTCCCCCGGATCGAGCCGCGTGAGCGCACGCTCGAGCCGGTCACCAGGCGGGGCGATGAGCGGGCCGACGTCCACCGCGGGATCGCCCGCTGGACCCACCCGCAGCGACCGCGTCGCGTCGGCGAGCTTGGGCAGGAACCGGTCGCCGTCGAGCACCGACCGCTCGACGATGGCGAGACTCGCCGCCGAGCACTTCTGGCCGGCATGGCCGAACGCGGACTGCACCAGGTCGCGCACGGCGAGGTCCAGATCGGCGGCGGCGGTGATGACGATGGCGTTCTTGCCGGAGGTCTCCGCGTGCAGGCGCAGATCGGGGCGCCACGCCAGGAAGCGCCGGGCGGTGTCCGCCGCACCGGTGAGCACGACCGCGCCCACGTGGGGGTGGGTGATGAGCGCCCGGCCCACCTCGTCGTCCGGGCAGGCCACGAACTGGAGGACGTCGGTGGGAACGCCGGCGTCCCAGAGGCAGTTGGCGAGGAGCCAGCCGGTCAGCACGGCCTCGGGCGCGGGCTTGAGGATCACGGTGTTGCCCGCCGCTAACGCGGCGAGCACGCCGCCGGCGGCAATGGCGTACGGGAAGTTCCACGGCGGCGCAACGACCACCGGGCCGAGCGGCTCGTGGACGGCGTCGATGCCGTCGAGGTGGCGAGCCGAGTGCGCGTAGTAGGCCGCCATGTCGACGGCCTCGGACACCTCCGGGTCGGCTTCGGCGACCGTCTTGCCGGCATCGCGACCCATCACGACGATCGCTTCGCCCCGGTGGGCCGCCAGCGTCTCGGCGCATCGGTCCAGCAGTCGGGCGCGGTGCTCGGTGCTCGTGGCACCCCACGTTGCCTGCGCGGAGCGAGCGACCGCGACGCAGCGCTCGACGGCGTCGCGGTCGGCAAGGGCGTAGCGGTAGAAAGGGCGACCCGACGCGGACGGATCGAGACCGACGGCGAACCGGCCGCACGCGTCGGGGCTCACCGAAGCGCCGTCGATGCGCAGCGCGACGTCGATGAGCGCCGGCTGGTTCTCCTCGCCCGTCTCATCCTCGACAGAGGCGAGCAACCTCGCGAGCCACGCGCGGTTCGCCGGTCTGGACCAGTCCGTGTCGGGCTCGTTGCGGAACGGCGCATCCGGCGCGGGCGCGTCCGTCTGGGCCGTCACCGGCGCAGCCGCGCGGTCCTGGGCCCGGCGCGGGGTCAGGTCGAGGCGATCCCGGTCGGCCACAGCTTCGACGAAGCGACGCTGCTGCTCCGCGAACTCGGGACTCCCGACCTCGAGCTCGAAGAGGTGGCGCAGGAAGTTCTCGGGACTCGTGTTCTCGTCGAGGCGCCGCACGAGGTAGGCGATCGCCGCATCGAACTCGTCGTGGCGCACCACAGGCGCGTAGAGCAGGATGCCGCCGGCGTCACGACGGACCGCTTCGACCTCGCCCGGGGCCATCCCCTCGAGCATCTCCATCTCGAGCCGGGCCCGGGTCCCGAGCCGCTCGGCGCGCACCAGGCCCCACGCCACATCGAACAGGTTGTGCGACGCCAGACCGACCCGCAGCGCCTCACCCCAGCGCGGATCGAGCGCCCGGTCGAGCAGCCGCTTGTACGACGCATCGACCTCGGCCTTGGAGCAGAGCGGCGCCTGCGGCCAACCGTGCAGCTCGGCGTCGACCCGCTCCATCGCGAGGTTGGCGCCCTTGACCAGTCGCACCTTGATGCGACCTCCGGTCCGCGCGTGGCGGGCAACCGCCCAGGTCGCGAGCCGCTCGAACGCGTCATGTGCATCGGGCAGGTAGGCCTGCAGCACGATGCCGGCGTCGAGGCCGCCGAACGCCGGCTCGTCGAGGACGGCCATGAACACGGCGAGGGTGAGCTCGAGGTCGCGGTACTCCTCCATGTCGAGGTTCACGAACACGGGCGGGTCGGCGGCCGCGGCGCGTCCGTACAGCTCGCGCAGTCGGACGGCGATGCGCGCCACCGAGTCGTCGAAGGACAGTGACGAGACGCGGGCGCAGATGGAGGAGACCTTGACCGACACGTAGTCGACGTCGGGACGATCCACGCGGGCCAGGACCTCGTCGAGGCGGAGGCGGGCCTCGTCCTCGCCCAGGATCGCCTCGCCGAGCACGTTGACGTTGAGCGTCACCCCGGCGGCCCGGCGCTGGTGCACGTACCTCGCGAAGGCGGGGTCCTCGGAGCGCAGCACGACGCCGTCGGTCTCGCGCCGCAGGCGCCACTGCACGCCGCGGGTCACGATCCCCGGCACGACCCGGCCGAGCGCCACGCCCGCGTGCAGCATCCACCGATCCAGCGGACCGAGGAAGCGCGGATGCACCGGCCCGTTGAAAAGGTCGTGCAGGCGCAACACAGCGCGCGCCGGGTCGTCGATCCGCGCAACCTCGTCGGTGAGCGCCAACGAAAACGCCATGCTCGCCGGGTCGTCCAATAGGCGGCCGAGCCGGCGCGACCGCCGACGCCCCGCGCGCGGCTCGAACCGATGGGCGGTGGCCAGCAGCTCGCTCGCTCGGGCGACCGCGGCCTCGACGTCGGCCTGCAGTTCGACGGCGGCCTGCACCTCGATGTCGGCCGGAACCTCGACGTCGGCCTGCGCTTCGACGCCGGCCGGAACCTCGACGTCCGCCTGCACCTCGATGTCGGCCGGCACCTCGACCTGCACGTCGATGTCGGCGCCGCCGGACCCGACATCCTGGGCCGCGCGGTCGTCCTGGGCGCCGGCGCCGGCGCCCGGGGCGGCCACCTGACCGTCACGGAGCATCGGTCGCAGGCTCACGTCATCCCGATGTGGTCAGGGTCTCGGCGAGCTGGTCGAGGGCCAGGTCGAGATCGGCGGCCGAGATGGTGAGCGGTGGGGCGAGCCGCAGCGTGTGCACGTTGGTGTCCTTGACCAGCACGCCCCGCGCCAGCAGCTCCTCGCACGCGGCGCGCGCGGTGCCGTATGCGGGGGCGATGTCGACGCCGGCCCACAAGCCGGTCGTGCGGACCGCGGTCACGGCGACGTCGTCGGGACCCGCGGCGGCGAGCTCGCCGAGGCGGGCGCTGAGCTGCGCGCCCCGGACCCGGGCGAGACGTTGGGGTTCGTCGGTCCGGAGCATGGCGATGACCTCCCGGGCGACGGCGCAGGCCAGCGGGTTGCCGCCGAAGGTCGAACCGTGCGAGCCGGGTTCGAGCGTGGCGATCACGTCCCGG
This sequence comes from Acidimicrobiales bacterium, assembly GCA_038324235.1. GTDB lineage: Bacteria > Actinomycetota > Acidimicrobiia > Acidimicrobiales > Acidimicrobilacustridaceae > JBBQHT01. The sequence continues at coordinate 4,020 of JBBQHT010000124.1, forward strand.
CGGCCGACCACCGCCGAGATCGGGACGATGCCACCGCCGAGCGCCTTGCCGAGCAGCACGAGATCGGGGCGGACCTGATCGTGCTCGCAGGCCAGGGTGCGGCCGGTGCGACCGAGGCCGGACTGGATCTCATCGGCGATGAGCAGCACGCCGTGGCGATCGCACACCGCCCGCACCGCGGCGAGGTACCCCGCCGGCGGGATGATCACGCCGGCCTCGCCCTGCACCGGCTCGAGCAGGACCGCCGCGGTCGTCTCGTCGATCGCCGCCTCGATGGCGGCCACGTCGCCGAAGGGCACGGGCCGGAAGCCCGGGGTGAACGGCCCGAAACCACGCCGGGCCGATGCGTCGGTCGAGAAGCTCACGATCGTGGTGGTCCGGCCGTGGAAGCAGCCTTCGGCGGTGATGATCGTGGCCTGGTCCTCGGCGACGCCCTTCACGTCGTAGGCCCACCGGCGGGCCACTTTGATGGCCGTCTCGACCGCTTCGGCGCCCGTGTTCATCGGGATCACCGTGTCGAGCCCGACGAGGTCGGCGAGCTCCTCGCAGAACGGGCCGAGCTGATCGTTGTGGAACGCCCGGCTGGTGAGGGTGAGGCGGTCGAGCTGGGCGTGGGCGGCCGCGACGAGGCGGGGGTGGCGGTGGCCGAAGTTGAGCGCCGAATACGCGGAGAGCAGATCGAGATGACGCCGGCCGGTGCTGTCGGTGACCCACGAGCCCTCGCCGTCGACGAGCGTGACGGGCAGGGGGTGGTAGGTGTGGGCGGCGAAGCGGTCCTCGAGCTCGACCGGATCGACAGGGAAGGTGGCGACGGAGGTGGGGAGAACGGCCATGCGTCATTGTCCCATGCCCCCACGCACTTCTCCGTGGGTGATCGTTGCGAATAGTGTGGGAATCGTGCTTCGCGACGACCTCGACCAACAGATTCTTGCGGCGCTCGTCCAAAACGGCCGCGCGACCTTCGCGGAGCTCGGCGACACGGTCGGTCTGTCGGCCCCGGCGACCAAGCGCCGGGTCGACCGCCTCGTGGACGAGGGCACGATCAGCGGCTTCACCGCCATCGTGGATCCGGCCGCGACGGGCTCCCCGCTCGAGGCGTTCCTGGAGCTGCACTGCCGGGGGACGGTGAGCCCCGACACGATCCGGGCGATCGTCGATCCCTATCCGGCGGTGAAGGCGGCGTACACGGTCAGCGGCGACGCCGACGCCCTGGTGCACCTGCGCTGCGCGGACGTCGCCGAGCTCGAGCACACGCTCGAGCTCATCCGCGCCGACGATCGGGTCGTGCGCACGAGCACCGTCATCGTGCTGTCCCGGCTCCTCGAACAACGGTTCTGATCCGTTCGATCGTTCGGTCCAACGTGCTCTCTCGGTCGGCGGGCACCGAGGCCTGCTCGATGGACGCCCCGTGTGCCATGCTCCCCGCATGGAGGTCGGAGAGCAGATCGTGGGACCACCCGTCGTCGAGATCGAGCGCGCCGGGGCGGTGCGGGCGCTGCCGCCCAGCGGGGTCGAGGCCGACGCGGTGGCGGCGCTGCCCGTGCGGACAGCGCAATGGGGCGAGACGACGGTCGGCGAGATCCTCACCCGCCACGACGCCCGCAGCCTCGTCGTGGTCCACCGAGGCGCGCTGGCCTACGAGTGGTACGGCGCCGGTGGCGCGCCCGAGCGGCGCCAGCGCTGCTACTCGCTGACCAAGTCGTTCACGGGCACGCTCGCGGCGACGGCGATCGGGACCGGGCAGCTCGACCGGTCGGCCCTCGTGACCGACCTGCTGCCCGAGCTCGCAGCGACCGGGTTCGCCGGCGCGACCGTGGGCCAGGTGGCCGACATGACCGTGTCGATCGGCTACGACGAGGACTACGCCGATGCCGGCGACGCGCCCACCGGCGCCGCGAGCTTCAGCTTCGGTGACTACATGATCGCCCTGGGCCTCGAGCTCGCGGGTGACGTGACCCCACCCGCGGCGCCCCGATCGATCCGCGATTTGCTCGCCCACATGCCCGCCGGTCCGGAGGCCCACGGCCACCAGTTCGCCTACGCCACACCGGTCACCGACGTGCTCGGCTGGCTCCTCGAGCGGGCCACGGACCAGACCTATCCGGCGTTGCTCCAGACGGGGATCTGGGCCCGCATCGGGGCGGACCGAGCAGCGAGCCTCTCGCTCGATCGCGCCGGCATCCCGGTGGTCGGCGGTGGCCTGGCCGTGACCACCCGCGACCTCGCCCGGTTCGGCGTGTTCCTGCTCGACCAAGCGGCGCTCGGTGCCCAAGCCGCGGTGCCGCCCGCGGCCATCGAGGCGATCCGCGACGGCGGCGACGAGGCGGTCTTCCAGCGGGGCGGCCACTACGGCTACCTCACCGGCTACTCCTACCGGGACCAGTGGTGGCTCCCCGGCGGTGCGTCGCGCCCGCTGTCGGCGTGGGGCATCCACGGCCAGCTGCTCTGGATCGATGCGGATGCCCAGCTCGTCGTCGCCAGCCACGGGGGCAGCCCGCATCCCACCCTCGAGCGGCGCGACCTCGAACAGGATGCGTTGGGCCGCGCCCTCACGGCGGCCTCGGCCGGGTGGCCGGCGGCCTGAAGCAGCGCTACTCCGCTTCGACCCCGCTGGGCGCGAGCGTCGCGCGGGCGGCGTCGAGATCGCAGCGCAAGTGGCCCAGGAGCGTCACGGCCGCGTCGGGCGGCTCCGCGCCGAGCACGCCCAGGAGCAGGTGCCTCGTGGTGATCACGGTGGCGTCCTCCCGCTTCGCCTCGATCACGGCGCGGTGCAGCACGTGCTTGGCGCCGCTGGTGAACCTGGGCCGGGACGTCGAGCGCGGACGGTCGTGCGGATCGAACCGCGCGATGTCGACCTCGATGCCCAGACCGGCCAGCGCCTGCTCGTCGAGGAGAGCCAGGCCGCGGCGGGCGGCGGCCAGGTCGGTGCCGAGCGCCGCCGCCGCCACGCCCTCGGGCCGGGCCAGCGTGGCGAGCAGCAGGTGCTCCGAGCCGATGTAGTCGTCACCGCGGCGAGCGGCCTCGGTCGTTGCGGCCTCCAGCACGGCTCCGCGGGCGTCGATCGACAAGCGCTTCTTCACCAGGTCCTCCTGTGCTTCTTGTGGGCCGCCTGGCGCGAAACGCCAAGCGCGTCACCGATCTGCTCCCACGACCATCCTTGGCGCCGAGCCAGGCCCACGTTGCGGGCCTCGAGCTGATCGGCCAGGCGCCGCAGCGCGGCGACGGCGCGGAAGCCCTCGACGGGGTCCTTCGATCGGGCGGCGGTGTCGAGCTGGGTGACATCCATGCTGTCAATATGCGTTGACAGGCGACGGTTGTCAACCCGTGTTGACGACACCGGCGTTTCACTAACGCTCTGGGTGCAATTGGTCTACGCGTAGACTCCGCGAGCTACACTGCGCAGGTGTCGCGTCGCATGCCTTCCCGCCCGACCGCTCCCGGAGCACCGCACCTGAGCCGCGCCCGCATCGAGCAGGCGGCCGTGCTCCGGGCTGACCGCGATGGGCTGGCGACCCTGAGCCTCCGCCACCTCGCGGACGATCTCGACGTCACACCCATGGCGTTGTACCGCCACGTGGCCGGCAAGGACGATCTGCTCGAGGCGGTCGCGGACGCACGCCTCGCGGCGCTCGGCGTTCCGGGCCCCCGCAAGCGCTGGCGGCCGTTCCTGCTCGAGCTCGCGCTGTCGCTCCGTCAGCTCTTCCGGTCCGAACCCGATCTGCTGTCGCTGTTCACCCGCCGCGCCGTGACGTCGCCCGCCGCGCAAGCCCGGCTGACCGCCGCCATCGCGGTGCTGGACCGGGCCGGCTTCGCACACGATGCCGCGATCGAGGCGTACGCCGCCGTGCACACCTACACGGTCGGGTTCTGCGCCCTCGAGGCGGGACGGCGCCGGGACAACCGCACCGGCGTCGGCCGCCAGCCAGCCCTCGGCGCGGCCCGACCGCCGGCCGGAACGGCGGCGGGACCGGCGGCGGGACCGGCGGCAGACGCCGGGGCCGACGCCGGGGCCGACACGCTCGCCACGACGATCCGCGGGTTCGTGTCCGACCACCAGTTCGACGTGGGCCTCCACGCCCTGCTCGCCGGACTCGCGCCGGAACCACGTTGATGGGCGCTCGCTGATGGGCGCGGTGCTCGAACGAGCGCGCGACTTCGGGCACCGGTCGCGCCGCACGCTGCTGCTCGCCGGCATCACCGGCGCACTGGTCGGCCTGGCGGTGGCGGGGTTCGAGTGGGTCACCCGCGAGCAGGTCCTCGACCGGTTGCTCACGGCACCGCTGTGGATGCAGGCTGGCGCACCGGCCGTCGGTCTGGTGCTCACCGCGCTCGCGTTGCGCTACCTCGCCGCGGGCGCGTCACCGGCCACCTCGGAGGAGTACATCAAGAACTTCCACGAGTCCGACCGGCGGCTGGACCTGCGCCCGGTGGTCGGCCGGGTGGTCGCCAGCGTCGCGACCCTGGGCAGCGGCGGCGCGCTCGGCTTCGAAGGACCGTCGCTCTACATGGGCGCGGCGATCGGCTCGGGGCTCCAGGCTCGCTGGTCGCGCTTCTTCTCGCGCGACGAGACCAAGGTGCTGATGGTGGCCGGCGCCGCCGCGGGCGTCGCAGCCATCTTCAAGACGCCGGCCACGGGTGCGGTCTTCGCCCTCGAGGTCCCGTTCCAGGACGACACCGCCCGCCACATGCTGCTCCCCGCGCTCGTCGCGGCTGCGGTCAGCTACCTCGTCTTCGTCGCGTTCGCCGGCACCGCTCCCCTGTTCGCCGTGGCCGGTTCGCCGCCCTTCGATCTCCGCGATCTGGGCGGCGCGGTGATCCTCGGGCTCGCCTGTGGCGCCGGCGCCCGCGGCTTCGCGTGGGTGATGGGTCAGGCCAAGCGCCTCTCGACGCGGGGGCACCCGCTCGTCCGGGCCGTCGTCGGTGGTGCGGTGATGGCAGCCCTGATCCTGGCCAGCAACGCGATCTACGGCTCGACGCTGGCCGCCGGCCCCGGCTACCGCACCCTCGAGTGGGTGACCGAGCCCAACCAGACGCTGTGGCTCATCGTCGTGCTCTTCGCCCTGCGGATGGCGGCGGTCGCGACGACCGTCGGCGGCGGCGGGGTGGGCGGGCTGTTCGTGCCCCTCGTCGTGGCCGGCGCCCTCACCGGCAAGGCCGCCGGCGTGCTCGTGGGCGACACCACCACGACGCTGTTCCCCGTGATCGGCATCGCCGCCTTCCTCGGCGCGGGGTACCGCACGCCGCTCGCGGGCGTCGTGTTCGTCGCCGAATCGACGGGCCGCCCCGGCTTCGTCGTGCCCGGGCTGGTGGCCGCGGTGTTCGCCCAACTCGTGATGGGAGACGTCTCGGTGTCGGCCTACCAGCAGCACGGGCGGCTCGGTCATCTCGAACGGCGCTTCGACCTCCCGATCAACGCCGCCATCACCGGGGACGCGCGCACCGTGGCCCCCGACGTCACGCTCACCGAGTTCTACGACCACCACCTGCTGCTCAACCGCCAGGCCCAGGTGCCGGTGGTGGACGGCAACCGCTTTGTCGGGATGATCTCGCTCTACGACCTGCACGACACGCCGGCGGCTAATTGGCCGACGACCACGGTCGAGCAGATCGCCGACCGGAACTGGCCCGTCGCCACGCCGACCTGGACGCTGCGCGACGCCGTGCGGGCGATGGAGGGCGCCGATTGCGATGCGCTCCCGGTGACCGACGCGGACGCCCAGTTCATCGGCCTGGTGACCACGGCGGACATCGTCCAACTCGATCGCATCCTCGGCGAGGCCTGAACCCAGCTCCATCACATGTTCTGTCGGCGCCCAGGGCGCCATCCGGCACCAGATCCGTGCAGGTTCCGGCGTCGGCGGCCCTTCGGGTTCAGTCGGCCGGCAGCGCCCATCTCCAGCACCAGGTCCGGCGAAAAGAATGATGGTAACGACGCAGTTACGGTAACGGTCCGGCTACGGTAGGGGACGACGTCGCCGACCCGACCGGGCGAGGCGAGCGACCACCTCGGCAACAGGGAGAACGATGACCGCGGCATCTGCGCGACAGGCTGATGCGACACAAGGCGATCCGTTCGAAGCGCTCGGCGATCCGAACCGGCGAGCCATCCTGGCGCTGCTCGGCGGGCGGGAACGATCCGTCGGCGAGCTAGCCGCCGAGCTCCCGATCAGCCGGCCGGCGGTGTCGCGCCACCTGCGACTGCTCAAAGATGCCGGGCTCGTCGTGGAGGAGCCGCAGGGCACGCGCCGCATCTATCGCCTCCACGATCAGGGCATCGATGCGGTGGAGGCGTACGTGCGCGACGTGTGGGGGGATGCGGCTTCCCGGTTCCGCCTGCTGGCGGAGAACACCGCGCCGCCGCCCACGCCGCCGCCGGACGCCTCGGCCGGGCGGACCACGCGACGACGGGGGGCGGCCTCGTGAGCGACCCGACCGGCACCTCGCGACCGCCGGCATCACCCCTGCAACCGGCGCCGGCCGATGCGACGCTGCCCTCCCCCGCCGGGTCACTGGCCCCGTTGCGCTTGAGCTACGCGATCGACTGCGCCCCCGAGCATGCGTTCGCGGTGTGGACCGAGCGCTTGGGGCAGTGGTGGCCCCGCGGGCACTCCGCCTCGGGCGATCCCGCCACGAGCGTAGCGCTCGAACCGCGCCGCGGCGGCCGCATCTACGAACGGACCTCGACGGGCGAGGAGATCGACTGGGGTGAGATCACCGTGTGGGACCCCCCGCATCGGTTGGCCTACCTCTGGCACATCCGTCGCGACCGGGCCGACGCCACCGATGTGGACCTGCGCTTCGTGGACAACGGCGACGGCACGACCCGCCTCGACATCGAGCACCGCGGCTGGGAGCGGCTCGGCGCAGACGGACCGCCGTGGCGCGAAGCCAACACGGCCGGGTGGTCCAGCCTCATCCCGAACTTCATCGCCGCCGCCGAAAGCGGAACCGGGACCGACGTGCCATGACCGCCCCGCCGTAACCGCCCCGCCGTAACCGCCCCGCCACGACCGCTTTGCCATGACCAATGCCACGACCGAAGGGAGCCCGACGATGGGCGCAGCCGAAGGAACCAAGGACAACCCGTGGACGCTGACCACGCCGAGCGGCGGGTCGGAGTACCAGATGTACCGCGACGAGGAGCGCGATCCGCCGGCGCTCGTCTGCCAGGTCGGCAAGACCCAGTTGAGCTACCACCTGCGTTGCCTCGAGGATCTGCACGCGATGCTCACCGAGGCCGGCGACTGGGTGCCGCTCGGCAACGCGGACGAGCAGAAGCCTGCGGCCGACGGCACGGTCGAGGCGTGGGCGCGGTCCGCGGACAACCCGGTCGGCGGGTGGTACGGGCTCAAGAAGGGCCTGCGCGGCCGCTTCGGCAACTACGTCCCACCGCTGATGGAGAAGCTCGGACTCGCCGAGGTCGAACACAACGCCCGCAACAATCGCATGCGCGCCATCCCCCCGTCGTGACGGCGACGGCGACGAGCCCGACCGCACGCTGACCCGACCGAAGGCCGACCCGATCGACCGCTGACCCGATCGACCGCTGACGCGACCGACCGCTGACGCGACCGACCGCTGACGCGACCGAAGACCGAGCCGACCGCGGTGGCATCGGGCCCCGTCGGGCAGATCTCGGCGTTCGGGCGCGGAGGTCGGGGGCAGACCCCTTACGGCACGGCGGGCGCGGTCGTGGTCACCGTGACGGCCAGGTCGCGACCGTCCTCGGTCAAAAGGGTCGCCAGGATCACGACCGGGCTTCCGGTCTCGTTCGCCCCGAAGTGCACCATGTCACCCTCCTCGGCCACGGCGTCACCGGCGTCGAGCCGGATCGTCGTCGGCCCGGTCACCGACTCGGCCTGCCCATCGGCGTGGGTCACCTTCACCGTGCCGGACACGACGGTGTAGGTGAGCGTGCCCGATTGGATCGACGCGAGCTGCACACCCGGGTGGATGTGCGGCGCCAGCTTGGCGCCGGCCGGGATGGTGTAGCGGATCAGCGTGAGCGTCCGGCCGGGCGCGCCCGGGGGGTCGACCTCAGTGGCGAGCACGTCCTTCTGCACCGTCGGCGCCGCGGCCGTGCCGGGCGGGGTCGAACCGGGCACGATCGCCGGACTCGACCCCGGTGACCCCGAGACGGGCGGGGCTCCGGTCGTCGCCGTCGTCGAGGAGCACCCCGCCGCCAGGACGAGCCCGAGAGCACACACGGTCGTGACGAAGGAGCGGCGCATCCCGCGACCGTAACCCTCCGCTTACGACGCGCTCGACGAGACGCTCAGCTGAGCTGGTCGATGAACTCGGCCGACGACATCGGCTGGGAGAACATCGGATAGTCATAGGTGAGCGCGTTGTCGTGCTCCTCGATCGACGTCGCGGCGACGCAGTCGTTGAGCGTGATGACCTGGTAGCCGTTCTCGTAGCCGCTGCGCATGGTGGACTCGACGCAGCAGTTGGTGAGGAACCCGCCGAGCACGAGGGTGGTGATGCCCTTGCTCCGCAGGATGAAGTCGAGGTTGGTGCTGGCGAAGGTGTCGAGCCCGCGCTTGCCCTCGATGACGATGTCGGTCGGCGCCGGCGCGAGCTCGTCGATGATGGCGGCGCCCCAGCTGCCCTTTACGAACGCGTTCCCGTCGACGACCCCCTTCAAGATGCCGTAGGGGTGCGAGCTGATCTCGTTGTAGCCCTCGGTGAACATGATCGGCGCGTGCATCACGGTCGCGCCCTTGGCCCGCGCGGTCTCGACCACCTTGGCCGTGTTGGCGAGCATGCCGGTCTTGTCCATCACGGCCTCGACGGCGCCGTGGAGCACGCCGCCCTCGGTCGTGAAGTCGTTCTGGTACTCGATGAGCACCACTGCGGTCGTGGACGGATCGATGGCCATGAGGGCCCCCCTTCTCGAAACTGCGGTTGACCGTACTGCTTGTCCGACAAACAGGCAAGGGGTAGCCTGCGACCGATGTCGACGGACCAGAACGCCTTCCAGCCGGTCACCCGGGTGCCCCTGTCCCTGCTCGTCGCCCGCCAACTGCGCGACGCGATCGTGGCGGGCGACCTGGCGGTGGGCACGGCGCTGCCGACCGAGAAGGAGCTCACCGAGCAGTTCCAGGTGAGCCGCTCGACCGTGCGGGAGGCCTTGCGGGTGCTCCAGGCCCAGGGCCTGTTGAGCGGCGGCGACTCCGTGTCGACCGCTCGTCC
>JBBQHT010000125.1:0-13119 GCA_038324235.1 Acidimicrobiales bacterium
GTGTTCGCCTTCGTGTTCCTGTTCCTGTTGATCGTGGCCATCAACCTTTCGATGCACGTGTCGAAGCTGGAGGATCAGGTGGCTGCGCTCGCGGAGGAGGTGGCGATCCTGCACGGTCCCCAGACGGGGCCGGATCAGCACGCGCCGGCGGCCGAACCGCCACGATCGTGAGCCTGGCCCTCACGGGAATCGCCGTCGCGCCGCACTCAGGTCGTCGCTCTTGGAATCGACGCGGGAGGACACAGCCGAGGACCTCGGGTCCCGCCCGCCGAGCCGATCGAAGCGGGTGCCCCGCTGGGGATGGGCGCTGCTGCTCGCCGTGGGCTGGACGCTGTTGCTGGGCTCTGCGTTGCTGCGCCCCGGCGGGCGCATCCATGCCGATGTGACCGAGCACGCCACGTCGGGCCCGGTGCTGCCGCCGTTGTACCCGGGCATGTCCGTCGAGCAGCGGTTCGTCGCCGGCGCCGACGGGCTCTCGTCGGTGACGGTGCGGTTCGGCCTCTACGCGAGACGGCCCACCTGTCAGCTGGTCGCGACGCTTCTCGCGGCGGATGGCAGGGCCGTGGCGGTGTCGTCGCTGCCGTGCTCAGGCATCCCCGACAGCCAGCTCATCCCGGCGATCATCGTGGCCCCCCAGGCGGGCTCGGCCGGTCAGCAGTTCGTGCTGCGGATCGCGATGACGACGGATGCCAGTGACCCGATCACGTTGTTCGGGACCCCGCCGACCGCGACGGTGCCGGCGGCCACCTACTCCGACGGCGGGGTCTCCCCGGTGGCCGCCGAGATCCACACCGAGTATGGCGACGACGCCCTCGCGGCGGCGCAGCTCGGCACGGCGCTCGACCGCCTCGGTGACTACGGCCCGCCCTGGCAGCAGCCCGCCTTCCTCGTCGCCCTGGTGCTGGCGTCGATCGCGATGATCGCCGGGATCGCGCTCGCGCCGCGGCGCTGGGCGGTGGCGCTGCTGATCTTGTTCATCGTCGGCAAGGGCCTGTTCTGGTCGGCGATCATCCCGCCGCTGCTCGGCAACGACGAAGGCGCGCACTTCGCCTACGCGCAGCTGATGGCCGTCGATCACGAGATCCCGCGCCGCGGGGTGCCGCAGGGCCCCTTCGGGCAGTACAGCCACGAGCTCGACGTCGCCTCGAAGGTGTTCCACCAGTCGATCACGCCACCGCCGGGGGACCGCCCCGACTACGGGTCGGGCGCCACCGCCAGCCGTGAGCAGCTCGAAGCCGCCCAGGGTGATCAGCACGCCAACGGCAACGGTGCGGCGGCGGGGTACACCCCGGTGTTCTACGTCGTGCCGGCGGCGATCCACGCGCTGACTCCTGGCACGATCGACGTGCGCATCGGGGCCATGCGACTCTGGAGCATCGCGCTCGGCGCCGCGACGGTGTGGGTGAGCGTGCTGATCGGGCGCCGGCTCTTCCCCGGCTACGAGTCCGCCGCGCTGCTGCTCGGGGCCGCCGTCGGGCTGCAGCCGATGCTCAGCCAGCAGACCGCCACGATCACCAACGATTCGATGGTCATCGCGCTCGGTGCGACCTGCATCCTCATCGCGCTCGAGCTCGCCTCCACGACCAGATCGCGGTGGTGGGCTGCGGGGGCCGGCGTGGCCTTCGGCCTGGCGATGCTGGCCAAACCGCTCGCCATCGCGTTCGCGCCGGTGCTGTTCTTCGCCTGGGTGGTCGGCCGGTGGCGTGGCGCCCGCGGCGGGCGCTGGTGGTGGGAGGCCGGGGCCGCCGCCCTCGGCGTCGTGGTCACCTACGGCGCCTGGACCGTCTTCGCGTCGGTCTTCGGGTACGCGGGCATCGGGCTCGAGCCGGGCACCCCGGGCGAGGCGCGCGGGTTCGGGGACTTCCTGCACCTGATCAAGCTCGATTCGTTCGCATCGGTGCGCGCCAACTGGGTCGATCAGCTGTGGGGTGACTTCAGCTGGATCAACCGGCCCCTGCCGGGGGGCGTGCAGTCGGTCATCCTCGTGGCCCTGCTCGCGGGCACCGCGCTCGTGCTGGCGTGGTGCGTCGTGACGGTGCGCGACGCCTGGCAGGCCCGGCGCGGCGAGGGGCCGTGGCGCACGGCCGACGGCGCTCGGCTCGCCGCCGCCACCTCCATCTGCCTGCTCGTCGTGCTCGCCACGTTGGCCGAGCTCTACGTGCTGATGTTCGACGCGTTCCGCCGGTTCGGGGCCCTCAACTTCATCCAGGGTCGGTACGCCCTCATGGCCCTGCCGGCGATCCTGGTGCTCCCGGTTCTCGCCCTGCGCCGGTTCGCGCCACGGCTCTCCCCGGTTGCGCCGATGGCGATCATCGCCGTCGCCATGGCGGTGTTGAACGTGATCGGCGCGGCGCTCATCATCGAGAGCTTCTACCTCTGACGCCCCAGCCGGGGCAGGACCACGAGCTCACGGCCCGGCAGGGGAGCCCGGCAGGGGAGCCCGGTTAGGGTGTGCGCCGTGAGTCCCAAAGCCTTCCCGTCGGTCCCGCTGCACGTCGCTCGCCCCACCCCTGGTGCCTCGGTGGCGCATCCGCAGTCCACGTGGACGTCGTTCGACCGCTACGACCGCTACACCGCGATCGCGGGGGTCGTCCGATCCGCCCTCGGTGACGGCGCGCACCTCGTGCTCGACGTGGGCGACACGGCGGGGTACCTCGCGCTGTTCGAACCCGAGCTGACGGTCGTGGGTCTCGATGTCGAGCTGGCGCCCGAACGCCTCGACGGGGCGCGACCGCTGGTCGGTGACGGCACCCGCCTGCCCTTCGCCGATGACACCTTCGACGCGGTCGTGTCGAGCGACGTGCTCGAGCACGTTCCGCCGAAGCTCCGGGAGACCTTCCTCGCGGAGCTGCGCCGTGTCAGCCGGGAGCTCGTCGTGCTGGCCGCTCCGTTCGACACGCCCGGCGTCGCGGGTGTCGAGGACATCGTCCGGCGCTACGCCGGCCTGGCCCTGGGCGCACCCCAACCGCAGCTCGAGGAGCACCACGACCACGGTCTGCCCGACCTCGAGGCCACGCGGACCGCCCTGGCGGCGGGCACCGACCACGTCGCGGTGCTGGGCAACGGCAACCTGTGGGACTGGCTGGTGTCGATGCTGCTGCGCTTCCAGCTCGAAGCCCGGCCCGCGCTGGATCCGCTGAGCCAGGGCTACGACAGCTTCTACAACCTCGCAGTCGCGAACGGCGCCGGTGCTCCTCCGTTCTACCGGCACCTCGTCGTGGCGTGGAACGACCGGGCGCCCTCGCTCGATCCGAGCGATGCGACCGCGGCTCCGGCCGACCTGGTGGCCCTGGCCGCGGTGCTCGTGGCGGCGGACAGCTCCGAGGCCGTGCGTCAGGATCTGCACGGCGTGATCGGCCACGAGGTCCTGCCCCCGATCGGTCGGGTCGATGCCGGCATCACGGCGCTGCACGAGCGCTTCGACGGGTTCCAGCGCGTGATGGACGCGTTGGCGCCCATGCCGGGTGATGTCGCGCGCCTGCAGGCCGAGCTCGACGACCTGCGGGCGCAGCAGGCCGACACCCGAGAACGCCTCGAGCAGCTCTTCGTGTCGCAGATGGAGGTGAACGTGCCGATCATCCGCACCAAGCAGCGCCTGCTCGGCCTTCGCCGCAAGCTGCGACGCCACCCCGGCTGAACCCGCGCCGGGTGGTCAGTGCGGCCGGCGGGCGCTGGCCTTGGCGGACAGCTTGCGAGCCGCCTTGCCGGCCGTGGTCGTGACACCGTCGGTGGCGATGCTCGTGCGGGCCCGGTACTGGAGCGAGCGGGCTCGCCGGATCATGCGCAGCAGCTGCTGCTCGCGGGTGGTGACCGGGAACAGGTGCGTGGCGCCGTCGTCATCGGGGGCCGCGGTGGGGGCGCCGGTCGCGATCGCGTCGGGTCCTGCGGCGCGGGGGTCGTAGGCCTCGATCGTCACCGCCAGCGCGGGCTCGTCGAGGGCGACGGGCTCCCAGGTCGACGTCGCTCGCCGGGGAGTGGGGCCGGCCGCGACGACGGCGCCGAGGATGGCGGCGTACCGCTCGCCCTGGCGCTCCGGGGACCACTCGAGCAGCGCTCGTCGCCGGGCCTGCGCGCCGATGCGGGTGCGTGTCGCCGTGTCGGTGAGGAGCTCGTCGATGCGAGCGATCCACTCGTCGGGGTCGTCGGCCAGCAGGCCCGTGTCGCCGTCGAGGATCGCCTCGCGGAACGGTTGGGTCGCGCTGGCGACCGTCGGGGTGGCGACCAGGGCGGCTTCGAGCCACTTGATGGCGCTCTTGGACTCGTTGAAGCGGCTGCCGGGCGCCAGCGGCGCGAGGTTCACGTCGAGGTCGCGGAGCAGACCGGGCAGCTCCAACCAGGGCACGAACGGCAGGCGGACGAGGGTCGGGCCCAGACCGTGCAGCGCCGGGCTCTCGGGCAGGTGGCCGCCGAGCCAGAGCTCGGTGCCGGGATGGCGGGCGAGCACCGCGAGCACGGCCCCTTCGATGTGGAACCAGTCCTCGTCGTGGGTGGTCGTGCCGGAGAAGTAGCCCACGCGCAGCGGGCCCGGTCGCCGGTCGCGGCGCAGCTCGTGGTCGGCCTGCGTGGCGAGCAGTCGCCCCACGCCGTTGGCGAAGCGATGGGTCGGCAGGCCGGTCACCTTCGCGGCGTGCTCCACCAGGGCATCGGTGCTGCCGATGTACGCGTCGCACGCTTCGAGCGTCGTGCGATACCGGTTGACCCCTTCGAGCCAGAGCCGGGCTTCGTCGGGCGGCAGGATCCGCAGCGCCGGGATCTCGTCGCGGATGTCCGGATCGAAGATCAGGTCGTCCACGTCGAACGCGCACGGGATGCCCGCGCTGTGCAGCGCGTCGATCAGCTCGAGGATCTGGCGGGTCGCGGGCACGCGGTAGAACACGACCACGTCCGCCTGCCCGCACAGGCCGAGCAGGTCCGGGTCCCGGTAGTGGCGCACCTCGGCCCGCACGCCGACGCCGGCGAGCGCCTCGGCGGGAAGGTGCGCGCGGTAGCGCAACGGCGCCCCTTCGATGCCGCACACGAACACCACGCTGCGCAGGTTCCAGGGGAGCGCGACGGCGACCTCTCGCCCTCGTCCTCGCCCTGGTCCTGGTCCTGGTCCTGGATTCGCGAGCAGTTGCTCGAACCGGGTGGCGAGGCCCTCGACCTGGTCGTCGATCGATCGGGTGGCGACGGGTCGGCGCGCGCCGGCCCGCACGCGCGCCAGTTCGTCAGGATCGCGGATGAGGCGGCGCATGGCCGCGGCCAGCGCCGCGGGGTCGCCGGCCGGGACCACCAGCCCGTTGTCGCCGTGGACGACGACCTCTTCGGGGCCGAGCGTGTCGGTCGTGAGGACGGGGAGCCCGGCCCCGAGCGCCTCGCGGGTGGCGAGCGAGTAGGTCTCGCGCATGACCGACGGCAACACGAACACGTCGTGCGCGGCCAGGACCGTGGCGAGGTCCTCGGGCTCGAACGGGTCCTCGACCGACAGGGGCAGCCCACTGATGTCGCCGCCGGTGTCGGTCAGGTGGTCCGCGAGCCCGAACGCGGTGAGGTGCCATCCCGGTTCGTCGGCGAGGCGGCGGGCCGCCTCGACCAGCACCGCCGAACCCTTCATCGGGTTGGGTCCACCCGTGTACACGAAGCGCACCACCCCATCCGCCGAAGCGAGTGGCGGCTCGGGGTCCACCTCGTCGGTCACCGGCGCGGAATGGCTCCGCGCACCGGGCAGGCCGTTCTCGTCGACCTCGAGGCGGCCGGGGGCCACACCGTTGGCGGCGAGCACCTCCGTGGCGCTGCGGGACGGGGCGAGGACCAGGTCGGCGGGCGCGAGCAAGGTGCGCAGCCCGGCGAGGCGCTGGTCCCGCCGCTCGATGCCGCTCTCGCAGGCACAGGCCCCGGCGTGCACCACGAGGCTGCACGGCACCATCTCGGTGTCGACCAGGAACTGGCGGGCGCACAGCCACCAGAAGTCGTGCATCGTGACGACGACGCGGGCGCCCGACGCCGCGGCCGCGGCCACGAGCCCGGCGCCGAGCGACTGGAGCGAGTGGATGTGCACGATGTCGGGCTGGACCTGGTCGAGGTGAGCCCGGAACAGGTCGGTCACCGGCGGGTTGTGCCAGTTGAGGTCGTCGCCCCAGCCGATCCACGGCGTCGACACCACCCAGGTCACGGGGAGCCCGGTCTCGTCGGTGTCGGTCCAGGTCTCGAGGGGTTCGCGGTCGCCCAGCCACCCGGCGAACACCGAGACCTCGTGGCCGAGGGCGGCCAGGCCGCGGGAGATGCGCTGGGGTTGGAGGGTGCCGCCGCTCACGAAGTTCGGGGGGTAGTGGGCACTCACCGTTAGGATGCGCATGACGGCGTAGGCTAATCTCCACTGCTCGGATGATCGGCACCCCGCGACTTCCTGACGCCAGCGTGGCGTCGGCGCGAGACGGCCGGTCGCCGACCTGGAACCTCCCCGAATGAACGCACTCGCCGAATTCGCCCAGTCTCGCGAACTCCTCACGAACCTCACCCTCCGTGAGTTGCGGGGCAAGTACAAGCGTTCGCTCCTCGGGTGGACCTGGTCGCTGCTCAACCCGATCTCGCTGATGGTGATCTACACCGTCGTCTTCGGCGGGTTCCTCGGCGTCAAGGTGCCCCCGGGCGATCCGAGCGGCATCAACAGCTTCCCGGTCTGGTTGATGTGCGGCCTGTTGCCGTGGAACTTCGTCTCGGGCTCGCTGACCGGTTCGATGGCCACGCTCATCGGCAACGCCGGTCTCATCAAGAAGGTGTACTTCCCCCGCGAGCTCCTCCCGCTGTCGACGGTGCTGTCGCTCGACGTGTCGTTCCTCATCGAGATGGCGGTGCTGTGCGCGTTCATCGGGGTCATCGGCGCGCCGATGGTGCTCCCGTGGATGGTTCCCGCACTGTTCGTGATGGTGGCCATCACCGCGTACGCCGCGGGGCTCGGCCTGTGCTTCTCGGTGCTCAACGTGTACTTCCGCGACGTGCAGTACCTCGTCGGCATCTTGTTGAACCTGTGGTTCTACCTGACCCCGGTCGTGTACCCGATGACGCTGGTCGAGACCTTCGCCAACGCGCACGGCAGCTACCTGCTGAAGCTCTACAAGATCAACCCGATGGTCGAGTTCACCGACGTCTTCCGCTCCCTGCTCTACGACCAGCGCATGCCCGGCATGGCGTCGGTGGCCTACATCCTCGTGTGGGGCGTGGGCATGTTCTTCGGGGGCCTCTGGGTGTTCCGGCGCTTCGAAGGGCGTCTGGCCGAGGAGCTGTGATGGAAACCGCGATCACGGTCAACGATGTCAGCAAGAAGTTCCGGCTCTACCACGACCGCAACCAGAGCCTCAAGGCGATGTTCTCCCGCGGGCGCCGCGCCCGCTACGAGGATTTCCAGGCCCTCGACCAGGTGTCGCTCGAGGTCGAGAAGGGCACGACGTTCGGGCTGATCGGGGAGAACGGGTCGGGCAAGTCCACGTTGCTCAAGTGCATGGCGCGCATCTTGCGGCCCGAGAGCGGCAACATCGAGGTGAAGGGCAAGGTCTCCGCGCTGCTCGAGCTCGGCGCCGGCTTCCACCCGGAGCTGTCCGGACGGGACAACGTGTACCTCAACGCGGCGATCCTCGGTGTCAGCAGCAAGCAGGTCACCCGCCGGTTCGACGAGATCGTCGACTTCGCCGGCCTGGCCGAGTTCATCGACACGCCCGTCAAGAACTACTCGTCGGGCATGTACGTGCGCCTCGGCTTCTCGGTGGCCATCAACGTCGACCCGGACGTGCTGCTGATCGACGAGGTGCTCGCCGTCGGCGACGAGCAGTTCCAGCGTCGCTGCAACGAGAAGATCACCGACATGCGCGAGCGCGGCAAGACCATCGTGGTGGTCTCCCACGGCCTGGGTGCGCTGCGCAACATCTGCGATCAACTCGCTTGGCTCGACCACGGCAAGCTGATCACGGTGGGCGAGGCGAGCGAGGTCATCGACGAGTACATCGCCCACATGCAACCCGACCGCCAGGAGGACGAGGGCGTCGCGGGCAACCGGTGGGGTTCGGGCGAAGCGGTCATCGAGCACATCGAGGTGCTCGACGGGCAGGGCCAGCCCACGACCAGGCTCCACACCGGCGATCCCATGACGGTGCGGGTGCACTACCACGCGCTCGAGTCCATCCCCTCGCCGGTCTTCGGCCTGGCGATCTTCTCGCTCGACGGCGTCCTCGTCACGGGACCCAACTCGCGCGAGGCCGGAGTGGTGTGCGAGAAGATCGACGGTCGCGGAACGGTCGATCTGGCCGTCGGCCGGACGATGCTGCTGCCCGGCACCTACGACATCTCGGCCTCGATCTACGACAACGCCGTCACCCACCCGTTCGACTTCCGCCAACGGGCCTTCCGCTTCGACGTCGAGCCCGGCACCCCTCACGAGACGTTCGGTGGGCTGATGTCGCTCGGCGGTACCTGGGAGGTCAGCCCGGGCGGCGCGACCACCACCGCGCCGATCTCGATCGCACGATGAGCGTCCGAGACCGGGGCATCCCGGCACAGTTCGGCGAGAAGGTGGCCCCCGATGAGTCCTGACCGGTCGCGGCACCCGCACCCGAGCACCACCGTGCTCGTCGACGGCCGGGGTGGGGACCCGGCGTTGGCGCTCACGCTGGCCGGCGTCGCCGCCGCCGTGGCTGCCGGCCTCGTCGCAGACGTGTTCGTCGTCGACCCCGGCGACCAACCCGCACCGGGCGCCACGCGCACGTTCCTGCCCGACGCGCCGGGCGCCCCCGGGTCCGCCTTCGCCAAGGCGCTCGCGGCGGTCGTCGCGGATGTCGTCGTGTACGTGGCCGCGGGCGTCGTGCCCGACGAGGCCTGGGTCGATCACCTGCTCACGAGCCTCGAGCGGGCCCACGGCGCGGCGGTGGCCGCGCCCGTGCGCGATCGGGCCACCGACGAGCTGCGGCCGCGGGCGGTGGGGCTGAGCTTCGTCGGCCATCCGCTCACGGCGGCGACCGGCACCGTCGCCACCGAGGATCACCGCACGCTGTTCCTGGGCGACGCCTGGGCGGCCGGGCGCGAGGCGATCGACGAGGTCGGCGGCTTCGATTCCCGCCTCGGTCCCGCGTTCCACCTCGTGGATCTCGGCTGGCGGTTCTGGCTGGCGGGCGCGGGCGTGCAGGTCGACCCCGACGCGGTCGTCGGTGCCCAGGTGGCCGCCGGCGCCGCCGTCGGCTCACCCCGACCCGGGCACGACCCGGTGCAGTGCGAGGCCGATGCGCTCAGCATGCTGTATCGCAACCTCGACGATGCGAGCCTCGGCGCCGCCCTGCCGGCGGCGCTGGTCCTGAGCCCACTGCGCCTGCAGGCGCGGGGGAGCGAGGCCGCCGGGGACGCCGGGGTCCAGCTCTTCCTCGATCAGCTCGACGAGCTGCGGGTCGAGCGCCACGCCCGCCAGGCCCTGCGGCGCCGTCCCGACGCCGAGCTCATGGCCATCTTCCGTGATCCGCTGCGAGCCGACTGCCTCGATCCGGCCTTCGTCGCGGTGCACCGGTCGCTCATCCGGGCGTTGCCCGGCGGTCACCGCTTCGGCGGCAGCTTCCGGATCGTCGTTGCGACCCGCGACGCGCTGGCGCCGCGAATGGCCGGCCCCGGCATCCGGGCCTGGAACATCGCGAGCGAGTTGGCCCGTGAGCACGAGGTCCGCCTGGTCAGCCTCACGCGGGCCGAGCTGGACGATCCGGCCTTCTCGATCGAGCAGGTCGACACCGCCGAGCTGGCCGACCTGGTCGAGTGGTGTGACGTCTTCGTGTTCCAGGGCTGGGTGCTCGGTGCTCACGAGCCGGCCTTCGCCCGCGACGACCGCATCTTCGTCGTGGACATCTACGACCCGATGCACCTCGAGCAGCTCGAGCAGGGCAAGGATGACGGCGAGCACAACCGGCGTCGATCGGTGAGCGGGGCGGTCGAGATCCTCAACGACCAGTTGCTCCGTGGGGACTTCTTCCTGTGCGCCAGCGACAAGCAACGCGACTTCTGGCTCGGCTCGCTCGCGTCGCTCGGCCGCATCAACGCCGCGGTGTACGACGCCGACGAGACGTTGCGCCGCCAGATCGCGGTCGTGCCCTTCGGCATCCCCGACGAGGAACCCGTCCGCACCCGTGCCGCGATCAAGGGCGTGCTGGCCGGCGTCGGTGCCGATGATCCCGTCATCTTGTGGGGCGGCGGCGTCTACAACTGGTTCGATCCGCTCACGCTGATCCGGGCCGTGGACCAGCTCCGGGCCCGCATCCCCGATGTGAAGCTGGTGTTCCTGGGCATGCGCCATCCCAACGCCGAGGTGCCCGAGATGCGCATGGCGGTCGCGGCCCGGGAGCTGGCCGCCGAGCTCGGGCTCGTCGGGACGACGGTCATCTTCAACGAGCAGTGGGTCGCCTACGACGATCGGCAGAACTACCTGCTCGATGCCGACGTCGCCGTGACGACGCACCTGCATCACGTCGAGACCGAGTTCTCGTTCCGCACCCGCGTGCTCGACTACCTGTGGGCGGGGCTGCCGACCGTCGCCACCAGCGGGGACGCGCTGGCCGACCTGATCCAGCGCGAGCAACTCGGCATCACCGTGCCGCCCGACGACGTCACGTCGCTCGAGGCGGCGCTGTTCCGCCTGCTCGATGATCGGGACTTCGCCGAGGACTGCCGCGCGAACGTCGCGCTGGTGCGGCCGGCGTTCGCCTGGCCCGTGGGCCTGCGCCCCCTGGTCGAGTTCTGCCGCACGCCCACCCGATCGCCGGATCTGGTCGCGGGTCTGGTCGACGTGCGGGGCGAGGTCGTCGCCCGGCCCCCGCACCGCCCGGTCGGCGTGCTCGGCCGCTACCAGCGGGTCGTGATGGATCTGGTGCGTGAGGGTGACTGGCGCACGATCGTCGCGAGCACCGTGCGCGTGTCTCGCCGCCTCGTCGCCAAGGTGACCCGCCGCACCCACTGAGCGGGTGGCGTGACCGGCCGCAGCTCACGTTGGCGGCACCACTCGAGGCCCCACTCGGGCTCACATCGTCGCTCTCACTCGGGGACCTCAACCGACGCCTCACTCGGTCTCGCGCTCGGCGCGCACCGCTCGGAGTTCACGGGTCGGTAACAAGATTCCTTGTCAGCCCACCTGCAGGTCGCACTAAGATCCCGCAGATTCTGGCTGTGTCGAACCCAAGGTGGCGATGGTGGTAGTCGTGACGACCGAACAACCCGAAGGCCGCGCGGCTTCGCCCGCGGTCACGGGATGGGGCGGGAGCACCGGGGCGGCGAACGGTCGCCGAGCCATCGCGGCTGCCGCCGTGGTCGTGCTGCTCGGGTCGTTCCTCGTGGGGATGCTGCGCGGACCGGCCGCCGATGCGGCGATCGCACCCGGCCAGGTCAACCTCGGTACCGCCGGCGGGGCGGCCGACGTCGCGGAGCCGGCCGGTACCCCGTTGGGCCTGCTCGATCGCGATGCCGGCATCTCGGTCAAGCTCTCCGACGGCAACCTGCTCTGGCTGTTCGCCGACACCACCTTGACGATCAACGGGCAGGTG
The DNA here is from genome assembly GCA_038324235.1 of Acidimicrobiales bacterium. Lineage (GTDB taxonomy): Bacteria > Actinomycetota > Acidimicrobiia > Acidimicrobiales > Acidimicrobilacustridaceae > JBBQHT01. The sequence goes on from JBBQHT010000125.1 coordinate 11,538, forward strand.
GCCTGGTACAGCCACCGCGGCACGGGGGCACTCGCGTCGCCGGGGAACCCGTTCCTGCTCCGGGAACCCTCGACTGCGCAAGGTTGGATCGTCGCGCCGTCGACCGGGCTCATCCAGGGCGGCGGCATCGGCTGTCCCGTGGGCTACAGCGACTTCTACTGGCCGAGCAGCGCCGTCGCGGTGCCCCAGGGAGGCGGCCGAGACCAGGTGCTCATCTACTACCAGGCGATGTGCGGGCAGGGGACGAACCTCGCCACCTTCTACAGCATCGCGACCGGCGTCGCCGAGTACGACTACGACGCGGCGGCGCCGCCATCCGCGAGTCGTCCGATCCAGGCCAACGTGCGCAACGGGTTGCTCTTCGCGCCGATGCCCGGGCACACCGGCGCGGGTGCGTCCTACGGTGCCGCATCGATGATCGTCAACGGCACCGTCTACGCGTACGGCTGTCGCTACTCGCCTTACTTCCAGTCGTGCCGGGTCGGCAAGGCCGCCCCCGCCGACATCGCCGATGGCAGCAAGTACCTGTTCTGGAACGGCTCGACCTGGGTGCAGGACATCAACCAGTCGGCCGACATGTCCATGCCCAGCGCGCTGGTGGGGGTCAAGGGTTCCGCGGCATGGATCCCGTCGCTCAACAAGTACGTCTTCGTCGACAACGACTGGCCGAATCCCCAGATGGCGATCCGGTTCGCGACGAACCCGCAGGGTCCGTGGTCCGAGCCGACCATGGTGACCGTGCCGGAGTGCGGGGGCCGGACCTGCCGCGCCGGTGAGATCCACGGATCGCTCAGCGACGCGCGCTCGCTCACGCTCACCTACTACGCCGACGGATTGAGCTCCGCGCCGCGAGCGGTCACGGTCCCGGTGCTGTCCTCCCCGATCGGCTACCTCGACCGCGTGACGCTCGCAGGCCCGAACCAGATCTCGGTCGTCGGGTGGACGATCGACCCCGATCAGGCGGCCCCGATCAGCGTGCACGTGTACGTCGACGGTCGGTTCGCGGTCGCCCTGCCGGCGACGGGGTCGCGCCCTGATGTCGGAGCGGCCTACCCGGGGTACGGCCCGAACCACGGCTACTCGGGCACGATCTCGGGTCTGGCGGCCGGGAGCCACACGGCGTGCGTGTACGCGCTCAACACGGGGGTGGGGTCGATCAACCCCGGGCTCGGCTGTGCGTCCGTCACGATCCGGTCCGCCTTCGCACCTGTGGTTGCGACCAACGCGGACGGTCGCCTGGAGGCCTTCGCCGCAGATGGTGCCGGTGGCCTGAGCCACGCGTGGCAGACCACGCCCGGCGGCGTGTGGAGCGTGTGGGTACCGATGGCGTCGGCGAGCTCGACGGCGCCGGTGGTCGCCCGCAACGCGGACGGCCGGCTCGAGGTGTTCGAGGTGGATCAGAACGGCGCGCTGATGCACTCGTGGCAGACCCCGACCAGCTACACCGGGTGGAGCAGCTGGGAGTGGTTGGGCATGTACACGGTCGGCACGCCGGTCGTGGCCAACGACCTCGACGGTCGCCTCGAGCTGTTCGCCCAGGGCTCCTCGCAGCGCCTGCTCCGGACGCGGCAGGTGCCCGGCG
>JBBQHT010000126.1:0-13094 GCA_038324235.1 Acidimicrobiales bacterium
GCGATCCCGCAGATCGTGAAGCTCGACTTCCTGCTCGGCCCGCAGGCCAAGCTGCGCCCGCCCGCGATCGCGTCGGACGACATCGTCCGGATCGGTGACTTCGCGCTGTACCACTACGAGGTCGCCACCATCGTGTCGACCTTGCTCATGGTCATCGGGCTCATCGTCTTGTTCCGCTTCACGGCGCTCGGGCTGCGCATGCGAGCGGTCGTCGAGAGCCCCCGCCTGACCGAGCTCCAAGGGATCAACGCCGACCACGTGGGTTCGTTCTCCTGGATGCTGTCCAGCCTGCTCGCCGCGCTGGCGGGCATCTTGATCGCCCCGATCTTCGCCCAGGTCGCCGACCTCAGCTTCTTCACCCTGCTCGTCGCGGCCCTCGCCGCCGCGGCCTTCGGCCGCCTGAGCAGCATCGGGCTCACCTTCGCCGGGGGGCTCCTGCTCGGCATCAGCCAGGCGGTGCTCGCCGGCGAGCTCCCCTCGGACAGCGTGTTTTCCACGGGCCTGCGCCCGGCGCTGCCGTTCGTCGCCTTGTTCGTCCTGTTGCTCTTCTGGCCCGGCCTGCGCCAGAAGCGCGAGGCCAGCGACCCGCTCGCGGGAGTCGATCCGCCACCATCAGCCCCGCCCGCCGCGGCCCGCACGCGGTCCCTCACCATCGCCACCCGTGTGTTCGCCGTGGTCTTCATCGTGGGCTCCACCCTGGTCTCGCTGTTCGTGCTCAACGAGTTCTGGCTGTCCGTGGTGATCCGCGGGGTCGTGCTGAGCCTCATCTTCCTGTCGTTCACGGTGATCACCGGCATGGGTGGGCAGATCTCGTTGTGCCAGGCCTCGTTCGCCGCGGTCGGCGCGTTCGCCACCGGTCAGCTCGTCCAGAAGGCCGGGATGTCGGTGCTCGTGGCGATGGTGATCGGCGCCCTCCTCGCCGCCGTGGTCGGCGCGATCATCGCGCTGCCGGCGCTGCGCCTCGGCGGCATCTACCTCGCGCTCGCCACGCTCGCGTTCGCCCTGATGTTCGAGGCGGTCATCCGTCCGCTCGAGTGGGTGAGCGGGGGCAACAAGGCGCCGAAGGTCCCCCGTCCGCTCGTGGCCGGCATCGACTTCGCGAGCAACAAGAGCTTCTTGTTGCTCGCCTTGGCGTTCCTGGCCCTGTTCTCCGTGCTCATCCTCCTGATCCGCTCGGGCACCACCGGGCGACGCCTTGACGCCCTCCGGGGCAGCGAGATCGCCGCGACCTCGATCGGCATCAACCCCGCGCGGGCCAAGATCATCGCGTTCGCCCTCTCGGCGTTCATCGCCGGCTTCGGCGGCGGCCTGCTGTCGTCGTTCGAGGGCCGGGTCAACTACGAGACCAACTTCAACTACTACTTCGGGCTGGTGTGGGTCGTGCTCGTGGTGTCCCTGGGCTCGCGCTCCATCCAGGCGGCGATCAACGCCGGCCTCTCGTTCATGCTCTTCCCCCCGTTGCTGAACCTCCTGCTCCAGCACCTGCCCTTCATCACGGTCGAGAGCCCGCAGACCCTCGCCCAGTCGATCGCGTTCATCCTGTTCGGCTTCGGCGCCATCACCTACGCCCGCCATCCCGAAGGCGTGATCGAGGCCAACACCCGCGCGGCGAACGAACGCATCATGGGACTGCTCGCGCGCCGAGGTGGCGGCGAACCCCCGACCGCGGGTGGCCTGCGCCCGGACTCGGTGGGGTCGGCTCCCACCGCGACACCCGCGCCGATCCGTCCGACCGTCACGACGGGAGGCGGCCGGTGACGCTCCTCGACGCGGTCCAGGTCACCAAGTCCTTTGCCGGCACCCGCGCGTTGAACCGCGTCGATGTGCAGATCGAAGCGGGAGAGCTCGTCGGGCTCATCGGCCCGAACGGCGCGGGCAAGACCACCTTGTTCAACTGCATCTACGGGGTGATCAAACCGGACCAGGGCCAGATCCTGCTCGACGGTCACGACATCTCGCACGCCCCGGTCCACCGGCGGGCCCGTCTCGGATTGGGGCGCACGTTCCAGCGCATCGAGCTGTTCGCCGGCATGACCGTGCGAGATCATCTGCTGGTGGCCGAGCGCGAGCACGCCGGGCGGGGCGGCCTGCTCAGCGACCTCATCGGACGAGGGCGACCGACGGCCGCCGAGCGCGAGCGGGCGGATCACATGCTGGCCCTGCTCGGCCTCGAAGGCGACGCCGATCGGCCCATCGAGGCGCTGTCGCTCGGCCGTGGCCGGCTCGTCGAGCTGGGCCGGGCCCTCATGCTCGAGCCGAGGCTCCTGTTCCTCGATGAGCCGTCCTCGGGCCTCGACGCGCACGAGACCGCGGAGATGGCCGACGTCCTGCTCGAGGTGCAGCGAGAGAAGGGCACCGCGATCCTCATGGTCGAGCACGACATCGCCACCGTGCAGCGCCTGGTGACCCGGTTGTACGTGCTCGACTACGGCACGCTCATCGCGGCGGGGCCCACGGCCGAGGTCATGGCCGATGCCCGGGTCCGCGCGGCGTACCTCGGGGTCGGGTCGTGAGCCGCCGCGGCTCGCCCGCCGCCACCCTGCCGTCGTCTGATGCGGCCGGTTCGGCCACCGCAGCCGCGGCGGACGGAGCCGTGTTCGCCCTGGACCACGTCAGCGCGGCCTACGGCCCGTTTCGGGCCATCTTCGACATCTCCTTCACGATCGGCCCGGGCCGGACCCTGGCGATGCTCGGTGCCAACGGCGCCGGCAAGACCACCATCGCCCGCCTCTGCTCGGGCCTCGTCGAGCCGACCAGCGGGCAGGTGCGCTTCCACGGCGAGGACCTCACGGGTCGGCCCGCGTTCGAGTTCGCCCGCCGCGGCATCGTGCATGCCCCCGAAGGTCGTTCCGTGTTCGCCACCCTGACCGTCGAGGAGAACCTCTCGCTCAGCTTCCGCGCCGTCGTCGGACCCAAAGGCGTGTCCGCCGCGATTGCCGAGGCGTACGCGTTCTTCCCCAAGCTCGCCGACCGGCGCAGCCAGCTGGCCGGCTCGCTGTCGGGGGGCGAGCAACGCATGCTGTCGCTCGCCCGCGTGCTGGTGCACCCGCCCGAGCTCATGATCGTCGACGAGCTCTCGCTCGGGCTCGCCCCGATCATCGTCGGCGAGGTGTATCGCCACCTCGAGACCATCAAGGCGCGCGGGACTGCGCTGCTCATCGTCGAGCAGCACGTCGAGCACGCGCTGGCGCTCGCCGACGATGTCATCGTCCTCTCGCGCGGCCAGGCGACCTATCACGGTCCCGTGGTGCCGGTCGACCAGCTCGCCCCGTACCTTCTCCCCGTCGAGGCCACGGCGCCCGCGACGGCGACCGCGACCGCGCCGGAGCCGGCGGCGACACCTGCGATCCCGCAGGACGAGCGAGCACCCGCCGGCGATCGCGGCCACACTGAACCTGGCGGGGAGGTGCTCCTCCCCGATGAGGACGCCGCCCCCACGGGAGACGACCTGGCGGGTGGCTAGTGCCGTGACCGGCACCATTGCGAGGGGTGTGGCGGATCGTGGATGATCGACCAGCGGACGAACGACCAGGAGTTGGGCGCGCGGTGCCCGTGCGCGTCCTGGACCCCATCACCGAGCCGGGGCGGGGCGGGCGCATGCCGGTGGCCTGGCTCGCGGTGGCCTCGTGCCTGCTGCTGGCGATCGGCGGGCTCGTCGTGGTGCGCGCCCGCGACACCGGTTCGTCCCAGGCCGGCGACAAGCACGGCACCGACCGACGAGCGCCCGATCCCGCGAACCCACCCGGCCCCGGCGACCCCGTGGTCGGGGGCGGCGCCGACACCGCCCTCCAGTTCGGCAGCCCCTCGAGCCGGATCGGCACCGACCCCGAAGGAGCGCCGGACAGCCGCCTCTGGCTCAACATCGCCGGCGCCCAGACCGACCCCCAGGCCGGCGACAAGTACACCGCCGGTGGTTGTGGCCTGGCGGGGTCGTCGACCGCGTGCCAAGGGGGCGACCGCAACCCGCTCTATGACGCGCGTGGCCACCTCTTCGACGTGCGGGTCGCATCACCGTCGGCCGGGCAGCCCCTCGTCATCGACGCGTTCGATCCGGCGTTCACCGATGTCGGCGACCACTGCGAGCACAACCTGCCGAACCGGAACGAGGCCGCCATCCTGCAGGCCGAGTACGCCAGCCAGGACCCCCACATCGCGGACCGCTACCGCGATGGCGACTCGATGTACTGCACCGGTGACATCGGCTTCGGCTCCTCGTCGAGCACCAGCCGCACCACCGGCACCGCGCCCGGCCGGGGCGCCGGCGGTACCAGCACCGCGGCTGCCAACGGCGTCGTGACCACGTACATCGTGCGGGCGCCCGACGGGACCCCGGGTGACCCCACCGACAACCCGGCCATCTGCGCCATCTCGTTCAGCCCCAACGGCGGCCCGGTGTTCTCGTTGCTGGACACGACCGACCCGGCCAACACCCAGCCGCGTGGCCTCGAGCAGGCGGTGTTCTCGACGCACTTCCGCAGGTGGTTCCCCGTGTGCACCGTCCCGGCCGACCAGGTGGTCGCCGGTGACTACATCGTGCAGGTGCGCACCAACGCCGACCTCTCCGCGGCCCGCACCAGCACCACCGGCGGGCTCGGCTCGGGTGGCGCGGGCACCCTCGAACAGAGCGATCCGAACGCCCGAGGCAACGCGCAGAACCGGTTCGCGCTGCGCTCCCACCTCGGGACCGCAGCCGGGCCCGACGATGCGGCCAGCGCCGGCGTGGGCCTCAGCGCCATCGGCCACCTGCCGCTCTACATCAACCAGCCCTCGGCCACCGGCGAGTTCCCATTGGCCCGGGTCGGCCCGGAAGCGGCTGGATCCACCCTGCACCTGACCTTCTACGACGTCGGCGACATCGGGCAGGGCTCGGCGCCACAGGCACTGCCGGGCGGCGGAACCGCGGACGCGGGCAACAACGGCGGCGGGTCCGCCGATGTGATGGTCGAGCCACCGACCGATGCCGCGACCGGCGCGGGCGCGCTGCCGGCGTTCGCCGGTTGCACCTTCGGCCGAGACGCGCAGTCGCCGATCGGCGTGCCCGTCAGCGGGTGCGGTCTGTCCGGGGTCTCGAGCACCATGTTCAACGGGCACGACATCAACGTCACCATCCCGATACCCGCCGACTACACCTGCGACACGACGCGCGGCGACGGATGCTGGGTCCGCGTGCGGGTGAGCTACCACGGCCTTCCCTACGACACCACCACCTGGTCCGGAGAGCTCGTCGGACCAGGGGCGTTCCCGGATGCCCCCACGACCACGACCACGGGCCCGATCACGACCACGACCGCGCCCGCGACCACCGCCACGACTGCGTCGCCGACATCCACGTCGACGGCGCCCACCTCGCCTCCCGGCTCGGCTCCGGTACCCGTCCGGCCTGCGACGACGACGACGCTGGCGCCGCCGGCGCCCACGACCCGGCCCCCCGGCCCCGGCACCTCGGTGCCACCGCCGTCAGCCTCCAGCTCGACGCCGGCCTGATCCGCCCGGACCTCATCCGACCCAGGAGCGTCCCATGTCCGATGCCTCGACCACCACCCACCGGGCCCCCGGCATCGACGCCCCGGTCATGCCTGCCGCGGTCTACACGCGGCCCGGACAGATGCAGGTCGAGGACCGTCCGGTGCCCGTCGTGGGCCCGCACGACGCGCTCATCGAGGTGAGCTACTGCGGCGTGTGCGGTTCGGACCTGCACTTCATCCTCGAGGGATGGGGGCGACCCGGGAGCATCCCCGGCCACGAGTTCAGCGGACGGATCGTCGCCCTCGGCGCCGAGGTCGGACGCTGGGAACTGGGCGCCGAAGTGGTCGGTGGCCCGCTGCCCCAGTGCGGCACCTGCCCGATGTGCGCCGCCGGCCGACCGTCGCTGTGCGAGCACCGGCACACGCCCGGCAAGGACGACTACCAGGGGGCGTTCGCCGGTTACGCCCTGGTGCACGAGGACCAGTTGCGTCGGATCCCCGATGGCCTCAGCCTCCGCGATGCCGCCCTGGCCGAGCCACTGGCCATCGCCCTGCATGCCCTCTCGATCGGCGGTCTGGCACCCAGCGCCGGGCGCTCGGCCACGGGCACGAAGATCCTGGTCAGCGGCGCGGGTCCGATCGGGGCGTTGATCATCGCGGCGTGGCGTGCCCGGGGCGGCGCCGACATCACCGTGGTCGAACCCGGCCCCACCCGCCGCCAGCTGGCACTCGCGCTCGGCGCCACCCGGGTGCTGACGCCCGATGACCTCCAGGTCCCGACGATCGCCGAGCCCGAGACCATCCAACCCGACGCCGTCGATGTGGTGTTCGAGTGCTCGGGGCGGCGCAGCGCGATGGAGGCCGGTCTGGCCCAGCTGCGCCGGGGCGGCACGCTGGTGATCGTGGGCGCCGGCATCGACCCGCCCCACTTCGACTCGAACCGCATCCTGCTGAACGAGCTCATCATCACCGGATCGTTCAACTACGACCTCGACGGCTTCGAGCAGGCGCTGGCGATGTTGGCCGGCGGCGACCTGCCGCTGGACCTGCTGATCGACGACACCGACGTGCCCCTCGACGGCGTGGTCGCCGCCATGCGCGAGCTGGTCGAGGGCCACATCGCCGGCAAGGTGATGGTGGTGCCCCGGCGAGCAGCCGCGCCCGACGCGAACCAGGCGGCGACCCCATGAGCGAGACGCCGACGGACAGCGGCACGACGAGCGGCGACACGACGAGCGCCGGCACAGCGAGCGCCGGCACGACGAGCGGCGACACGACGAGCGGCGGCACAGCGAGCGCCGGCACGGCGACGACCGGCGCGTCAGGGGCCTCGGCCGGCACGCCGGCGCAGACCCCCAAGGCGAGCGCGCCGCGCTTCAACCACGTGGCCATGAGCGTGCCGGCGGCGGCGCTCGACGAGCGCGGGCGGGCCGAGGTCCTGGCGTTCTACGGCGAGGTGTTCGGGTGGCAGGAGCTGCCCACCATGACCGAGGACCGTCACCGCCTGGTGATGATGGCGCACCGCTACGACCAGTTCGTGTTCCTGATCGCCGACGACCAGCCCATGCAGGCCCCGCGGCTGGACCACTTCGGCCAGTCCGTCACCAGCGTCGACGAGCTGACGGCGCTGCGGGATCGGTGCGTGGCCTACCGCGCCCGAGACGACCGGGTGGACGTGATCGACGTGCAGGTGGACGAGTTCCCGGGCCTGCGGCTGCACGCCTTCTACGTGGGGTACCTGCTCCCGATGATGATCGAGACCCAGTACTGGGAGTGGACCTGAGCTGATCGCCCTGCCGAGATCGCCCTGCCGAGATCGCCCTGACGAGATCGCCCTGACGAGATCGCCGTGACGAGATCACCCCGCTCAGATCGCCCAGGGGCGGGGCCGACCGGGAGGCTACGGACGCGACGGGTATCGTGGCCTCGGTGTGGGCGACGTGGGTGCGGCGGATCGGGAAGGTCGCCGGCGTGCTCGGCGGGCTCATGCTCGCGTTCGCCGCCTACCAGCTCTGGGGCACCGGGGTGCGCACGGCGAGGGCGCAGGACAGCCTCGACATTCGCTTCCGCCAAGAGCTCGCCGCCGACGCGGCGTCGAACCAACCGCCGCCGATCCCGGGAACGGGGACCACGCCCGGGACCGGGCCGCTCGGCAGCTCGCCGCCCGCGCCGTCGGCGACCGACCGACCGGCGACCAACCGCCCGCTCACGACGTCGTTCCTGCCCTCGGGTGAGGACCCCGCCGACGCCCAGGCCAGCCATGAACCCGTCGGTCGCATCGAGATCCCGAAGATCGGGGCCACCTTCGTCATCGTGGAGGGCACCGATGTCGAGGCGCTCAAGCTCGGGCCCGGGCACTTCCCCGAGACACCGCTGCCCGGCCAACCCGGCAACGCGGCGATCGCGGGACATCGCACCACCTTCCTCGCCCCGTTCAACCGCATCGACGAGCTCGATCCCGGCGACGAGATCCACGTCGAGACGCGTCAGGGCCGGTTCACCTACGTCGTCGAGGCCGCCGACGACACGGGTTCGGGCCACCGCATCGTGCTCCCGACCCAGACCGAGATCCTCGACCAGCGCGCCGGGCAGAACACGCTGACGCTCATGGCCTGCCACCCCAAGGGCAGCGCCGCCACCCGCATCGTGGTGGTGGGCCGCCTGGTCGGTGAGCCCGCTCCGTTCCTCGTGCAGGATCGACCCCCGGCGCCACCCACCACGGCGATCGCCCCCGCCGCGAGCCAGAGCGGCGGTCCCGGCACGGTCCCCCGCTCGGTGGCCACGAGCGACGTGCTCCTCGGCGGCGACGGCACGTTCCTGCGCACGATCGTGTGGGCCCTCATCGCGGGTGACCTCTGGCTGTGCGCGTGGTTCATCGCCCGCCGCCGGCCAGCCCCACCAGCGTGGCGCCCGTGGCTGATCTACGGCCTCGCCACGATCCCCTTCGTCGTGGCGCTGTTCTTCACCTTCGAGGGCATCAACGCGCTCCTCCCCGTCGGCTTCTGACCGCGCGCCTTCTTTGATCCGATCCGCCGCCGGAACCGGCAGAGGGGATCAACAAAAGCGGACGACCGCGGCGCCGACGAGCCGTCGTTCCTTGATCGGATCGGCCGCCCTGGGCAGCATGCGAGATCAAGGAACGTCGAGCGCAGACGCCGGCGTTTCTTTGATCCGACCTGCCGCCGTGAGCAGCTTGCGAGATCAACGAAGGGCGCGGACCTGGGTGCGGATCAGGCCTCGACGGAGTCGGTGACCTCGGCGTCGACCGCGGCCGCGAGCTCTTCGGCGGGGATGTCCTCGGGATCGCGGCCCTTCTCGTACTGATCGTGGAGCACCTCGAGGTACCGGCCCACCGCCGCGACGACCTCGTTGGCCCGGATCGACGGGAAGATCTCGAACGCGTGCTGCGCGCCGTGGAGCTCGAGGTAGAGCACCGGCGCCTTGGACACGGCGCGGAGCTCCTCGACGAAGTCGCGGGCGCCCTCGACCGGCGCGAGCGTGTCGAGGTCGCCGTGGACCACGAAGAACGGCGGGGCATCCGCGGTGATCTGATCGATCGGCGACGCCGCCGCGAACTTCTCCGGGTGCTCGTCGATCTTGGCCTTGATGATGACCGGGCCCATGAAGCGCGGCACGACGTTGGCCGGGTAGTACCCGTTGCGGTTCGTGAAGTCGTAGACGCCGTAGAACGGGACGGCCGCCTGGATCGACGTGTCGGCATCCTCGAACCCGGGCTGGTACTCGGGGCGGTTGCCGGTGAGCGCGGTGAGCGCGGCGAGGTGACCACCCGCGGAACCGCCGGTCACGGCGATGTAGTCGGGATCGATGTTGTACTCATCGGCGTGCTCGCGGATCCAGGCGATCGCGTGCTTGATGTCGATGAGGTGATCGGGGAAGGTCGCCTTGGGGCTCAGGCGGTAGTTGACGTTGAAGCCCACCCAGCCCTGCGACGCGAGGTGCTTGAGCAACGGCAGGCCCTGCTCGCGCTTGTCACCGAGCACCCACGCCCCGCCGTGGATCTGCACGATGGCCGGCCGCCGCACACCGGGGGCGGTGGGGCGGGCGGGTTCGTAGACATCCAGCTTGAGGGCCTTGCCGCCCACCTCGGTGAAGGTGATGTTGCGGGTGCGCTTGACCCCGAGACGCTTCGGCTCGGTGGTGCCCGGCGCCTCGAAGTTCTTGAAAGCCTCACGCACCTCGTGACGCGCACCGAGGCTGCGGTAGACGATGACGCCCAACCCGACGAACGACCCGACGTTCAAGAGGAACGCGAGCCGACCCTTGCCCGAGCGCAGCGCGCCCTTGCGCACGAAGTACGCGGTGATCCCGACCTGCCACACGAGGTGCACCCACGCGAGCTCGATCGTGATCCACGACGCGAAGAAGGACCAGAGGAAGAAGAGCGGGTTCTTCTTGATCGGCTTGTACGCGTTGACCGTGTACAACGCCCCGTTGACGCTCAGTGCCAGGTAGACCCAATCCATGGCTCACAAGTGTGCCCGAGCGATCCGACGGAGGCGAACTCCGCGCGTGAACAGCGCGTGACACCCGAAGCTCTGGTCTCGTGTACGAGGGCGGGCCGGCGACGTCACCGACGTGCTGCCGTGAGAGGCGTCGCCCACCGTCATGCCGCCCGCGAGCCCGGGGAGGTTGCCGGATGGGCCACCGGTCTCGGCGACGTTGTCCTCGTAGGTGCCGCCGGCGATGTGGAGGTCCACGAGGTTGGCGTCCAGCCCTCCCCCGGTCGCGTTGTTCGGCGCGCCGACCCACACAAGCCGGCACCGAAGGGTAGCCGGGGAGCCGTCACGGTGTCGCCGGATCCTTCCGATGGCAGACTGGTACCCAGCACGGCCCAACGCCGCCCGGACCGCCACCACGGCACCGCCGCCACCCGTGCCCACCACCACCGCGCAGCGCAGAAGGACGGTCAGATGGAACGGCTCTCGGGGATGGATGCGTTCTTCCTCTACCTCGAATCGCCGACCATGCACATGCACGTGACGCTGTGCGCCGTGCTCGATCCCGCCGACGCACCGGGGGGCTACGACTTCGATCGGGTCCGAGACCACATCGCCTCCCGGGTGCACCTGATCCCGCCGTTCAGCCGCCGCCTCGTGCCCGTGCCGCTGCGACTCCACCATCCGCTCTGGGTCGACGATCCCGACTTCGACATCGAGTACCACGTGCGCCGCGCCGCCCTCCCGTCACCCGGCGACGACAAGCAGCTCGCGGAGTTCACCGCGCAGATCGCGAGCATCGCCCTCGACCGTTCCCGCCCGCTCTGGGAGATCTGGCTCGTGGAAGGTCTGGCCGATGGCCGGGTCGCGATGATCGCCAAGGTGCACCACTCGACGCTCGACGGCGTCGCCGGTGTCGAGCAGCTCGTCACGCTCTTCGACTTCACCCGCACCGTCGAGCCGACCCCAGCGCCGGCGCCGCGACGCCACGAGGACATCCCGAGTGACCTCGAGCTGGTCACCTACGCCGCGGTGTCGAAGGTGAAGGGCGTGCTCGATCTGGTCCCGCTCGTCGGCCGCACCGCCGGCAGCATCCTGGCCGTGCGCAGCAAGCGCGCCGAGCCGGACACGAGCTCGGGAGGCACCCCGCTGATCACGCCCCGCTCGATGCTCAACGGCGTGATCAACGGGCAGCGGCGAGTCGCCTTCGCCCGGCTCTCGTTGCTCGACATCAAGCAGGTGCGCGGCGCAGTGCCGGGCGCGACCGTGAACGACGTGATCCTCGCTGTGTGCGCCGGCGCGCTGCGGCGCTACCTGCTCGCGCACGACGAACCCATCGACGAACCGCTGGTGGCCGCATGCCCGGTCAACGTGCGCACCGAGGACCAGCAGGGCCGCGCCGACAACCGGGTGTCGGCGCTCTTCGCGCTGATGCACACCGAGATCGCCGACCCGGTCGAGCGGTTGCGGGTGACGCACCGCACCGCCGCCGCCGCCAAGGACGAGCACGCCATCTTCGGTGGCGAGACCTTGCAGCAGTGGGCCGAGATCGCGGATCCCAACATCTTCTCGTGGCTCTCCGATCTCTACGCCGGATCCGGCATCGCCGACCGCCACCGGCCGGCGATCAACGTGATGTTGTCCAACGTGCCCGGTCCGCCCTTCCCGCTGTTCCTCGCCGGGTGCGAGCTGGTGCGCGCCTACCCGATGGGCCAGATCATCGAAGGTGTCGGGCTCAACATCACGGTCATGAGCTACTGCGATTCGGTCGACTTCGGCTTCATGGCCGCGGCCAACCTGCTGCCCGACGTCGCCGTGCTGGCGCGGGCCATCGAACCGGCGTTCGCCGAGCTCCTGGCGGCGGTCGAGGTCGTCCCGCCGGCCTGACGAGGCGTCAGAAACTGCCCTGATCCGGTTGAGGGGCAACCTGAAACGTGTTCTACTTGGCCGCATGGCTTACAACTTCGGGGACCTGTTGGAGCATGCCGTCGATGCCGTTCCGGATCGACCAGCGCTGATCTGCGGGGACACCACCTTGACCTTCGCCCAGCTCGACGAGCGGGTGAACCGGTTGGGCCACCACCTGCTCGCCGAAGGCATCGAGCCCGGGGATCACATCGGCATCTACGGCTTCAACAGCCTCGCCTGGGTCGAGGCGCTGCTCGCCATCTGCAAGGTCCGCGCGGTGCCGGTCAACGTCAACTACCGCTACGTCGAAGACGAGCTCACCTACCTGTTCGGCAACGCCGATCTCAAGGCGCTCTTCTACGACGAGGAGTTCGGGCCCCGCATCGCCGCGGTGAAGGACAGCCTGCCGCTGCTGAAGACCCTCGTGATGATCGAGGATGGATCCGGCGCGGACCAGGCCGGGCTCGACATCACGCCGTTCGAGAAGGCGATGGCGAACGGCTCGCCGGCGCGTGACTTCCCCGAGCGGTCCAACGACGATCAGATCATCATCTACACCGGCGGCACGACGGGCATGCCCAAGGGCGTCATGTGGCGCAGCGAGGACATCTTCTTCGGCCTCGCCGGGGGCATCGATCCCTTCACGCGCGTGCCGGTGGCCGACGAGTTCGAGCACGCCACCAAGGCGGCGGCCTCGGGCGGTCAGCTCATCTTCATGATCGCGCCCCCGCTGATGCACGGCGCCGCCTTCGTCGCCACGACCATGCAGCTGTTCCAGGGCAACGTGAGCGTGATCGTGCACAAGTGGAACGCGCACGACGTGTGGCGCGAGATCCACCGCACCCGGGTCAACTCCATCCTGATCGTCGGCGACGCGATGGGCCGTCCCCTGATCGAAGCGCTCGAAGAGCTCGACGCCGCTGGCGAAGAGCTCGACCTCTCGTGCTTCATCAGCCTCAGCTCGAGCGCCGCCGTCTTCTCCCCCACCGTCAAGGACCGCTTCCTCGAGCGCTTCGAGAACCTCATCATCACCGATTCGATCGGGGCGACCGAGAGCGGCTTCAACGGCCTGGTCACCGTCGGCAAGGGCCACACGGCGATGAACGCGGGCGGACCGACCGTCACGCCCGGCAAGGACACCGTCGTGCTCGACGACGACCTCAACGTGCTCGAACCCGGCACCGGCGTCGTGGGCAAGGTGGCCCGCGGCGGCAACATCCCCCTCGGCTACTACAAGGACCCGGTCAAGACCGCCGAGACCTGG
>JBBQHT010000127.1:0-13023 GCA_038324235.1 Acidimicrobiales bacterium
CCGAGCTTGAACCCCGCCTTGTCGACCGTCTTCTGGTCGAGCACGACGTCGGTGGGACGCGTCGGCGGGACACCCTGGTTGAGGTGCCAGCCGTTGAGCGACGGCTCGGTGAGCCAGTTCAGTCCGAAGGTCGGCGGGCCCGCCTGCGCGTTGCTGGTGGGCTCGCCCTGCTGGTCGATGATCGTGAGCTGGTCCTGCACCTGGCCCTCGACGGCGCCCACCCCGTCGACCTTGGCGATGGCGGGGATGACCGCGCCGTCGACCGGTTGACGGATCTTGCCGAATCCCGTGTCGACCTCGACCGAGGAGCGCACGACGGTGTCGATGTTCTTGTAGACGTCGTCGAAGACCTTGTCGAAGCTCGTCGAGATCGTGGCGGTGAGCACCTGGGTGCCGGACATGAACGCGACGGCCACGACGACCGCGATGACGGTGAGCACGAGGCGGAACTTGTGCGCGAGCAGCCCGCGCAGGGAGACCTTCAGCATGAGTCGGCTTCCTGTCTGGCGTTCAGTCGCCGAGGGCCTTCATCTTGTCGAGGACCTTGGTGGCGGTCGGCTCGAGCATCTCGTCGACGATGCGCCCGTCCGCCAGGAACACCACCCGGTCGGCATACCCGGCGGCCCCGGGATCGTGGGTGACCATCACGATGGTCTGGTGCATCTCTCGTACCGCGTTCTGCATGAACGTGAGGATCTCCCCGCCGCTGCGGGAGTCGAGGTTGCCGGTGGGCTCGTCGGCGAAGATGATCTGGGGCCGGCTGGCCAGCGCCCGGGCCACCGCCACCCGCTGCTGCTGGCCACCTGACAGCTCCGAGGGCCGGTGGTTGAGACGGTCGCCCAGCCCGACCGTCGCGATGATCGAATCCATCCACGCCTTGTCGGGGGCCGTCCCGGCGAGATCCATCGGCAGGGTGATGTTCTCGGCGGCGGTGAGGGTGGGAACCAGGTTGTACGCCTGGAAGACGAAGCCGATCCGGTCGCGGCGCAACATGGTGAGCTGGCGCTCGGTGAGCTGGGACAGGTCGATGTCGCCGATCAGCACCTGACCCGCCGTGAGCGAGTCGAGGCCCGCCATGCAGTGCATCAAGGTGGACTTGCCCGAACCCGACGGACCCATGATGGCGGTGAACTGACCCGCCGCGAAGGCCACGTCGACCCCGTCGAGCGCCCGCACCTCGGTGTCGCCCGATCCGTAGATCTTCGAGGCCCGGATGGCGCGGGCGGCGGGGAGGCCGGATGCCGGGCCCGGAGGAGGGGGCGCGGTCGCGTCAGTCATGGTCACGGGGAGATCCTCCAGGGAGCGGCAGCGGGGGCAGCGATTCGGCTGCGAGCCTATCGGGCGTGTTCTCCTAGACGATGGGGCCGTGCTGGATTCATCGCGGCCCGCGCGACCGCGGAATCGGCTCGATCCTCGGCGCCCGGAGGCACGATCGCGCGCGCGGCGTGGCGAGGCGCGGGTGGCGGTGGCCCAGGGTGGGGCGATCTTGACTCGATCTTGAGCAGATCTGACCGGGACCCTTGACCCGCTCTGCGTAGGTTGAATCCCACAAAGCGGGGCGGGCACCGGCGCTCGACCCCTGAACGACGCAAGTTGAGGGCAGCGCAATGGATGAGACCACGTTCGTGCGGCAGGAGCTCGTGGAGCGCCTGGACAAGCTCGCCGTGTTGATGGAGGAGATCGCGCTCGAGGCGCTCGACGCCGGTGTGCTCGATCTCGCCACCGACCTGTGGGTGGCCAGCGCCCGCCTGCTCTCGACCTCCGATGACCTCTGGGAGCCCGTGCGTGACCGCATGCTCCCGCCGCCGTCAGCCTCGAGCCCCGAGGACTGACCGGCCCCCCTCGATTCGGCGGTCCCACCCCCGCCGTTTCGCAGATGCCGGACGGCGTGACGAGTCCCACCCCTCGTCTCGCCGTCCGGCTCTTTCCGTTTTGGGCCGGTTGTGACGAACCGCACGTTGACACCAGGGACTGTCACAGTCACCATGGTCTTCATGGTTGCCACCCTGACACACCCAAATGACCTGTCCGATCCGAGCGTGACGCCGATCGAGAAGTCGACCGGTGGAGAGGGGCGCACGCCGCCGGCAGTCGCCGACAAGGCCCGCCGGCTGGTGGTTGCGTCCCAGCGCCAGAGCTACGACCCGTTCACCGACATCGACTGGGATGTCCCGCTCACCGACGACGCCTACTTCCTACCCCCGGAGTTCCTGCCGCTGTACGGCACCGCCGTGTGGGACTCGATGTCGCAGGTCGAGCGCCACGAGTACAGCCGCCACGAGTGCGCGTCGATCTGCTCGGCGGGCATCTGGTTCGAGAACATCCTCATGCAGCTGATCGTGCAGCACCTCTACGACATGCCCGCCGATGACGGCTCGCACCGGTACCTGCTGACCGAGACGGCCGACGAGTGCCGGCACTCCTCGATGTTCGGCGAGTTCGTGCGTCGGGCCGGCACCCCGGCCTATGAGGTCAGCAAGCTCCTGCGCCTCGGCGGCAAGTTCCTGACCTCGACCACCAAGGGACCCGAGGCCTACCTGGCGATGCTGGCGGCCGAGGAGCTGCTCGACGTGACCAACCGGGCCACGATGAAGGACGAGCGGGTGCACCCCACCTCTCGTCGCATCGCCAAGATCCACGTGATGGAAGAGGCCCGGCACGTCTCGTTCGCCCGCACGTACGCGGCCGAGGTGTGGCCGACCCTCAGCTGGGTGCGCCGGGCCATCGCCATGGTGCGCATGCCGTTCATCGTGCGCAGCATCGCGGATGGCCTGGTCAACGGGAAGGTGTACGACGAGCTCGGCATCGAGGATGGCGCGAAGATCGCCCGGCACAACCCGCACCACCAGCAGCGGGTCATCCGGGACCTGTCCAAGCTGACCGACTTCCTCGACGAGCTCGGCGTCATCAACGTCGTCACCCGCCCCGTGTGGCGCCTCTTCGGCCTGATCGGTGCGGGACCCGCAGGCGACAACGGCGGTGGCGTTGGGTCATGATGACCGTCGTGGTGAGCCCTGCCGAGCGCAACCCCGACGATCCGGGCCCTGACACCGTCCCCGACCCCGAGACGGCGGCCGCCATGTTCCGCGACGCTGCCCTGGCGGCGGAGACGGAGCGCATCACCGACGACGCCATGGCGGCTGACGCCGTCACCGCGGACCCGGCGATGGCGGAGCCCACGGCGCCCGAGCCCGACGAGGACCTCTACACGATCGACGAACTGGCCTCGCTCACCGGCGTGCCCAGCCGCACGATCCGCTTCTACCAGTCCAAGGGCACGCTCACCGCACCCGAACGCAAGGGCCGCGTGGCGTACTACCGGGCCGAGCACGTCGAGCGGCTCAAGGTGATCGCGGAGCTCCAGGACCGGGGCCTGCGCCTCGACGCCATCCGTGACGCGCTCCAGCAGATCGAGAACGGCGGTGACTCGCTCCAGGAGTGGTTGGGCATGGGCGACGAGCTCCAGGCCCCGTGGTCCGATGATCGCCCGGTCGTGCTCACCGAGGACGAGCTGCTCGAGCGCATCGGGCACCGCAAGCCGATGATCGCCGAGCTCGTGCGCATCGGCATGATCGAGCGTCAGGGTCACAGCCGGCCCGCCACCTACATCGTCTCGAGCCCCGGGATGCTGGGGATCGGGCTCACCCTCGAAGCCGCCGGCGTCGACTCGGCCACCGCGTACGAGGCGAGCCAGCTCATGCGGCGACCGATGGGGAAGATGACCGACGAGTTGGTCGCCTTCTTCGCCCAGCACGCAGGCCAGGGCTTCGGCGGCGGCGGTGACCCACAGAGCATCGCCCGTTCCTACGAGTCGTTGCGTCCCGAAGGTCTGCGCGCCGTGCAACTGATCTTCGCCCAAGAGATGGAACGGTCGCTGCGCGAGTTCGTCGAGCGCGGCGGCGCGATGCCCCAGGCGCGCAAGGGGCGCCCGCCGGAGCATCGCTCGAAGCCGTCCAGCAAGCGTCCCGAACGCAAACGCTGACCGCCGCGGATCCGTCGGCGCGCCGGCGCGGTCACACCTGGTCTGAGCAGTACGGAGGATCCATGTCTGTCACGCAGTCCGATTCCTGGTCCGGCCTCCTGGCCGGCCTGTTGAGCGATGTCACCGGGATCTCCCTCGACGACGACGGGGCCGACCCCGGCCTCGCGGCGTTGCCCGGCGTGGATCCCGAGGCGCGGGTGGCCTTCAACGCCATCGACGAGCTCTGCCTGCACCTGGGCACCGAACGGTTCCCGTGGACCATCCAGGTGGAGGTGCGCGCGCCCGAGGCGATCGGCGCGTTGGACGAGCGCCGCCTGCGCCACGCGGTGCAGGTCGCCGCGGCCCGTCACCCGATGGCCCGGGCCCGGATGGTCCCCGCGCGCCTGACGGACCGGACCTATGACTGGGAGATCGTGCCCGTCCTCGAGCTCGATCCCGTGCGCGTCATCCGCGTGGCCGATGACGAGGCGATGAACCGCCTGCGCGCCGATGTGCTCAGCGCCACCGTGCCGCTCGATCAGGCCCCGCCGTTCCGGCTCTGGTTGGCCCGCCGCGCCGGGGGCGATTCGTTGGTGCTCGCGGCCAGTCACGTCGCCACCGACGGCGTCGGCGCGGCGAGCCTGCTCCGCTCGATCCTGCGCGCGTATGCCGGGCTCGACGATCCGGTCGCCCCGCTGGATCCGGTTGCCGATCGGGATCTGGCGGCGATCGCGGGTCCCCAGAGCGTCGCGGAGCACGTCGGCCGTCTCGTCGGCGTCGCGACCGCAGCCCGTCGCGCCACCGGGCGGCTGTCGCGCATCGCGGTCGAGGGCGGCGACGCGGACGCAGCCGGCTTCGGCTTCCACCACGTGGCGCTGCCCGCGGCCACGGTGGCCGGGCTCGATCCCAAGGCCCACACCGATGCCACCGTGAACGACATCCTCATGGCCGCGCTGCATCTGGCCATCAGCGACTGGAACGCGGACCACTACGCCGAGACGGGCCGCGTGTCGGTGATGATGCCCATGAACCTGCGACCCGCCGAGCGGTCGACCGACGGCATGGCCAACCTCGTGGCGATGACGGCGGTGCGCACGGGCATCGACGACCGCGAAGATGCCGCGACCCTCGTGCGCGCGGTGGCGCAGCAGACCCGAGCCGCGAAGCGTTCGGGTTCCGCGACGCTGCTGATCGACGTGCTGGACCACAGCGACCTGCTCCCCGCGGTGGCCAAGAAGGCCATCCCGTTGCTGTCGCCGCTGGCCGGCGATGCGCTGATCGACACGGCGGTCCTGTCGAACCTCGGCCGCCTCGCCGAGACCTTCGACTTCGGCCCAGGCGCCGATGACCCCGGCCCGAGGGAGGCCGAACCGGGCGGCGGCCGGGCCACCGAGGTCTGGTTCTCGCCCCCGGCCCGCATGCCGCTCGGGGTGGGTGTCGGCGTGGTCACCCACGACGGCGACCTCTTCCTCACGTTCCGGTACTGCGCCGCGCAGTTCGACGCCGCGGCCGCGGAGGCCTTCGCCGGCTACATGCTCTCGGCGCTCGAGTACGTCGGCTGACGCGCCGTCGGCGTCCCCAGGGAAACTATTGACAGTTCGAATGTCAAAACCTAGGGTGGGCGGTGTCCGCGAGGTGCTCGACGCAGGGGGAAAACTGATGGGTGACGCGTTCTGATGGCGCCGCAGGTGATCATCCTCGGCAGTGGCAGCCCGATACCCGATCCGCTCCGCGCCGGGCCGGCCACGTTGGTCCGCTCCAGCGCCGGCGACCTGCTCTTCGACTGCGGTCGGGGCGTGCTGATGCGAGGGGCGGCGGTCGGGATGATGCCGGGGAACATCCGTGCCCTGTTCCTCACCCACCTGCACAGCGACCACATCACCGACCTCAACGACATCGTCACGATGCGGTGGGCGATGACGTTCGCCGAGAGCCCGCTCGACGTGTTCGGACCGATCGGGGTCGCCGAGCTCGTGCGGGCGACCGAGGTGATGCTCGAGCCCGACATCGGCTACCGCATCGCCCACCACGACGACCTGAACTGGCGGCCGTCGGAGACCGTCACCGAGGTGACCGACGGTGTCGTGTTCGAGCAGGGCGACGTGCGGGTGACCACGGCGCCCACCGATCACGCGCCGGTCAAGCCGACCGTCGGCTTCCGCGTCGACGATGGGGACCACTCGATCGTCATCGCCGGCGACACGGTGCCGTGCGCCGGGCTCGATCAACTGTGCCGCGGCGCCGATGTGCTGGTGCACACGGTCGTGCGGCGCGACCTCATCGAGGCCTTCGGGCTGCCGCGCCTGATCGACGTGCTCGACTACCACTCCGACGTCGCGCAGGCCGCCCAGACAGCAGCCCGCGCCGGGGTCAAGACGCTGGTGCTCACCCACATGGTCCCTGCGCCTCCCGCCGGAACCGAGCAGGAGTGGATCGACCAGGCGGCGGCGCACTTCGGCGGCGAGGTCGTGGTCGCCGAGGACCTGCTCACGGTGGCCATGCCGGCCTGAGCCCCTGGTCGGGACGCGTCAGGGTCAGCGGGAGTCGCAGGGGGCGGGTAGCACCACGTCGTGCAGGTTCCGGCCCGACTCACGCACCGTGTGGTGGGCGACGATCAGGTCGCCTGCAGGCCCTCGTACGGTCCGAGGAACGTCGGGGCCGGATGGGTGATCTTGGCGGCGATGACGGCCTTGGTCCGGGCCAACCACTCGCGGCTCATGTACTGCACCTGGAGATCCTGGGGGTAGTTGCCCCATGTGAGCCGCTCGGGCAGGTGCTGCCAGTCGGGGATGCGCAGGCCGATCACGTCGAGGCCGAGCTGCCGGCACGTGTAGAGCGCCCGGGACAGGTGGTAGTCCTGGGTGACGAGCACCGCGGCGCGCACCCCGAAGATGTCCCGCGCCCGGTAGCAGCTGTCGTAGGTCGAGAAGCCGGCGTGGTCACGGGTGATCGCCGCGGCGGGGACCCCGGCGGCGAGCGCCCGGTCCCGCATGACCCCCACCTCGTCGTACGCCACGCTGCTGTTGTCGCCGGTGAGCAACAGGTGCGCGACCTTGCCTTGGTGGTAGAGCGCGATGGCGCCGTCGACCCGGTCGGCCAGCGCGGGGGTCGGCTGGCCGTCGATCACCCCGGCGCCGAACACGATCGCCACCGGGCGGACGGGGACCGCCGAGACGTCGTCGTAGGTGAGACCGTCGGCGGACTGGGTCACCGCCGCGTTCGTCACCGCGACGAGCAGCAGCGCGAGCAGGGCCATGGCCACGACGCCAGCGAGCACGCGCGCCAGCCGGCGGCGCCGGCGGGCCCGCGCGGGACGCACCGCCACGGCTCCGTCTGCTCCGTCTGCTCCATCGGTTCGGTCCGCGCCGTCAGGGTCATCAAACCCGTCAGCCCCATCGGACCCATCAGGCCCCGCGCTCGGGGTCGGCGCGGGGCTCGCGGGCGCGTCGTCGGATGGCACCGGTCTGGTGTAGCACGATCCGGACCGCACCCCGATGACGCGCCGAGACTAGAGTGCCGCAACGCATGGCGAACTCCGCCACCCCGTCAGGCTGACGAAAGTATTGACACTTCAAGTGCCAGTATCTACCCTCTGTGGCGATGTCTGTCGAGACGATTGGATCTGTCCCGCCACCCGAGCCGACCGATGGTCGGCGCGCCCGGGGTGAGCGCAGCCGCGATGCCGTGGTCGAAGCCATCCTCGGCCTGATCCGCGAGGGCAACGAGAACCCCGGCGCCGCCGAGATCGCCGAGCGTGCCGGCGTGTCGATGCGCTCGGTCTTCCGCCACTTCGACGATCTGGAGACCTTGCGCGGCGCCGCGATCGAACGGCACTCGGAGATGATGCTGCCGCTGTACGACCTGATCGATCCCGGCGGGCCGGTTCCTGATCGCGTGGCCGCCCTGGTCGAGCAGCGGGCGAAGCTGTTCGAGGAGATCACGCCGGTGCGCCGAGTCGGCGAGCGCATCCGCCGCCGGTCCGAGAACATCAGCACCGGCCTCGATCGAGGCCGCCGCGCGCTGCGCCGGCAACTCGAGGACCTCTTCGCCCCCGAGCTCGGCGCGCTGACGCCCGCCGTGCGTCGCGAGGTGCTCGACGCGCTCGAGGCGGCCACGAGCTGGGCGACCTGGCGCGTGCTGCGCGATGACCAGGACCTCTCGCTGCGCCGTGCCAAGGCGGCGATGGCCCGCACCGCGACGGCGATCCTCACCCCACCCTGATCACGTTCTCGGCTACGTGGAGGCCCCTGTTGTCGCGTTCTGGGCCACGTGGGGGCCCCTGTTCTCGCGTTCTCGGCTACGTGGGGGCCCCTGTTCGGTCCGGTTGCGGGCGCGGCCGGTCACCCGGTCGTCGCGTAGGGTGCGGGCATGACGCCCGACGAGACTGCACCCATCGACGCGCAGGTCGTGGCCGGCGTGGCGCGCTGGGACGACGAGGCCGACGTAATCGTCGTCGGCCTGGGCATCGCCGGGACGAGTGCGGCGATCGCCGCGGCCGAGGCCGGCGCGGACGTGCTCGCCCTGGAACGGGCGGGCGCGCCCGGTGGCACGTCCGCGCTCTCGGGCGGCCTGATCTACCTGGGTGGCGGTACGCCGGTGCAGGAGGCGTGTGGGTTCGAGGACGATCCCGACAACATGGCGACGTTCTTGTCCGCCGCCTGCGGACCGGGCGCCGACGAGGCCAAGGTCCGGGCGTACTGCGACGGCTCGGTGGCGCAATACCACTGGCTCGTCGACCACGGTGTCCCGTTCAAGGGCGAGTTCCATCCCGAACCGAACCGCGAGCCCGTGACCGATGCGGGGCTCGTCTACTCGGGCGGCGAGGACACGTGGCCCTTCCGCGACCTCGCCCGGCCGGTGCCGCGGGGCCATCACCCGCAGTTTCCCGACACCGCCGGCGGGTTCTTGATGCAATGCCTCCTGGGCGCGCTCGGGCGCACGCCGGCCCGCGTGGCGACCGACACGCGCCTCGACCGGTTGGTGGTCGATGCCGACGACGGCGGCCGCGTGGTCGGCGTGGTGGGCAAGCGGGACGGCGCGCCGTTCACGGCTCGCGCCCGGCGGGGCGTGGTGCTCACCGGCGGGGGATTCATCTTCAACACCGCCATGGTGCAGCGGTACTGCCCGCAGGCGTTGCGGCCGCACCCGGCGTGGCGCATCGGCACGGACAACGACGACGGCAGCGTCATCCGCGCCGCTCAGGGCGCCGGCGCGGCGACTTCGCGCATGGACGTCTTCGAGTGCGCGCTGCCGTTCCGGCCACCCAACCGCATGTCCCGCGCCCTCCTCGTGGATCGGGAGGGCCGCCGGTTCATCAACGAGGACGCCTACACCGGCCGCATCGGGCATCAGGCCCTCGTGGACCACGACGGCCAGGTGTTCCTGATCGTCGATGAGCACATCTTCGAGCGGAACTTCGTCGGCATGAGGATCACGTGGGCCGCGGAGACCGTCGACGAGCTCGCCGTCGACATGGGCCTGCCGCCGGCGGCGCTGGCGGCCACGATCGAGGACTACAACCGCCACGCCGAGCACGGCGAGGATCCGGTGTTCCACAAGAACCCGGAATGGGTCGTGCCGCTGCGTCCGCCGTTCGGCGGCGTCGATCTGCGCGTCGATGCCAAGACGATCTACGCGTCGTTCACGCTCGGCGGGCTCGACACCGACGTCGAGGCGCGGGTGCGTGACGAGGGCGGGTCGCCGGTGCCAGGACTGTACGCCGCGGGTCGCACCACCGCGGGGATCGCGGCCCTCGGCTACGCCAGCGGCATCTCGCTCGGCGACGGCTGCTTCTTCGGCCGCCGCGCGGGCACCCACGCGGCCAGCACCGCCAACCCTCGAAATTGAGTCGGCGCGTCGGCTCGGCGCCGACGCACGGTCTCAATTTCGATGGAGCCAGAGGACTGCGTAGAGGGTCACGGCCTCGGCGAGGCCGATCGCGCTCATCACGATGCCCCCCAGGGCCAGGCGGTCGCCGGTCTCGGCGCCGGCTGACGCCCGGATGTCGTGGCGGGCCTGGAGGCCGAGGACGAGCCCGATCACGGCGGCGGGGTTGCAGCCGATCAGGGCGACCGTGCCGGCGAACAGCGAGACGACCGCCAGCGAGTTGGTCGGGTTCGGGGGCAGCCTGCCCTCGGCGCGACGGCGGGCCTGGCGCCGGAGATACGCGAAGGTGCCGGCGCTGGTGACGACGAGGATGAGGGCGACGCCGAGGAAGGGCAGGGGCGTCCACTCCTCGACACAGTGCGAGCCGCCGCCGCTCAGCGTGTCGCACACCACGCCGGGACCGTTGCGGTTGGCGTAGGCGGCCACCAGCAGCGGCAATGCGGCGCCGCACAGGAGGCCTGCGGCGCTGCCTCGCGCGCTCGGGCGCAGGGCGAGGAGGACCGCGACGATGATGGCGACCGGCAGGACGAACAGCCCGATGGTCAGGATGCCGAACACGCCGAGCACCACTGCGGATCCCGTGAGGGCCCACGCCACGAACCAGGCCCAGGCCGCGAACCAGGCCGTCGGCGGGGACGGCGCCACGGCGGGCAGTGGCGCGATCGGCGGGGGCGCGGTCGGCGGGGGCGGGAGCGAGGTCCGCGGGCGGATGACGGGCATGGCTCTAATCATACGAACGTATGAGTGGGGCGGCAAGGGCGGCGCCGTCGATTTCGATCGGCGGTCGCGGGGGAGTAGACACCTCGACGTGATGACGGGGGAGGATCCACGCGACTCGACCACACCGTCGGGCTCTCGCGAGCCCGACCCTCCCGCGCCCGAGCGCGACCGGGACGTGGCGATCGGCGTCGGGCCGCATCCCCGGCCGTGGCCCGACGATCCTCGCCTCGATCCCGAGCTCCTGGCCGCCGGCGATCGCCGGAACGTGCTCGATGAATACCGCTACTGGTCGAACGCCGCGATCGTCGCCGACCTCGACACGCGCCGCCATCGGTTCCACATCGCGATCGAGAACTGGCAGCACGACATGAACATCGGCACCGTCGTGCGCACCGCGAACGCCTTCCTCGCGGCCGAGGTGCACATCATCGGCAGGCGACGCTGGAACCGCCGGGGGGCGATGGTGACGGATCGCTACCAGCACATCCGCCACCACGCCACCGTGGACGACTTCGTGGCCTTCGCCGCGGACGCGGACCTGCCCGTCATCGGCATCGACATCCTGCCCGGCTCGGTGCCCCTCGAACGCACCGTCCTGCCGGCCCGCTGCGTGCTCCTTTTCGGGCAGGAGGGACCCGGCCTGTCGGCCGCCGCACGCGACGCGAGCACCCAGGTGTGCTCCATCGCCCAGTTCGGCTCGACGCGGTCGATCAACGCCGGCGTGGCCGCCGGCATCGCGATGCACGCGTGGATCCGCGAGCACGCGGACGTCGAGCCCGGGTTGCCGCCCTCGCAGTAGTGCCAAACGTTGCGACGACACCACAGGCGAACGGGGACACCATGGAGATCTTGCGCACGCCCGCCGACCGGTTCGACGGGTTGCCCGGCTACGCCTTCGCCCCGCGCTACGCCGACGTGGCGGCTGGCGGCGATGACGCCCGCCAGACCCTGCGGATGCACTACCTCGACGAGGGGGAGTCCGACGCGGAGGAGACCGTGCTCCTCCTGCACGGCGAGCCGTCGTGGTCCTACCTCTACCGGCACATGATCCCGGTGATCACCGCGGCCGGGCACCGCGCCGTCGCGCCGGACCTGGTCGGCTTCGGCCGCTCCGACAAGCCCGCCGACCGCACGGACTACACCTACGCCCGCCACATCGAGTGGCTCCGGGCGTTGCTCTTCGACGAGCTCGACCTGCACGACGTGACGCTCATGGGCCAGGACTGGGGCGGTCTGCTCGGTCTCCGCCTGGTGGGTGAGCACCCGGATCGGTTCCGGCGGGTCGTCATCGGGAACTCCTCCCTGCCCACCGGTGACCGTCACCCCGGCGAGGCCTTCCTGCGATGGCAACGGTTCTCCCAGGAGGTCGAGGACTTCGCCGTCGGCTTCATCGTCAGCTCGGGCTGCACCACCGACCT
The DNA here is from genome assembly GCA_038324235.1 of Acidimicrobiales bacterium. Lineage (GTDB taxonomy): Bacteria > Actinomycetota > Acidimicrobiia > Acidimicrobiales > Acidimicrobilacustridaceae > JBBQHT01. The sequence continues at coordinate 11,986 of JBBQHT010000127.1, forward strand.
CGCGCCCGAGGTGGTGGCGGCCTACGACGCACCGTTCCCCGACGATTCGTTCAAGGCCGGCGCGCGCCAGTTCCCGACCCTCGTGCCCACCAGCCCGGACGATCCCGCCGCCGCCGCCAACCGCAAGGCATGGGAGACGCTGGCCGTGTTCGACAAGCCGTTCCTGTGCGCGTTCAGCGACCAGGATCCGCTGACCGGTGGGGCGGACCGCAAGTTGAAGGCGGAGATCCCGGGCGCTCGCGGGCAGGAGCACACCGTCATCGAGGGAGGCGGCCACTTCCTGCAGGAGGACCGGGGGCCCGAGCTGGCGGCGGTCATCAACCACTTCATCGCGGTCACTCCGCTGCCGGGGCGGGACTGAGGATCGATCGCCTCAAGCTTCGGCCGACCGAGGTCGAAGAGGTCTTGATGGTTCCTCGTGCGTCGGCCCGTCCCCATGCCCTGCAGTCTCGGCGGTCGCGCCGCGGATGGATGCTCGCCGGCGCGGTGGTGGTCGTCGCACTGGCGACGGCGTGCCTGAGCGGCGCGGAGCAGACCGGGCTCAACGCGATCAACGCCGATCGCCAGGCCAACGGCGGCGTGGCTGCGCTCTCGTCCAACGACGCGTTGCAGACCAAGGCCCGGAACCTCGCCGTGCACCTGGCCGATTCGTCGGCGGGTGTGTGCTCCTCCGCGACGCTGGTGCACTCGGATCTGACTGCCGGCGCACCGGCCGGGTGGCGGCGCCTGGGCGAGAACATCGCGTGTCGCTGGTCCAGCACCTCGGCCGCGAACGAGGTCGCCCACCTCGAGGCGCAGTTCATGGCATCGTCCGGGCATCGGGCCAACATCCTCGACGCCCGGTTCAACCGGGGGGCGATCGGGCTGGCCTCGGTTCCGGCCCAGAACGGCTCGGGGAGCATCGTGTTCGAGGCGCAGGAGTTCGCCCAGATCTGAGGCACGGACGCGCGTGCGGCGCCTCAGGACCAGTAGTCGATGCCGCTGAGCGAGCGGTAGCGGTCGCGGAAGACCTCCCCGTCCAGGAAGTACACGCCGAAC
>JBBQHT010000128.1:0-12931 GCA_038324235.1 Acidimicrobiales bacterium
CCACGCGGTCGTCGAGCTGCTCGGTGGTGACGGTGCCCGTCGCGAGGTCCATCGTCCAGCGGTGCAGCGAAGGCGCGGCGGGCTCGGTCAGCTCGTCCGAGCCGAACGTGATCGGCATGCGCTCGGCCCGGCAGCCGTCCACCACGACGGTGTGGTCGTCGGCATCCCAGCCGTTGAGGAAGTGGAACACGAAGAACGGGTCCAGCTCGAACCACAAGACGTCCTCGTTGCCGCCGTCGCGGGGGAGCACGCCGATGCGCGCCCCGGCTTCGGGGGTCCAGCGGATGCCGGCGCCACCGCTCATCATGGCGTCGATGTCGAACAGCGCGGGCAGGTCGAAGAAGACGATGTGGTGATCGGTGGCGACGAAGTCGTGCATCATCACCGGGTTCGGGAGGTCGATGTCGACCGACCGCGTGAGCTGACCGGCGGCGTCAGCGGTGTGGTAGCGCAGGTACGGGGCGAACGGGCTGTACCCGAAGAAGACCAGCTCGCCGGTCTTCGGATCCCACTTCGGGTGCGCCGTCATCGAGCCGTGCAGCGCGCCGCCGTAGTTGAACTCGCCGACCGTCTCGAGCTCGCGGGTGACCTCGGTGGCCGGGGCCCCTTCCATCAGCGCGAGGTACCGGCCGCCGTGGCGGATCACGTTCGTGTTGGCCGTGTTCTTCAAGAGGCCGGCCTTGGCCATCGTCTCCTCGTCGGGGAACACGAAGTTGGACAGTCCGCCGAACAGGGCCCGCCCGGCCTCGCGCTCGGCGAGCAAGCCGCGGGACTCGACGAAACGGTTCTTGTAGCGGGCCTGGCCATCCTCGAGGTAGACGGCGTGCAGCATCCCGTCGCCGTCGAACACGTGGTACTGCCCCAGCGGGGGGAACGCCTGGTTGGCGCCGTTGCGCATGTACACGCCGCGCAACGCGGCTGGGATCTCGCCGGTGACCGCCAGTTCCGTGGCGTCGATCTCGTCGTGGATCGGGGCGAAGTTGCCCTGCAGGTACGGACTCAGATCGGGGTCGATGTCGATGGCCATGCGTTCCTCCGGGGGGACGGCGTGTCCGGCGTAGTTAACACCGTTTACCCGACCCTGGCAACCATCGGGCGTCCGCTTGCCTCGGCACGGCTGGTCGCGGCGCCGGGCGGATCGGCGAGGCGGGGGGATCAGAGCGGCGGGGGATCAGCGCGGCGGGCGGATCATCAGGTCGAACGCCTCGACGACGCCGATCTGATGGCGGGGCGTGGAGGCGCCACCGGACTGGATGGTCGAGAACAGCAGGCTGATGATGAGCGACTCGATGCCGGCCGCGAGCACGCTCGGGTCGAGGTCGGCGCGCACCTCGCCGCGCGCCTGGGCGAGGCCGAGCTGGTCGGCGATGAGCTCACCGAACAGCCGCAGGGCCGGCAGCTCCACGAGCCGGGGCACCTCGTCGGGCTCCTGGCCGGCGAGCACGCGGCGCGCGAGCGGATGGTTTCCGAGGTGCATCACCGCGTACACGATCACCGACGGGATCAGGTCATGGACGGGCACCCCCGCGACCTGTTCGCCGATCTCGAGGATCATCGCCGACGCATCGGCATCGACCGCCGCTCGGAACAGGGATTCCTTGCTGTCGAAGTACGCGTAGGACGCGGCCTGGGTCAGGCCGGCGCCGCGGGCGATCTCGGAGACCGACGTGGCCCGGAACCCGCGTTGACCAAAGCGCTCCACAGCGATCTCGAGGATGCGCCGACGCGTGCGTTCACCCTTGGTCTCCGCTGCCAGGTCGCGCTCGGCCACATCCGTCATCACCGCCCACCATAGCGGAGAATCAATAAAAAGGGAACAACTACTGATTTTCTAGCTGTGGAGTGGCGGCGGGGAAGGCCAAACGTCGGGGTCAGGACGGGACGGCGAGGCCGTTTGTCGGTGGTCGCAGCACGGCGTCGAAGATGGCGAGCACCCCCATCTGGCGGCGCGCTTCGGTGCTCGCACCGACCTGGGTGACGCTCATGAGCAGGCTCAGGATGATCGCCTCGGCGCCGTTGGAGAACATCTCGGCGTCGATGTCGCTGCGGACCTCGCCGGCTGCTTGCGCGGTGCGCACCCGCTCGGCGATCGTCTGGGTGAGATCGGACAAGGCCGGCAGGTTGACCAGGCGAGCGAGGGCATCGGGCTCCTGGCCCGAGACGACCCGGCGGACCAGTGGGTGGTTGTCGACGCTGCCGAGCAGCAGGATCAGCAGCATCGGCACGAGCTGGTTCACGTCGCTCGACGCGGCGGTGCCGGCGACCGCGTTGATGGCCGCAGCCGCATCGGCATCCACGGCGGCATCGAACAGCGTCTCCTTGCTGTCGAAGTACGCGTACACGGCGGCCTGGGTGAGCCCGGCGGCGCGGGCGATCTCGGAGACGGACGTGGCCCGGTAGCCGCGCTCGCCAAAGCGATCGATGGCGATCTCCATCAACCGGCGCCGGGTGCGCTCGCCCTTGGTCTCACCGGCCCCGTCGGGCTCCACGATCGTCGCCACGGCGCCAGCCGACGGCGGTGTCTCATTCTCTTCGGTCAACCCCGTGCTGGCCACAAGTGCCACGGTACCAGGGGATTCCTGCCGAATCGATGAATCAATAGATCTCGTCGGATCCTTTATTCGATAGATCCATAAGACCTATTGAACCAAAGGTTCGCATGCATCACAGTCAGTCCCGTGCCCCTCACTCACCGCCTCTCAGTCTGGTCGCCGGACCTGGTGTCCCTCGACCGGGAGCTCGAAGCCCTCCAGCACGCCGTGGACACCGCCCGGCACAATCGCTGGGTCGGCGGAGATGTCATCGAGCCGGAGTTCGAGCAGTTCCTGGCTGCGCTCACCCGCACCGCACCGCTCACCTACGGCTCGTCCATGCCTCCCGATCCCGCCTGGCGGGGTCGGCGCAACAGCTGGCGGGATGTGCTCGACCAGGTCGAGTGAAGCCCACCAGTTCCTGAATCGCAGTCGCACTGCGAGGGAGCGAGCTGCCGGCGACGGTACGGCGGCGTACCGTCGCCAGGCGCTCACCTTTCCCTCGTACATGAGTTCCGGCGTCGGGTGTTCGTTTGAGGGGCGGATACCCGACGTCGAAACATTCGCAGGCAGGGCCGGCAATGGCGCCGGCCCTGTCGCCTTTTTGATCGGGCAGGGATCGAACCGGGTGGGCGCCCGAGGGCGCCGCCGGGGTCAGGTCCCCGATCACGGGCGCATCGCCTGGCTCACGGGGTGCCAGCTGACCGCGGCGGGCATCCTGCTGCACCACCGCCGATGCTCACGAGGAGTACGAGCCCGGCGTGACGTCGATGACGGTCGCGTTCGCGGCGTCCACCCTGACGGTCCACAGGCGCGACGTGTTGATGAACGGCGCAGCGATGATGACGGACCAGGTCCCCGCGTGGTACCACGCGCCCACCGACCACCTGGCGAACACGTCGGATCCATCCGCGGCGCGCGCCTCCGCCAGCGGCGACTGCACGCGAGGGTCGGCGAACGCGGCGGCGAGGGCCTCGTGGCGGGAGGTCGCGAGCCCTTGGTCGGCGTCGACCCGGATCGTCCAGTGGCCCGAAGCGGCGTCTGCCCACCTGTATGGTTCGCCGTCACGCGGCGACCAGCCGAGCCAGCTCCACGCGGAGACATCGGTGTCGGCGAACGGCGCCTCGCTGAGTTGCGCCTCCCACGCAAGCCGAAGGTGCACCGTCGTGCCGGCGGGCACCACCGTTGGCGTCGACCGGAAGAGCGCCCAGTCCGCCGGTACGTCCGCGCCCACCGCGAACGAATTCGTGGTGATGGCGGAATGGAGGTCGATCGCCCGCTCTGCTTCCTCGACCGTGCCGTTCCACACCAGCCAACCGTGCGCGGGCATCGACGCGTCGGAGTCGAACTTCGTCTGGATCTGGGGCGAGATGGTGTCGTTCGTGCCGTTGTGGATCGTGGCATCGAAGTAGGCGATGTCGTTGAGCGTGACGTGGGTGGTCTCGGGGACGACGTCGAAGGTCACCTGGCCGTCGAACGCCCGGGGATCGGTCGTCGTCGGCGGCGCGCCGGCGGCGGGATCCGCCGGCGGCGCGGCAGGCGCATCCGCGGGCGTGTCGGTCGGGCTGGCGGCCGCGGCTCCGCCGTGGGACGGGGTCGTCGTCGGGACCGGTCGCGTGGTGGTTGTCGAGTGGGCTGGGACCGCTCCGGCCCCGAACTGAATGGCGGGCGCCCCCGAGCCGGGCGGTGTCGATGCGGGCGGTGCGGCGGTGGTCGTCGGCTCGGCCGGGAGGGCGGGGACCGCACTGGCGGCGGGCGTGGCGGTGTCGCTCCCGGCGGCCAGCTCCGTGGGCACAGCGCCGGTGCGGGACCGCAGCCCCACCACGGTCGCGAGGCCGACCACGAGCACGAGGGCGGCCGCGATCGCGACGATCTTCGTGGTCAGCGGGGGACTGGTGCCATGGTCCATGCCGTCCATACGCGGCCGGCCCCGCATCGGTTGACGACGACTGCTGACTGCTGACGGGGCGATGGTCGCCGTCCTGTGGCACGTCGGACCGAGCAACCAACGCCCTGGCCGACGTGGGCCACACGGCGCGGCGCAGCGACATGAACCGGCTCGGCTCGGGTCGGATCGTGCCGGATCTACTCGTCGAGGCCGACGGGCGCGCCCTCCACGATCTGGTCGAGGTACTCCGACCAGCCGTACCCGACGCGTCCGTCGGGCAGCGTCCACTGCGTGAGGCCCTCGGAGATCCGGGTGACCATTTCGTCGCGCCGGTTGCGCAGCGGGATCAGGTTGAGGACCTCGCCCTTCACCGTCCACTCGAGCGGCGAGCCGTCGTCGTCCTTGGCTCGTAGCACCGCGTCGATGCGCTGGTGGTAGTCGTCCTCGCCGACCCACTCGGTGCTCACCTCGAAGTCGTGGCAGAGGTGGAGCTTGTCGCCGTCCCACACGAAGCCGCCGCGCGTCCCCTCACTGTCGCGGCGGGCGATGCGCGATCCCATGAACCCGAACTCGTCGCCGAAGTTCGCGGTGAGCCAGCGGTAGTACCAGGGCGCCTGCCAGTAGCGCGGTCCCCACGAGTGATCGCGCAGGCCGTACCCGTCGATCTCGTAGGTGGTGCCGTCGACGGTGATCGAGCCCGATGCACCGACGAGTTGCTCGTAGTGCCCCTTCGCGAACTCCTCGCCGGGTCGCTCGTGTGGTTCGTCGGGCTCACCCCCGAACATCGCACTCACGCCGCGGTAGGTCAGGTCGGCCGTGCACTCCGTGTACGGGTTCTCGGTGAACGCCGTGCGCGGGTCGGCCATCGCCAACGGCTCGTCGAGCAGCACGAGCTTGCCCTCGTAGCGAACCGTCAGCTCCTCGAACGGCGTAACCACGCCGAAGCGCAGGCCCGCGGCATCGAACGCGTCGTTGCTGGTCACCTCGGGCCGCTTGAACATGAACCCGACCCGGCCATCCGGGAGGTAGACGCACACGGTCATCTCGCCGCGCCCCTCGTTGGGCCGGTTGCCGAGCCGGAAGAACGCACCGACCTTGACCTTCGGGTCGTAGACGTTGAAGTACATGCTCTCGTTGAAGTTGGACTCCTCGCCCTCGTGCATGAACTCGTCGTGGGGCTCCAGGCGTACGCGCATGGCGACACGGTACCGATCGCGGCCGGGTCGCGCCGAGGGGCCGGACGTCGACCAACGGCAGGTGATACCTGTCACCGGGGTCGCCGCTGGTAGCGTCACCCCGTCCGAACCGCGGGGAACCGGACTTCCACGACGCGAGAGACGCGCCGCGGATGACGAGCGTGGGGGAGATCACGTTGTCGACGTTCACGGCATCCACAGAAGGGGATCGCGCCCCACGGACCGGCTCCACGTCGACCCGCGCCGGTGTCCCTGTCACGTCTCGCCCGCGGTGGGTCGGCGCGTGCGTGGCGGTGTTGCTCTTGGCGGGCACGCTCGCCCTCACGTCCGCCGCCGCGCCGGTGGCGTCGGCGCTCGGGACATGGGAAGCCCACGGCAGCGTGAACCAGGTGTACACGTTCGGTCATACCGCGGGCGACAACATCGAGCTCCGCAACGCGGCCTCGACCCTGATCGCCACCGGCGTCGCCGACAGCCAGGGGGCGTTCCTGTTCGGCAAGTACGGCATCGCCGGCGAGACACCGATCCCGGCCGGCACCGGCTACTCGGTCCGCAACGCCACGACGGACGAGACGATCGGCGGGTTGACCGTCACCGATCCGACCGACCACCCGAGCCAGACCTTCTACAACTCGATCGACCTGGGTCCCGGCGTCGCGGGCACGACGCACTACACGTACATCCCGACGCGCGACGGCACCCTGCTCAGCGCCAACATCACCTTTCCCAAGGACGGCACGTCGGGCCCGTGGCCGGTGCTCATCGACTACTCGGGCTACGAGCCGTCCCGGCCGCCGAACCCGCCCCAGGAAGCCCAGATGTACCCCTACGCCGGGTACGTCGTGGTCGGGCTGAACCTGCGGGGCACGACGTGCTCCGGCGGTGCGTTCAACCTGTGGGAGCCGCTGCAGACCCTCGATGGCTACGACGCCGTCGAGGCGCTCGCGGCCCAGACCTGGTCGACCGGCCACGTCGGCCTCGTCGGCATCTCGTACATGGGCATCTCGCAGCTCTTCGTCGCGCAGACCCAGCCCCCGCACCTCGACGCCATCTCACCGCTGTCGACCTACGCCGACTTCTACCGCGGCATCGGCTATCCCGGCGGCATCATCAACTCCGGGTTCTTCCTGGACTGGCTCGCCGAGCGCGACCACGATTCGGAGCCCGCCTCCCACGGCTGGGTGGCCGATCGGATCGCCAACGGCGACACGGTCTGCCAGAAGAACATGGTCATGCGCCTGCAGAGCCACAAGCTCATCCCTGAAGCGGTCGCGGGCCGCTTCTACGAGACGCGAGGCGACTACCTGTCGCCGACCACCTTCGTGAACAAGATCAAGGTGCCGACGTTCCTCGTCGGGCAGTTCCAGGACGAGCAGACCGGCGGCCAGTGGTCGACCATGGTCAAGAACTTCGATCCCAACACGAAGCTCTGGGTGCAGATGACCAACGGCACCCATGTCGAAGGCATGGGCCCCGAGCATCTCCCGCGGCTCATGGAGTTCCTCGACTTCTACGTGAAGAAGAAGATCCCGAAGATCCCGGCCACCCTGCGCCTCGGCCTCCCGCCGGGCCTCCAGAGCCTCTTCGGCGATCCGAGCCCGTCGGGTCCCTACACGGTGCCGGTCGATCGCTTCTCCTGCTACATGTCCCCGCGGCCCGTGTTCCACCCGGACTGCACCGGGATCCCGGTCCCGCCCGTTGACGACTACGCCGGCGCCCTCGCGACGTACGAGTCCGAGCCGCGCATCCGGATCTACTGGGAGAACGGGTACGGCCCCGCGCCGCGCACCGCCGGCCAGCCCTTCTCGTCCGCGCAGGGCGACTACACGAGCTGGCCGCTGCCGGGCACCGTTGCCCAGTCGTACTACTTCCAGCCCGACGGCAGCCTCGGCGCCTCGGCGCCGACCGTGCCCGACGACCAGGCGCGCGGGGCCTCGAGCTACGCCTACGATCCTGCGTCGAAGGACCCCAAGCGGACCTTCACCGGCGGCACCGACGCGATGTGGCAGCCGCTGCCCCCGGTCACGTGGAAGCCGCTGGTCGAAGGCAACTCGCTCAGCTTCGAGTCGGATCCGTTCGCCAAGAAGACCGCGTTCGCCGGCACCGCCAACGCGGACCTGTGGTTGCGCTCGACCGAGCTCGACACCGACGTCGAGGTGACCCTCACCGAGGTGCGCCCGGACGGCAAGGAGACCTTCATCCAGAGCGGGTGGTTGCGGGCGAGCCACCGCAAGCTCGCGGCGGGCGCCGACGCGCTGAACCCCGTGCACTCGGATCTCGCCGGCGACGCCCAGCCGTTGCCCGCAGGCGAGTTCAGTGAGGCCCAGGTGGCCATCTTCCCGTTCGCGCACGTGATCCGTCCCGGCTCGCGCCTGCGGATCAACATCGAGGTCCCCGGCGGCAACCAGGCCTTCTGGCAGGTGAACCCCGCGGATCCTGGTCACGCCGTCACGAACGACATCGCGCACTCGATCGGTCGGGCGTCGCGCATCATCATGCCGTTGGTGCCCGACGCGTTGACGCCGGCGGTGCCCGATGCGCTGCCGGCCTGCCCGGGGCTGCGGGGCCAGGCCTGCCGTGACTACGTCCCGGCCCGCACCCCGACCGGTGTGCACGCCGACGTCAGCGGGGCTGACCTCGCGGTGGCGTGGACGCCGCCAGGAACCGGCGGGACGCCCGACAGCTACAAGGTCACCGTCGCCCCAACCGGCGAGTCGTTCACGGTGCCCGGCGACACGACGACCTTCACCTACCCCGGGGCCGCGCCCGGCACCGGGTTCACGTTCCGGGTCGCCGCGGTCTTCGGTGACACGACCGCGCCGGCCTCGGATGCGTCGCTGTCCCAGGTGATCCCGGCGGCGGAACCGACCACGACGACGACCTCGACGACCAGCACCTCGACCACGTCCTCGACCACGTCGGTGTCATCGACCACCACGACGGCCGCCGCCGTCGTGTTCGTGGACGCCCCCGACGTCGCGGGCACCGCCACGACCGGGACCTTGCCGGTCACCGGTGCCGACATCGGCTGGCTCGTCGCCGTGGCGGCGCTCCTGCTGCTCGCCGGTGCCGCGGTCATCGCCGTCACGACCCGCAACCGCCCCGGCACACGTCCGTAGAGTCGACCGCGCACCACCAGCAACCCCGAAATCGGGACGTTTCGTCGCCCGCTCGCCGACGATTGCCCCCAATTTCGGAACGGGGCCTGAATTCGGGACGCTTCGTCGGCCGCTCGCCGACGGTTGGTCTCAATTTCGGGCTTCGGGGCTTTGGGGCTTCGCGTCGCACGTGCTGGGGTCCCGCCATGTTCGTGGTCGGGTCGACTAACGGGAGGCGAGCGCGGCCACTGCCTGTAGGTGCCCCGTGAGGTCGGCGAGGCTGCTGCTCGCGTTCACGCCGCTGGTGTTGGGCATCACGTAGACGGGCCGGCCTCCGATGACGCGGTCCTGCTCGCCGGCCTGCGCGCGCCGGTCGGTGGCGGCCCGCCAGCCGGCCAAGCCGACGAAGCACACGACGCGGGGCTGCAGCCACGCCACCAGCCGATCGATGCGGGCCAGGCCGGCGGTGTACTCGGCGACGGTCAGGCCGTCGGCCCGCGGTGACGCCCGCTTGACGAGATCGGTCATGCCCAGGCCGTGGTGCCCCAACGCGTGCAGGGGATCGCGGTCGACGCTGACCAGGCCGGCGGCCAGGGCGGCGGGCCAGAACCGGTTGCCGGGCCGGGAGAACCCGAGGCCCGCGTCCGCCGCGTGCAGGCTCGGGTTCAGGCCGCAGACGAGCACCCGCATGTCCGGACCGACCGTGTCGGCCAGCGTGCGCGCTCGTGTCGCGCGCACGACCAGGCGCGCCGGGTCGCCACCCTGGGCCGCAGCCGCTCCGGTCGCCTGTCCCGTGGCGGCCTGCGCCGGCCCGGTCGCCCGTTCCGTCGTCGCCTTCGCCAGTCCGGCGGGTGGCACGAGGGGCGACTCGACCGTGAACCCCGCGCCGACGAGCACGTCCTGGAGCAGGTCAGGGGGCCAGAGCGAGTACCGCCGGCCCGGGAAGTCGTCGCTCGCGAAGGATCGGTGCTCGGCGTCGCCCCCGAAGAGCTCCGCGGCGAAGGGGCTCCCGACCGCCAGCGATCGATGCAGGTCGTGCAACGCGAGGGGCACATCGGCGCGGCGGAGGTGGACGTAGCTCTTGCTCGCCCACGCGCCGCCCAGTGCCTGGCGGCCGAAGGGCAGACGCGCCAGGTCGGCCTGGATCCGGCGGGCATCCGGCGCGTACTCCGGCACGAGGTCGAGCATCGATCGGGCGGCGTCGAGCGCGACCACCGGCCCATCCCGCGACGGCGCGAGCGCGGCGGTGTGCCACCCGGGCCCACATCCCAGATCGACGACCGGCAGGTGCCTGGTCGGTCCGTCAGCGACGCGGAGGCCGAAGGCCGTGGCCGCGTCGGTGCGGGCCGGGGCCCGCTGCACCTGCCACTGCGCCGCACGGAGCTCGTAGACGTCGACCGTCTCGTGATCCATCAGGCCAACCTGTCGGAGCACATGGTTCAGAGCAACCGGAGCTGTTCGGTGCGTGCCGCCCGCGACGCGAGGGGTTCCCACACGACGCCGCCCCGGGGGCCTTTGGTCCGCACCTCGATCAGATCGATCGGCAACGACCGGGCGGCACCCTTGTCGTCGTGCAGGCCGACGCTGCCGTCGCGCTCACGCCGTGCGACCGTCGCGTCCTTCCAGCGCTCGCTGTCGCGCCGTCGGAACCGGACCGCGTCGCCGGGGGCCAGGCCGAGCTCGGCGAGGCCGGACTCGGGGAACGGGTCAGGCGCAGCCGTCGCTCGGCGGGCACGTTTGGGCCGGGGTGGCACCGGTGCTCAGGTCCAGTCGGTGAACCGGGCCTGGAGCCGGCGCATGCCGGCGAGCCACCGGTCGTAGTCGTCCGCCTTGCGTCGGAAGTACTCACCGACCTGGGGGTGGGGCAGGATCAAGAAGCGCTCGTCGGCGAGCCCGGCGACGACCGCGGCCGCGATGTCCTCCGGTTCGAGCATGCCGTCGACCCCGGCGACGCCGCCGCCCTCGATGCCCGCGGTCATGGCGGTGTTCACCGCCTGGGGACAGAGCACGCTGACCTTGATGCCCTGATCGCCGTAGGTGATGGCCATCCACTCGGCCAGGGCGACGGCCGCGTGCTTGCTGACCGAGTAGGGCGCGGACCCGATCTGGGTGAGCAGGCCGGCGGCCGACGCCGTGTTGAGCAGGTAGCCCCCGCCGCGCTCGATCATGCGGGGGACGAGCACCCGGGCCGCGGTGATGTGGGCCGCGAGGTTGACGTCCATCACGTGTTGCCACGTGGCGCGTGACAGTTCCACGCCGCCGATCGCCAGGATGCCTGCGTTCGAGCAGAAGAGGTCGACCGGACCCACCTCGTCCTCGATGGCGTCGATGGCGTGCACGAGGTCTTCATCGACCCGCACGTCGACCCCTTGACCCCACCCGCCGACGTGGGCGGCGACCTCCTCGGCCGCCTCGCCGTCGAGATCGAGCACGGCGATCTTCGCGGCGCCCTCGGCGTGGAACCGCTCGACGAGCGCCCGACCGATGCCCTGGCCTGCGCCGGTGACGGCGATGGTCTTCCCCCGGATGTCCATCGCGCCGACTCTACTGGCCGGCGGTGACCCCGACGGCGGCCGGCGTTGGGCCGGTCACCTCGACGAGGTGAGGGCCCGGGCCGCGCTCACGTGGACCCCGCTCAGCCGCACCTGCGTCCCGTCCAGCTCGGCCAGGATCCAGACGCTGGGCATCAGGAGCCACCACACCGCGGTGGCCGTGGCCCCGACGAAGACGGCGGCGATGGAGCTCACGGCGCTCAGGGTGATCAACGACCACACGAGCAGGACCGCGGCCACGGCGAAGCACCCGGCGAGACCGCGAGTGACGAGGCCCCAACGGGCGGCGACCGTGTTCCGGGCCGGGAGCAGGAGCTCGGCGCGGGGGAACAGCCAGCGGCGGGCGGCGAGGAACGGCACGCCGCCCGCCGCCATCAGGACCCACGCCCACCGAGGGATGGTGGACGCCACCGTCGGGACCAGGCACTGGGCCTTGTCGCCGGTCTTCAGGCAGATCTGCGGCGCGCTCGCGGCGGTGAGGCGCACGAGGGGGACGGTGATGACGGTGCTGGGATCGCCGCTCATGTCGGTGGCTCAGGCCGTGACGGCTGGGTCGGCCACCGCGGCCATGGTGTCGCGGATGACCTGCAAGCGGTCGTCCCCCCATGGCAACGGCATGAGCACCGGCACGTCGACGCCGGCCGCGACGTACGCCTCGACCGCCCGCCGGACGTGGTCGGCATCGCCGACGATGTCGATGGCGTCGATCATCTCCTCGGAGATCGCCGCGAGCGCGCCGTCGCGGTCGCGTTCGGCGTGCCGGGCGCGCAGCGCCTCGACATCAGCTCCGAAGCCGGCCTTCGTGAAGTTCTTCGCGTACCCGTCGACCACGGCGTATGAGAACAGGTCGCGTCGGGCGTACTCGAGGGTCTTCTCGGTCCGGTCGCACACCCCGACATGGACGTACGCATAGATGCGGCAGTGGTTGCCGGTCCGAGCCTCGCCGAGGCGCACCTGCTCGATCGCCCAGGGCACGTGCGACGCCGGCAGGTAGTTGAGCAGCACGCCGTCGGCGAGCTCGCCCGCCAGGCGCAGCATGTGCTCGTTGAGCGCCGCCAGGACGATCTTGGGTCGTCGTTCTCCGAGGCGCACCCCGAGGCGGAACTTGCTGGCCCGGAAGAACTCACCGGCGAACGAGACGGCATCGCCGGCCAGGCAGTCCCGCAGCAGGGTCGTGTACTCGCGCACGCGGGCGAGTGGTCGGTCGCCGTAGGGCGTGCCGTGCCACTGCTGGGTCACGACCGGGGATGAGATGCCGACCCCGACGAGGATGTCGCGGTCCGGATGCAGCGCCTGCAGGGTGGCGGCACCCATGGCCACCACCTGCGGCGTGCGCAGCTGCAGCGCGAGGACGCCGGTGCCGAGGTCGAGCCCGGGAGCGCGGGCCCCGAACGCGGCGAGGGTCGCGAAGGCTTCGGGTCCGACGGTCTCCGCGGTCCAGATCGAGCCGAAGCCGAGCTCGCTCGCCCAGTCCGCCGCGGTGAGTCCGGCCTCGAGGCCCAGGTTCTGGAACGACGCGAACGTGACCCCCCGGGCGGCCATCCCCTGCCGCTCGGCGGTGGCGGACGGCGCGGTCGGGGTCGGGGTCGGGGTCGAGGTCGAGGTCGGGTTCGCGGTCGCGGTCCCGGTCGGGGTCGGGGTCGGGTTCGGGGTCGGGTTCGCGGTG
>JBBQHT010000129.1:0-12918 GCA_038324235.1 Acidimicrobiales bacterium
TTAGCCATGCTCACGAACTGCGGGGATCCCGATGGCCACATCGCCAGATGACCAGCTCAGCGCCGAGACCGTCAGCCGCCTCCGCCTGGTGCTGCTGCGCCTGGCCCGCCGGCTGCGCCAGAACACGCCCGGCATGACCCAGTCCCAGCTGTCCGCGCTGGCCAGCGTCTCGCGCGAGGGTCCCCTCACCATCGGCGACCTGGCCGCCATCGAGAACGTGCAGCCCCCCTCCATCAGCCGCATTGTCGGCGCGCTCGAGGGCGAGGGCTGGATCGAGCGGGTCGCCGACCCGCGCGACGGCCGGGTGGCCCTGGTGCAGACCACCGCGGCGGGCCGGCGCGAGCTCGAGCGCCTACGGGCCGATCGTGAGGCATGGCTGGCCCGTCATCTGGATCTGCTCACCCCCGCGGAGCGCCGCAAGGTCGAGGCCGCGCTACCCGCCCTCGAGCGGCTGCTGACCGCTGACGATCTCACCCCGCACACCCGAAAGCCCCCGTCATGACCACCGTTCGCCACACGTTCCGGGCGCTCGCCGCCCGCAACTACCGCCTCTACTTCATCGGCCAGGTGATCTCGGTCTCGGGCACCTGGATGCAGGCCATCGCGCTGACCTGGCTCGTCCTGCGCCTCGGCGGCAGTGGCCTGGTCCTCGGCCTGACCGCCGCCCTGCAGTACCTCCCGTTGCTCGTGTTCGGGGCGATGGCCGGGGTCGTGGTCGACCGGTTCGACAAGCGCCGGCTGCTCTTCGTCACCCAGTCGGCCGCCGCACTCGTGGCCCTCGCGGTCGGTGCGCTCATCGCGACCGGCGCCATCCAGCTCTGGATGGTCGTCGCCGCCGCCTTCACCCTCGGGGTGGTCAACGCGCTCGACGTGCCGACCCGGCAAACCTTCGCCTACGAGCTCGTCGGACCGGAGTTGCTGGCCAACGCGGTGACGCTCAACAGCGTCGTCATGAACGTCGGGCGCGTCGTGGGTCCGACCATCGCCGGCATCGCCATCGCCACCGTCGGGCTCGCCGCCTGCTTCTTCCTCAACGCCGCCAGCTACCTCACCCTGATCGGCGCCCTGCTGCTGATGAACACGAGTCGGCTCGTGCGCACCGAGCCGGTGCCGCGGCGCAAGGGCCAGCTCCGCGAAGGCCTGCGCTACGTGATCGCCACACCGCCCGTGCGCACCCCGTTGCTCGCCATGGCGATCATCGGCACCTTCACCTACGAGTTCCAGGTCATGCTGCCGGTCCACGCCCGGTTCACCTTCGGGTCCGACGCAGCCGGCTTCGGCCTGCTGATGGCCGCCATGGGCATCGGGTCGGTGGTCGGCGGCCTGATCGGGGCGGCGGTGATCCGCCCCTCGGCCCACCGCCTCGGGATCGCCGGCTTCACCCTCGGTCTGCTCGTCATGCTGACCGCCGTCATGCCGACGCTGCAGACCACGGCGATCGTCCTCGTCGCCGTCGGGGCGGTGAGCATCACGTTCATCACGATGTCGAACGCCACCCTCCAGCTGACCGCCGCTCCCGAGATGCGGGGCCGGGTGGTCGCGCTGTACACGGTGGCGCTGCTCGGCAGCATCCCGATCGGCGGACCGATCATGGGCGGGATCGCCCAGGCGTTCGGTGGCCGCGTCGCCCTCGGCCTCGCCGGGGCCATCGCCACGATCACGATGGTGGCGCTGTGGCGGACCCTCACCGCCGATGCGCCCCGCGAGCTCGTGGTGGTGAGCCCGGCGCGCGCCACGGCGAACCCTCGGCCGGCGATCGTCGACGGCGAGGTCGGACGGGTCCATCTCCCCCGCCTCCGACCAGCAGCCTGACCGAACCGTCAGCAGCAGTGCCCCGGAGCCAGCGTCGGGCTCGCCCCCGACGGGTCCACGGGCGTCGTGCCCGAGGGCGACGGGGCCGGCGCCGACGTGGTCCCGGGTGGGTTCACAGGAGGCACCACCACGCGACCGCCCGCATCCAACGTCGTGGGCGGTGCGGCCAGGCTGGGCACCGAGTACGGCACGTTCTCGGCGGCAGTCCTCGGGACGGTGGGGACCGGGGGCAAGGTGGGCGGCGGCCCCGGCGCGAAGGTGACCGGGAACCCACCGGACTGGTCGTAGTCGCTGACGGCGCCCGCGGCGACGATGCAGGTCCAGGCCCCTGGCTGGCGCAGCGAGGGGTGCTGGTCGGCATCCCGCATCGCCTGGAACTGCGCCGGGTCGACGTTGCCCTCGGCGCAGTCGCGGGCGCCCGCCGTCGTGCGGAAGAGGCGCGCGACGTTGAACGGGGTCGAGAAGGACCCGGTCGCGTCGCTGTCCACATACACGACGGTGCTGATGTCACAGAAGTCGATGCCACCTCCCTCGGCGGCCTCGCTGGTGCACATCAGGACTCCGAGCTGGGTGCTGGCCGGGAACCCGTGGCCGGTCACCGTGACGGCCTGGTGATCGGTCAGCGCAGTGAACGGCGTGACGTCGACCGGGAACCCCTTCGAGCCCTTGCCGTCGGTGGCACCACCGGGGAGCAACGTGACGCTCTTCAGGGACTCCTCGGTGTGGACGGACGGATCCGGCACGTTCGTGGTCGACGGGTCCGGCACGGTGGTGGTCGTCGCCGGCACGGCCTCCTGGCTGCTCCCCGCTGGGCGGTGGACGAGCGCCAGCGCGGTCAGGGGCATGACCAGCAGGGCCACCACGACCGTCCCGAACACCCGGTTCTGGCGACGCTGGCGACGGCGCTGGCTCTCGCTGGTGGGCACGTCGACGGCCATCGTGGCCTGGGCCACGCCGGCGGCACCAGCCGCGGCGCGGCGGTCGAGGTCGTCGTCGGACACACCGAGCGGGACGTCGGGCTGTGTGGTCATGGCTTCTCCTCGGCAGGGGCGGTGAGGCGCTGGCGCAGGGTGGCGCGCGCCCGTTGCAGGTGGGTCTTGGCGGTCACGGTGCTGATGGACAAGATCTCGGCCACCACGGGCAGGGGCAGGTCTTCGAGGCAGGTGAGGGCGAAGACCTGCGCTTGTCTGGGCGGTAGCGACCGCACGAGCACCCAGAGCTCCTGGTCCTCGGCCACGAGCTCGCCGACCGGCGCTCGCCGCGATCCGACGCGCAGGAGCGCCCGGGACTCCGACTGGAGGCGCCGCCGGCGTGACACGGCCCGGTTGGCCACGACGCGCCGGACCCAGGCGCCGGGATCGTCGTACCGGCAGAGTCGGTCCCACTGGCGGAACGCCGCGAAGAACGCGTCCTGCGTGAGATCCTCCGCCGCGGTGCGGCTGCCGGAGAGCACGTAGGCCAGACCGGTGACCCGGGCGTAGTGCTGGCGGCAGAACGAATCGAAATCCCAGTCGGGAACCACCCCGGCGGGCCGCGGCGTCGCCACGGGCGCAGGCCCTTTCGCAAGCCCTTTCTCAGGATCGATCATGGGCGAGACCGTTGGTTGAGGTCGCAGGGCACTCGAGCGCACAACGGTAACTCGCACGGACCGCCCGCCACGGAGTACCGGTACCGCCAGATCTTCGCCGCCGGCCACGGCGGCCCGAGCTCCCCGCCTACCCCTCGGGCTTGACCGCCACGCCGCTGTACATCGCGCTCATCATCTTGAGCCCGGCCATCGAGAAGCGTGCGAAGCGGTCCATCTCGAACCCGGCGTCGATGATCAGGTCGTCGATGGGGCGATCGAGGTGGCAACCGCCGGCGATCTTCTTCTGCACCGGGTTGAAGCGGTGCTGGCGGCGCGCGACCTGGGGATCCTCCGACAGGCCGTGCTCGAGGAAGAACAGCTCACCACCGGGGCGCAGGACCCGCCGCATCTCGGCCAGGGCGGCGCCCACGTCGGGGATGGTGCACAGCGTCCAGGTGCTGAGCACGCAGTCGACCGTGGCGTCGCCGAGCGGCAGCGACGCGCCGTCGAGCCCGACGTACTCGATCGGGATCGGTGACGCCGCCACCCGGGCCGCCGCGAAGCGACGTCCGACGACCGCAGGGTCGACGGCGAAGACCTTCGTGACCTCGTCCGGGTAGAGCGCCACGTTGGGTCCCGAGCCGAACCCCACCTCGAGCACCTCACCGTGCAACCCGACGAGCGACGGGCGGCGTACCTCGGCCATCGCCTCGTTCCCGAGGAGCTTGTCGATGACCCGGGGCAGGACCTGATCCTCGTAGAAGCCCATCGGCGGAGCGTAGCCCCGAGCGATCCGGCACACTCGGGTCATGGACCTGGGCGACCTGCGGTTCCTCTACATCGGCACCGACGACACCGAGGCCGCGGTGCGCCATCACACCGAAGTGCTGGGCGGCACGCTGCGGTGGCGCTTTCAGCACTTCGGCGCCGACGTCGCCGCCGTCGAGCTCGGATCGGGCCCCTTGGTCATGCTCGCCGACCATCGCCCCGACGGCTCTGTGCTGCCGATCTACGCCGTCGCCGATCTCGACGCGTCCGCCGCCGACGCCCGCCGCCGCGGCGCCCGCGTCACCGGGCCGATGGGCACCCCCGAAGGCGACGCGATCGTGATCCACGACCGCGGGCAGGGCGAGGTGGCGTTGCTGCAGGTCGACCGACCCGGAGCCATGGATTCGGCGTGGACGGACCCGGCCAACGAACACCGGGTGCGGTGATCCCCGGCCAGAGCAGGCGCCTACGCCCGGCGCCACCTATCCTCGAACGGGTCTGGGGGCGCCAACCCCAGCCACCACCGACACCACCGACACCACCGACGTCGGCCGTTCCGAGGGGCCCGGGCGAGGGCTCGCCGGCGCGACCCGCACAGGCGAGCAGCCCCATCGCATGAACCCCTACGAGGTACTCGGCGTTGCCCCGACGGCCACCACGGCCGAGATCGAGGCGCGCTACCGGCTCCTGCTGCGCGAGTACCACCCCGACGTACACCACCACGAAGGGGCCGACGCCGTGGCCGCCGCGGAGACGACCACGCGGCAGCTGAACACCGCCATGGCGATGATCCGGCGCGACCCGGACCGGACCTCTCGCGGGTCCGCGACCCGGACCGCCCAGGACCGCGAGCGCGAGAACCAGTGGGTGGGAGACAACCCGTTCTGGCGCCCCCCCGACGATCCGAGGACCACCCAGCGCGGGGCTCGCGACGACGGCGAGGAGCCTGCGCCCACCTACGACTGGTTCGGCAACCCGATCGAGCACCACCCCAACGAGCCGGTGCCGTGCCCCTTCTGCGGCCGGGGCTACCAGCGCCTCGACGACTACGAGTTCCACCTGGAGTCGGTGCACCGCTATCGCCAGAAGCCCGCTCGGCCGCCCGCGCGCCCCAAGCGGTTCGTCCGCACCCTCGGTGCCCTCCGCTACGTCCCGGCGTGGCTGGTCGTGCTGATCGCCTTCGCGAACTGGCGCATGTTCGGCTTCTACGTCTTCACCGGGTCGCTCGTCGTGGTCGCCGTCATCCTCTGGACCCAGACCTCGCCTCGCTTCCGCAACTACTGACCCCCGGCAGGGTTCAGGACCGGGTGAGCAAGAGGCACCCGCCCAGCGGGCCGCCGCCGGCGCCGACCACGGCCACCTCCGGATCTCCGCCGCGTCGCGTGCGCACCTGCCGGGCGCCCCCGGTTCCCCACAACTGTGTGCACGCCTCGTGGAGGAACCCGTAGCCGTGCAGACGCCCCGCCGAGAGTTGCCCGCCGTGCGTGTTGAGCGGCAGCTCGCCATCGAACGCGATGCGGCTTCCCCCCTCGATGAACGAGCCGCCCTCACCGTGACCGCAGAAGCCGAGCGCCTCGAGCCAGCACAGCGCGATGAAGCTGAACCCGTCGTAGAGCTCGGCGATGTCGACATCGGCCGGCGTGAGGTCGGTGCGATCCCACATCATCGCCGCCGCGTCGCGCAGCGCCATGGTGGTGAGGTCGTCCCACTGATCCCACGATGGGCGCCCGTGGATGGCGCTGCCCACGGCGTCGATGCGCACGGGTGGCCGCGCGAGGTCTCCCGCCCGATCGGCGCGCGACACGATCACGGCCGTGGACCCGTCGGCGGGCACATCGCAGTCGTAGAGGCACAACGGGGTCGACACCATGCGCACGCCGAGGTAGTCGTCCATCGTCATCGCCTCGGTGTAGATCGCGTTCGGGTTGCGCGCCGCGTTGGCCCGCGCGGTGAGGGCGATCTGCGCGAGCTGCTCGCGGGTCGTGCCGAACTCGTGGAAGTGGCGTTGGGCCATCATCCCGATCCAGTTGGCCGCGGACGCCGCGCCGTAGGGCAGGGTCCACTGCATGAACGAGTCGGCGCGGTACATGCCTCCGCCCCCACCCCCGCCCATCGTGACCGAGGCGCGGCCCTTGTCCCCCTGCGCGCTCGCCTCCCAGACCGTGCGGAAGCACAAGACGTTGTCGGCCAGGCCGGTCGCGACCGCCGCGACCGCGTTGATCACCGAGCCGAGCTGCCCCGGCGATTCGAGACCCCCCGCGAACCAGTTGAGATCGAGGCGCAGGGCGTCTTGCAGCTCGGTCACCCCGACCCCGGAGAACCCCGGGGGCACGCTCTGGTTGCCGGGATACGTGGCGATCCCATCGATGTCCGCCCGGGTGAGCCCCGCGTCTTCGATCGCCGCCAGCGCCGCCTCGACCGTGAGGTCCAGCGGATCGCGGTAGATGCGCCGGCCGATCTGGGACTGACCGACGCCGCTGATCACGGCGTCGCGCTCACCGATGCGTCGCGACCCGGCCATCATCGGCCCCCCGCCGCGTTGGCTGCGGGCGGGACGACCTCGAACAACGGCAACCACACCTCGTACCCGTTGTCGTCGTGGTGCTCGAACCGCACGTGCACCGGCATGCCGATCGTGACCTCCTCGGGCGCGCACCCGATGATGTTCGTCGTCAGGCGCAGGTCGGCTTGCTCGATCAACGCCACGATCGCGATGACGTAGGGCGGATCGAAGGTCGGGATCCACGGCTGGTGGTTGATGGTGAAGGTGTGGATCACCCCGGCTCCCGACACGGGCTCGGGGGCCACGTCCCTCGAGAGGCACACGGGGCAGACCGGCGACGGCGGATGGATCCAGTAGCCGCACGCGTGGCACCGCAGGAACTGCAGCACGCCATCGCGGCCGCCGCGCCAGAAGTGCTCGTTCTCCGGGGTGACCCTGGGCAGGATGCGAAACGGCTTGGCTGCTGCGTCACTCACTCGGCCTCCTCCGCACCCACATGTCCGACCCCCGTCCCGGCCCACGAGCCGACCGCGGCGCGACCCTACCGTCGGACGTGGTCTCAGCGCGGCCCGACCCCGACCGACGTCGGGTACCGCGTGCTCTCGACGCTCGTTCGAGGATCCGACGCGCGGGCGCCCTACGCTGGCGCCGACGCTGATGCCACCGCCTGCGCGTGGCCTCGTCGTGCCGTCTGACCCGGAGGCCGTGATGACCGAGATACCCGACCCGAACGACGGTTCCGAAGGGACCCTCCCGTCCGACCGGGCGGGCGCGCCCGACGCGCCCGACGGGCTCGCCGACGCGGCCCCCGACAGCGTGCGCGCCGCCATCACGCTGCTCGCCGACGCCGGCTACACCGCGGACCTCTCGCCCCGCGGAGGCGCGCTGCACTGCGCCGCCTGCGGTCAGGATCACGACGCCACCGGGGCGCGAGTGGACCACCTCTTCCGCTTCGAGGGCGCGAGCGACCCCGACGACGAGGCGATCGTGCTCGGCCTGACATGCCCGGCCTGCGGCGAGCGGGGTGTGCTCGTCTCCGGGTACGGGCCGAGCACCGATCCCGACGAGATCGACCTCATCCTGTCGCTCATCGACAGCCGCTGATCCGCATCGGTCTCGACACACTCAGGCATCGAGGTCCTTGGGGAGACCGAGCAACCGTTCGGCGACGACGTTGCGTTGGATGTCCGAGGTCCCTCCCGCGATCGACAGCGCCCGATTGCCCAGGAAGCCGTTGACCCACACCGCCGCCGCACCGTCGGTTGTCGCGGCTTGCGGGCCGAGCAGCGCCAGGCCGATCTCCTGCACCTGCTGCTCGTGCTCGGTGGCGAGCAGCTTGCGCACGCTCGCCTCCGCGCCCGGCTTGGCGCCGGCCAGCGCCTTGAGCGTCATCCGCAGGCCGAGCACCGAGATGGCTTCGCCGGTGGCGACGAGCGCACCGATCTCGTCCCGCACGACGTCGCCGGCACGGGGATCGACGAGCGCGAGGATCGCCTCGATGCCTGGCCCGAACGACGAACCGGACCCCATCGACACCCGCTCGTTGGCCAGGGTGGTCCGCGCCGCTTCCCACCCGCCGTCGACGGCGCCGACCACGCAGTCGTCGGGCACGAAGACATCGGACAGGAAGACCTCGTTGAACAACTCGGCGCCGGTCAGCTCGCGCAGCGGGCGGATGTCGATGCCAGGCGCGGTCATGTCGAGCATGAAGCACGTGATGCCCTCGTGCTTCGGGGCGACGGGGTCGGTGCGAGCGAGCAGGATCCCCCACGAGGCGACGTGGGCCATCGTCGTCCAGACCTTCTGCCCCGTGATCACCCAGCCACCGCGCTGCTCGTCTCGCCGGGCCCGGGTGGTGAGCGACGCGAGATCGCTGCCGGCCTCCGGCTCGCTGAACAGCTGGCACCACAGGATCTCGCCGTGCAGCGTGGGCCGGATCCACCGCTCCTGCTGCTCGGCCGTGCCATGGGCGATGAGCGTGGGCAGCACCCAGCCCCCGACCTGCAGGTGCGGGCGCCGCAGGCGTGCCCGATCGAGCTCCTCGTCGATCACGAGCTGCTCGAGCGGACCGGCGCCCCGCCCCCACGGCGGCGGCCAGTACGGCACCTGGTAGCCGGCGTCGGCGATGGCGCGGGTCCACGTCGCCTTCGGCTGGGCCTTCGTCTGCTCGATGAACGCGCGGACCGTGGCCCGCGTCGCTTCCGCCTCGGCGGGCAGGTCGATCGTCAGGCGCCGCCGCACCCCCGCGAGGGCGAGGGCCGCGACCCGGGCTCGCCACGGGTGCGGACCACCGAGCAGGTGGCGCATCGCGCTGGCCCGCTTGAGGTGCAGGTGCGCGTCGTGCTCCCACGTGTAGCCGATGCCACCGAGCACCTGCACGGCGTCCTTCGCCCCGTCGAGGTAGGCGTCGGCCACGACGGCGCCCGCGACGGTGGCGGCGAGCGCCGCCTCACCTCGGCCACCCGACGCACCGGACTCGTCGAGGGCGCGGGCGGCGTCCCACGCCGCGGCGCGCGCCAGTTCCAGGCCCAACAACATGCCGGCGACGCGGTGCTTCACTGCCTGGAACTGCCCGATCGGCCGGCCGAACTGCACGCGCGTCGCGGCGTGGACCGCCGCGGTCTCGACGCACCAGGCCAGGCCGCCGACCGCTTCCGCCCCCGTGATCGCGGCCGCGAGATCGGCGATCGCGGCGCTCATCGCGTCCCCGGGCCCCGGCGACTGCTCCCCCTCGGGACCGGCCAGTTGCTCATCGGCCAGGACGGTCACCCCCGTGAGGCGCACATCGGCCACCCGACGCGTGCCATCGGTGCTCGGCAAGGACACCACCTCGACGCCGGGGTCGGTCGGATCGACGACACACCAGCGCGTCTCGAACGCGCCCGGCCGCGCCGGCTCCCCCGCTGCGGCCGCGTCGCGACCCGCGCGACCAGCGGGACCGGCCGGGCCGGCCGGACCAGCGGGGCCGGCCGGACCAGCGGGGCCGGCCGGACCAGCCGATGCGGCGGCATCGGTGGAAGCGGCGGCATCGGCCGGGCGGGCGCCACCGGCGGCGAACGCCCGGCCGAGCGTGTGGCTCGACACGGCGATCGGGAGCACCAGCAGGTTGGCCAACGCGCCGCCGAGCACTGGGCGCACGACGCCGTCGACGATCAGGCTGCCCTTCGGGCCGCGCCGGCCGATCGCGGCCGCCAGTCCACCGGTCACGGGAGCCCCCCGGCCGCCGTCACGCGTCGCGTGGGCCGGGATCGCGGTGGCCCCCAGACGCGACCCGTCGGCCAGCCCCGGCAGCCAGGCCGCCCGTTGTGCGTGGGAGCCCAGCCGGTTGATCACCGCCGAGGTGAGCACCGACGGCACGAACGGACCGGGGGCCGCGGCGCGGCCGAGCTCCTCGAGCACCACCGCCAGCTCGGCCAGGCCGAAGCCCTCGCCGCCATGGGCCTCCGGCAGGTGCAGGCCCAGCCAGCCCAGGCCGCGCAGGTCGTCCCAGAACGACGGCCGGCCCTCGGTGCCGGCATCGAGCGCCGCCTTGGTCTCCTTGGCGTCGATGTGGGTCTCGACCCAACGGCGCGCCGATTCGTGCAGCGCGCGGTGCTCCTCGCTGACGCCGATCGTGCCGCCGAAGGCCGGTGGGACCGTCGCGGTGCTCATGCGGGGAACACCACGACACCGTCGCGGCTCACCCGGATGGCCCGGGTCGGACACCCGTCCGCCGACTGCAGCACGGCGCCGTCGGCATCGGCGTCAGGACCACCGGCGCCCGGGAGCACCACCGCCCGCAGGTCGTCGTCGATGTCGAACGTGGCCGGCGCGTAGAACGCGCAGTTGCCCGAGCCGATGCACCGCTCGCGATCGACCTCGATCTGAAGACCCATGGGGCCGCACCTCCGCACGCCGCCGCCGCTGTTCTGACAATCGTGTCATAGTTTGCGGCGCCCGCAGCCGTTGGGAGGGTCCGTGACGGTGATCGATGCCGATGCCCATGTGAACGAGGATCCCCTGGCGTGGACGGAGCTCGAAGCGGCCCACCCGGGCTGGCTCGGCGCCGGACGTTCCGCGGACCGCTGGGTGGCCCAGATCGACGGTCGGCTCTATCCCGTCCAGGACGGCCCTGGCTGTGGCGTCGCGGTCGACGCGTCGACCAACGAGGCCGCGGCCGGCGGCGCGCGCGATATCGGGCAACGCCTCGCGGATCTCGACGCCGAGGGCATCGACGTCCAGGTGCTGTTCGGGGGCCTGTCGATCGGGCTGTCCACGTTCCGTGACGCCGGGTTCGCGGCCGACTACGCCCGCGCCTACAACGACTGGTTGCTCACCGACGTGTGCGGGCACGATCCCGACCGGTTGAAGGCCGTGGCGGTCGTGCCGATCCAGGATGTGGACCGGGCCATCGCCGAGCTGCAGCGCGCCCGGGCGCAGGGCGCGGTGGCGGTGATGATCCCGCCGGTGCTCGACGACACCCGCAACCTCGACGACCCGATCCTGCTGCCGTTCTTCGCCGCCGCGGCCGACGCGGACGTGGCGCTCGCCGTGCACAGCGCGCCCGGCATGCACGTGCCCCTGCCCGCCGCCGGCCGGTTCAGCAACTACGCGCAGGTCCACTGCCTGTCGTTCCCCGTCGACCAGATGGTGGCGCTCACCGCACTCGCCCTCGGCGGCGTCCTCGATCGCTTCCCCACCTTGCGTGTCGGGTTCATGGAGTCCGGCATCGGGTGGGTCCCGTACTTCGTGCACCGCGCCCACGAGCACGTCGAGAAGCTGTCCCACCTGCTGCCGGCGGTGCGCACGGACCCCCGCGAGATCCTGGCGCGCGGGCAGTGCTTCTTCTCGTTCGAGGCGGAGGAACCGCTGCTCGCGATGTGCGTGGCCGAGCTCGGGCCGGATCCGTGGATGTACGCGAGCGACTACCCGCACTGGGACAGCGACTTCCCGGGCACCGTGACCGAGTGCCGGGCCATGACCGAACCCCTCGGCGAGGCCGTCGCCACGAAGGTCCTGGGCGCCAACGCCGCTCGCTTCTACGGCCTCTGAGCACGCACCCGTGGGGTGCACGCCCGGAACGTACGTGCGTCGACTCGACCTAGTGCGGCATCAGCAAACGTTTGCGAGCTGGCCGACGCACCCAGAGTCGCCAGCTGGGTGAACCGCTACCCTTGACACCGTACAGTTACACCGACATGATGCGAGCGGACGGTTACACGAGGTGGAGGCTGCGATGACGATCAAGTCGGTCGGCGAGATCGGGTCCCTCGTCAGGGACCGCCGAAAGGGGCTCGGGATTACCCAGGGCGACCTGGCCGAGCGCGCCGGCGTCTCGCGCAAGTGGGTGTCCGAACTCGAAGGCGGCAAAGAAACCGTGCAATTCGACGCCGTTCTCGCGGTGTTCGGCGTGCTGGCCATTGACGTCGGAGCTCTCAACGGCAGTGCGGAGGTAGCCGGTTCTGCGGCCTCGGCCGGCAGCCGGTCGGTCAACGCCGACATCAACGCACGGATCCGCGAACGCGGCCAGGCGGCATCGTTCGGTACCGACCTTCTCGACTCCGGTGTGGCTGCCGTCGGACTCGACGACGAGGGCCGCATCGTTCGCTACGAACCTGACGGAACAACGACCCTCGTCGGGTGAAACGCCTCGACCTCGTCGTCGGGCCCAATGGAGCAGGCAAGACGACCTTTGTCACGAAGGTCCTGACTCCCGAACTGCCCGACAGCCTCTTCGTCAACGCCGACATCATCGCGGCGCGCACCTGGCCTGACGACCCGATGACGCATAGCTACGACGCAGCGGTCGTCGCCGCGCAGCTCCGCCAGACCTGCCTTCAACGGGGACTCTCGTTCATCGCGGAGACGGTCTTCTCTCACGCATCGAAGCTCGACCTGCTCACAGACGGCCGAGCCCACGGGTTCAACATCACGCTGCACGTCGTGATGATCCCCGAAGACCTCGCGGTCGAACGCGTCGCGCATCGAGTTGCCGCCGGCGGGCATGACGTCCCCGAAGTCAAGATCCGGGAGCGCTGGAATCGCCTGTGGCCCAACGTCGTAGGAGCAGCCCAGCAAGCCGACGACACCACGTTCTGGGACAACAGCGCGGTGACGGGCCCGGTCGTGGTCGGGCATCTCGTTGGGGGAGCGCCGGCCGGGCCGATCTCGTGGCCTGGTTGGACTCACGCAGCGGTCACGAGCGCCTGGCCATGACGCGCGGCGTCAGCCCCAGAGGACGGGGAGGCTGGTCGGCGACCGGAACTGCTCACCGTGGATGTGCACGTCG
>JBBQHT010000130.1:0-12906 GCA_038324235.1 Acidimicrobiales bacterium
GCGCCTGCTCGTGCGCGAGACCGCGGATGGGGCCGGGCTGGCGCTGCTCAGCCTCGTGCCCGACCTGTGGCTCGGTCAGTCGCTCGATGTCCGCGAGGCCCCGACGGCGTTCGGCGTGTGCTCGTTCTCGATCCGGTGGCACGGCGACCGGCCGGCCCTGCTGTGGGAGATCGAGCCCCATGCCGACCAGGTCGGGGCTGTGGCGCCGACGCTGACCGCTCCCGGGCTGGATCCGACCTGGTCCGTGGCCGCCTGGTCCGGCGAAGCCCTCCTCGGGCCGGTGGCCCCGCCCTTGCCCGTCGAGGACCCGATCGAGACCAGGGTCGACGATCACGATCACGATCACGATCACGATCACGATCACGATGCGGCCGTGCCGATCCCCGAGACCCCGATCGATCTGCGGGTGCGGGGACCGGTCACCCCGCCACCGCACACGGATCCCCCGACAGATGGAGGCTCCTTCTCGTGAGCGACTTCGGCGGCACGTTCGACCCGCTCGCGGATTCGATCCCGGTGGGAGAGCCCATCGACCTGCAGGGCTTCCTGCGCGACGCCGGCGTGGCCGAGACCGAGATCGCCCGCGCCGCGGCCGACGGCACGCTCGAGCTCTTCGCGCTCGAGAAGATCGCTGCGCTCGAACCACCGGCGTACACGCTGGGCGAGGTGTCGGCGCTGTCGGGTGTGCCCGCCGATCGCATCCGCTCGTACTGGCGTGCGCTCGGGTTCCCCGATCCGCGGTCGGGCGAGAAGCTGTTCTCCGACAACGACCTGAGCGTGCTGTCCGACGTGGTCTGGTTCATCTCCGACGGGGCGCTCGAGCCAGGGGTGGCGTTGCAGATGGCCCGGGTCATGGGCTCCTCGCTCGAGCGCATCGCGAGCGCCCAGGTCGACACCATCGAGACCCGCCGCGCCGTGCGGTCCTCGGGCGCCGAGACGACGGGCTCGCCCGCGGCTCCCGCTGACCCTGGTGTCGCGGAGGTCTCCGTGGGAGCGGACGGGCCGCTGTCGTTCGCCGAGATCGATGATGACCCCCTGGGCATGAGCCCGCAGGACGCGCAGCTCGCGATCCGCCGCGGCGCCGAACTGCTGCCGATGATGCCGAAGGTGATGGAGTTCGTGTGGCGTCGACACCTGAGCGACGCGGCCCGGCGCCGGCGGCTGCGCGCCGCAGCCGGTGAGGGCTCCAACGTGTGCGTCGGCTTCGCCGATCTCGTGGGCTTCACCGCGCAGACCCAGCAGCTCGACGAGGAGCAGCTCGCCGATGTGGTCGGGCGGTTCGAGGCCATCGCCTACGACGTGGTCACCCAACGGGGCGGGCGCGTCGTGAAGATGATCGGTGACGAGGTCATGTTCACCGCCGATGGGGTGAAGGTGGGGGCCGAGCTCGCGCTCGCCCTGGCCGAGACCTATCGCAACGAGGAGGCCATGTCCGATGTGCGGGTCGGCATCGCGAGCGGCCCCGTGCTCGAACGCGAGGGCGACGTGTACGGCCCGGTCGTGAACCTGGCGAGCCGCATCGTGTCCATCGCCTATCCCGGTGCGGTCGTCGTGTCGCAGGACATCTACGAGGCGCTCGTGGACGACGAGACCTACGCCTTCAAGACCATCCGCCAGCACTACCTCAAGGACATCGGTCGGGTCCGGTTGTGGACCCTGCGCCACGAATCTGACGAAGCCGAGGAGCCGTACCGCCTGGCTCGGGACCGGCGCTCGGCGCGCAGCGACTTCCTGCTCTCCCGCCGGGCCCGCCGGCTGGCGTCGTCGCACTCCCTCCCGGCGGCGGTGGAGGGTGAGGTCGTCGACATCCTCGAGGACGCCGGCCTGCTCGATGTCGCGCTCGACGAAGCGCGGGTGCTCGGCGACGAGAGCACCCAGGAGTTCGAGGCCATCACCGACGTCGTGCTCGATGCCGACATCGAAGAGGGCCTCCAGGTCGAGTTGCTCGCGGACATCGAAGCGGCGCGCCGGCTGGCCGCGCTCGAGCGCGAGGCGCAGGAGAAGGCCGAGGAGGCCGACCTCGAGGCCGAGGACCGGCTGGAGGCGATCGAGGCGGAGGTGCGCCGCAAGGTGCAGCGCATCGAGGCCGACTCGCGGCGCCGGGTGGAAGAGGCGCTGACCGAGGCCGAGCGCCAGGCCGAGCAGGTCAACGAGGAGGCGTCACGCAAGGTCAAGCGAGTCGCCGCCGAGGCCGAGCGCAAGGCCGATCAGGCCGAGAAGGAGGCCCGGCGCATCGCCAAGCGCAAGACGGCGAAGCGCAAGGCGGAGAAGGAACGAGCGAGCAAGGCCGAGAAGGATCGGGCCAGCAAGGCGGAGAAGGAAGAGGCCAAGAAGAAGGACGGCTGACCCGGCGGGTTGCCGCGTCCTGTCACGACATCAGGATGAGGATCAGGAGATGCCGCTGCGGCAGGCCGGGCCGACGCAGTCCTTGAGGGCCTTCAGCTTGAGTGACAGTGCCAGGACCCGAAGGCGTTGGTTGGTGTCGTTCGCCAGGTTGGTCGTCTCGTACGGATCGGCGACGAGGTTGAAGAGCTCGCGTGCACCGGTGTTCCACTCGATGTAGGACCACTGATCGTCGCGCACGCCCTTGAAGAGCCGCCGCCCGAGCAGCGGCCCGTTCTCGAGCACGACGGTGCGGTGCTGCCCGTAGGTGGGGTGGCCGACGAAGTTGGTCAGGGGCACGCCGTCGGCGACGCGCCCGGGTGTCGTGCCGGTCAGGGCGGTGATGGTGGGCGCCAGGTCGATGTTGGCGACGGGCTGGGTCACCGTCGCGCCGGCGGGGAACCCCGGTCCACGCACCAACAACGGCACCCGGACGGTCTCTTCGTACGGGTCGGACTTCGAGTTCAACATGCGGCGGTCGCCGTAGTGCAGCCCGTTGTCGGAGGTGAACATGATGATCGTGTTGTCGAGCTCGCCGGTGTCTCGCAACGCGTTGTAGAGGCGCTCGACGCCGTCGTCGACGGCTCGCAGCGTCTCGCTGTCGATGCGGTAGATGTTGTCGACGCCCGCGATCCCCGCGTCGGTGAAGCGGGGGAGCGCCTGCACCCACGGCGGCAAGGTCGAGACGTCGGCCTGGTTGAACGACGCTCCCCGCGGCGCCTGCTCGCCGATGAGCGACCCGGCATGGCGGGGGGCGGGGATGCCCACGAGGCCCTGGTTGGTCACGTGCGGGGCGGTCGGGGTGAAGTCGACGAAGAACGGTTGCGCCGACCCGCCGTGGGTGCGGATCTGAGCCTCGGCATGGGCGGCGAGCACATCGGTCGAGTAGTCGCGGATGCGATGGCCGTGGTGCTCGGGCACCCCGTTCACCGAGACGTCGTAGTTGAAGTACTCGTAGGTCGAGGGCTCGTACAGCGCGTACCAGTCGCTCCAGCCGGGCGGCACGGTGGTGGCCGGCATGTCGGTGCCGTATCCGTTCATGAACTTGCCGGTCAACGACGTGTAGTAGCCGTTGGCCTGGAGCCAGGTGACCAGGCTGTTGCTGTGGTCGAACTTGCTGACGCCACCGGTCGGCAGCGCGCTCGAGAGCACGCCGTGGTTGTGGGCGTACTGTCCCGACAGGAAGGTGGCCCGTGCCGGGCAGCACTCCGAGTAGCTGACGACGGCGTTCGTGAAGGTCGTGCCCTCGGCGCCGAGCAGGGCGTTGGTCCGGGGCAGGAAGCGTTGCTGCTCGAGCGTCTCGTCGTCGGTCATGATCATCACCACGTTGGGCTGCTTCACGGCGATCGTGATCGAACCGATCGCCGTCTGACCCCGATCGTCGGTGACCGTGTAGTCGAAGGCGTCGGCGCCGAGGTAGCCCGGCCCGGGCGTGTAGACGAGTGCGGGCGCGGTGCCGGTGAGGGTGCCGTGGATCGGCGGGGTGCTGACGGCGTAGGCGAGCGCCCCGCCGCCGACGTCGGTGCCCTGCAAGGTGATGGGCGTGACGCGGTCCCGGATCGTGACGACGCCGCGGCCGCCGGCGTTCGGTGGGGTGATGTCGCTCAACACGGTGATCGTGGCGGTGCCGTCGCTCGTGGCGCCGTTGGTGTCCGACGCGTGGAACACGAACGTGTCGACACCGACGAAGTCGGGCTCGGGCGTGTAGGTGAGGTTCGGCGGCGTGCCCGCGAGCGAGCCGTGCGCCGCCGCGCCGGGACCGTCGGTGTCGAGCGTGAACGAGATCGGGTCACCGTCGGCGTCGGTGGCGGCGAGGGTGATCGCGACCGGGTGGGCGGCGACGGTGGCCGCCGTGGCGGGGCTCACCTCGGGCGCGTGGTTCTGGTGGAGCGGCAGGCGGGCCACGAACGCGTCGGCGTTGCCGGCGTCGTCGTTGGCGAGCGTCGAGCCGGCGGCACCGCTGAACGTGGTGGCACCGCGCACCGCGCCCGTCTCGGTGATGGTGTCGCTGGCATCGATAGCGACGCCGAGCACCAGGCTGCCGCTGTCGCCGGGACCCGACGGGGCGAGCAGACTCGTCGCCCGACCGGCCGGATCGAGCACGAGCGCGAACCCGTTGAGGTGGGTGGCCGTCGCAACCACCGGGGGAGGACCGGCGAACGCGGCGACGCCGACGAAGATGCCGCCGACCGCGACGCTGCCGTCGGGCGCGAGGTGCACCGCCGTGGCGATCGAGCGACCGGGTCCGAACTGGGCGGTGGCCCAGATCGCGGCGCCGCTGGTGGGATCGAGACCAGCGACGTAGGCCGTCGGGGGCGCGGGCGCCGCCACGGTCGTGGTGGTGCCGGGGGCGCCGCCGGACGCGGCCGGCCCCCCGGTGGCGTTGCCGAACTGCGCGACGCCGCCGATCGAGCCGGTGACGACGAGCGTCGTCCCCGCCGGGTCGACCGCCACGGCCCAACCCTGGTCGGTGTCCGCACTGGCGGGGGTCTCGACCCAGCGCCGGGCTCCGGTCGGGTCGAGGGCGAGCACGAAGGGATCCGCGTCGCTCGCCACGGTGGTCGGCGCGCCAGGACCGGTGCCCCACGTGACCGAGCCGGTGACCGTGCCGGTGGTGTAGCTGGCACCGGCATCGGTCATCGCGATCGAGCGGGGGAGGGTGGACCCAGCCGCCGCCGAGGCACTGGTGATCCAGGTCGCAGCCCCGCCGGGGTCGAACGCCGCGACGAACAGATCGCTCGGGCCCGCCGCGGTCGCCGTCGGGCCAGGGGCCCCGCCTGAGGTCGGCGAACCGGCGGTGACGGACCCGCCGTAGGAGCCCGTCACGACCACCCCGGCCGCGCTGATGGCCACACCGCCGGCGGCGAGGGCGGGTGCGCTGGACCCGGCGGCCGTGGCGGTCAGCGGCGCCACCCATTGCGCCAAGCCGTCGGGGCCGTAGCGCGCCACGAAGGCGCGCGCCGTGCCGGGTGTTGCGGTGAGGGCCGGATCGCCTGGGTTGTCGCCGAAGGTCACCGTGCCGGTGAAGCCGGCGGTGACCGCAAGGTCTCCGGCCGGGGTGACACGAAACCCGCCGTAGGTCACGTCACCGGTTCCGGTGATCACCCGCGCCCAGGCCAGGCCGCCGGTGGCGTCGTACTTCACGAGGGCGAGGGACGCCCGCCCGTCGGTGCCGGAGGTGTCGCCCGCGCTGCTCGGCGCCCCGCCGGTGGCGAAGGACGCCGGCCCGCTCATCTGGGCCGCCACGTACGTGTTCCCGGCCGCGTCGGTCCCGACCCCTCGACCGATGTCGAACGCGGCACTTCCTCCGGTGCGGACCCAGTCGACGTCGTGGTCGAGGCCCGCGGCCTGCGCCGCCTGACCGCCGGTGAGGACGAGGAGCGGGACGAGAAGGGTCGCCACGAGTGCCGGGCCGAGACGTCGTGCGACGCGGCCGCAGGGGCGCCCCACCCGCGTGGGCTGCCTCGCATGGGGCGCTGCAGGAACCGGCAAAGCTCATCCTCCAAGGGGCCGATCGTGTTGCGACGAACACGAGGCCCCAGCGAGCCCCAGAGACGGCTCGCGCACCGTAGTTCAGGTCGCCGACAGGTTCATGAGGCGAACGACCCCCTTTACAAAGTGAGCGTTCACTTTGTAAAGTCCTCGCATGATCCCAGCCCCCGTCTCGAAAGACCCGCCGCCCGATCAGGCGGGCGCCGTGCGGCCGACCGTGCGGCGAACGCAGGCCGAGCGGCGGGCGGCGACCCGCCAGGCCCTGCTCGAGGCCACGATCGACGCGGTGGTGGCCCGGGGCTACGCCGGGGCGACGGTCGCGGTGATCGCCGACTACGCCGGGGTGTCGCAGGGCGCGCTGTTCAACCACTTCGATTCCAAGGCCGACCTGTTCGGCGCTGCGGTCGAATACGTCTTCCCCCGCCTCATCGACGACTTCGCAGTCACCGCCGCCACCGTCGGCGCGGTGCCCGCTGCGGTGCCCGCTCAGGCGACCCCCGACGCTGCCGACTTGCCCGAGGTCGTCGGCGACCCCGCGCAGGAGCTCCGGGCCCGCCTGCGCACGGTCCTCGAGCTGCTCTGGTCGTCCTACCAGCAGCCCCGGCTGGCGGCCGCGCTCGAGCTCTACATGGCGGCGCGCACCGACGCCGAGTTGGGGGTCCGGCTCGCGGCCGTCGACGGACCGCACCGGGCTCGCCTCGACGCCCTGGCCGCCGGCCTCTTCCCGGAGCTGGTGGATCAGCCCGGCTTCCTGCCGTCGGTGAACCTGGCCATCGACGCGGTGCAGGGCTTCGCCGTCGCGAACCTGGCCCTCACCGCCGCCGACGGCAGCCGCGCCGGCCGCCCGCCCGAACCGTTCCTCGACCACCTCGCCACGGTCGTCGCAGGGGCGATGATGGCGTCGCTCCCCGCGCCCGAGGCCGTCGGATGAACCTCACCACCTACTTCGCTCCGGTCTTCGTGATCCTCCTCGTCGGCGAGTTCCTGCTCGCCCGGCGCCGCGGCGTCTCGATCGGCAGCAAGGCCGACACGCGCACGAGCCTGCTCATGGGCACGGGCTACCTCGTCGTCAACGCGTTCTGGAAGCTGGCCATCTTCGGTCTGTACGTCGTGCTGTACGAGCTGACACCGCTGCGCATCGAGGGCTGGTGGGCCTTCATCCCGCTCTTCTTCCTCGACGACCTCGCCTACTACTGGTTCCACCGCGGGCATCACCGCGTGCGGGTGCTGTGGGCGTCCCACGTCGTGCACCACTCGAGCGAGGAGTACAACCTGTCCACGGCGCTGCGCCAGACCTGGACGCCGTTCACCGCCGGGCTGTTCTGGATCCCGCTGCCGCTGCTCGGGTTCAACCCCGTGATGATCGTGACGGCACAGGGCATCAACCTGCTGTACCAGTTCTGGATCCACACGACGCTGATCGACCGCATGGGCTGGTTCGAGTGGGTCTTCAACACGCCGTCGCACCACCGGGGCCACCACGGGTCCAACCAGCAGTACCTCGACAAGAACTACGCCGGCATCCTCATCATCTGGGATCGGCTGTTCGGCACCTTCGTGCCCGAGACCGAGCCGGTGCGCTATGGCCTCACCAAGAACGTGAACACCTTCAACCCGGTCAAGGTCGCGTTCCACGAGTACGTCGACATCGCGGCCGACGTGCGCGCCGACCGCCGCTGGCGTGACCGCGTCGGCCACGTGTTCGCCCCGCCCGGCTGGGCGCCGGCCGCCGCGCCCCTGGGATCGGCAACGGCCTCGGCGCTGGAGCCGGCCCCGTCACTGGAGCCGGCCGGGACTGCGCCGGTGCGCTGAACGTGATCGTGCTGGGCGGATCGTTGTGGTCCGCAGCCGACGCGACCACGAACGCAGGTGCTCAGGTCGGCGGCAGCGCCGCCGACGCCAGACCCTCCGCCAGCGCCGTGACCTGGGTGACGGTGAGCGGGGCGACACCACCAGTCCGCCCGGCCGAGCTCGACACGGTGATGGCGCGACCGGTCTGATCGCCCGGCTGCGGGAGGTGAACCTGCGATGAAGGCCACCGACGATGAACTGCTCGAGGTGCAGAACGCGACGAACTCCCCATCAGCGGGCACGGCAGACACCTGGGGTTGCCGGTCCACCGCGTGGACCACCGAGTCGCATCGTCCCATACAACGTGTCTGACGAGCGGCCGCCAGAGAACGTTGCACCCCGTCACGGGCGTCGTCGCTCGGAGTCGACCGTTGGCCGTCAACCGCATCTGTCCGCAGGTGGACACCAGGCGGTTCACTCGATGTTGATGGCGCAACCGCCGACGACGTGGTCGGGCATCCGGACGATCATGACGGGGAGCACCGCCACGACGAGGCTGATCGCGGTCATCGCGATGGGGATCCACAGGTGCCGGCGTCGCCAGTTGCACCGCCACGCGACACCTGCGCCGACGACGGCGAGGGCGGCGCCGCCCCACAGGAGGATGGGCATGACGTCGTGAGCTCCGACGTACCCACTGGTGGTGCAGGTTGTCAGCAGCGGCCGCCCGATCCCTGAGCCGACGCACAACCACGCGAAGGCGACCGCGAGGACAAGGAACCCGATCAACCTCGGAGCGGTGCGAAGCGTGACGACGCCGACCATGACCGCGCCGATCGAACCGCACGCCATCACCATGCTGTACGAGAGCGGGGAGGGCAGCGGCGACACCACGGCCGGTGCTGAAGTCCAAGCGAGAACCAGCGCCACCGCCAAGGCCTGCGTCAGCAGTCCAAGGGTCGTGGCCAGGGCGGTCATCCCACCCGCCGGTGGACGGCGTGCGATCACCCAGGCCAGCAACCCGGAGATGGCGATGGCCGGCCCTGCGAGCAGGAGTTGTCGAGACTGGTCTGCCAACGGTGGTGCGGCCGTTCCCGCAACCCATCCGAACTGGCTGGAACGGACATGGTGGACGATGGCGATCGTCCACAGCCCCGACACGATGACCGCGACGAGGGCAGAAGCAAGCGGCGACGTCGCTCGAAGCTCCGATGGCGTGCGGGATGACGGAATCGGTCCGCCGCCGAGTTCGATGCCCACCATGCGATTCCCCCCTCGGTCGCTTGCAGTGTCGCTGATCGGATGTGCATGCCGCGTCCGAGGTGCCCGTTACGACATCGCCAATTCGTGCGTCGCCGCGTCGCGCGACTGATCACGGGACCGACATCGCGGCGACCTCGAACGAGGCCTGGCGCTGATCGACGACCCCGACCTTGCCGACCAATAGCGTCCTCATCGACGACCGCCTGCTCGTGGCCCAGCTCACCGGCGTCAACGTGCTCGGCCGTTCGCGGGCGAAGATCCACACGACGACGTACTGGTACTGCCGGGCGTGCCGCGCCGCCGCGTCGGGCGCGTCGGGTCAACTGTCGGGGCCATTCGCGGGGCTCGATAGCCCTGATCAGTCGCGTGCGATCGCGGCGATGTTGCACCTGCCTGACCGGATCGGGCTCCCCGACCCGCGCCCGCTCGTGCCCGTGATGGTCGACATCGCCAGTCGTCACCCCCGCCTCAACGTGATGAACCTCGAAGCCGCGGCCGCGGTTCGGATGCCTGCCTCTCTCCGGTTGGGCCGGCGACAGGGGTCAGCGGGTGAGGTTGCGGGCGAAGGCTTCTTGCTCGTCGGTCTCGACCGCTCGTTCGCAGTACGTGGCTCGGACCCAGCTGACGGCTTCTTCTGGCGCCTGGCCGCAGAGGATGGCGAGACAGGCAAGGGCGGTGCCGGTGCGACCGTGGCCGCCGTAGCAGCCGATCTCGACGCGTTGCCCGTCCCGTGCCCGGTGACGCAGCGACTCGAGCGCCGCGACGACCGGAACTGGATCGCTCGGGACGCTGAAGTCGGGCCAGTCCAGGTGTTCGTGGGGCCACGGTGGCCGCCACCGCTCGTCGAGATACAGCCCGAAGTCAGGGGGCACACCGCGCGCATAGGGATCGGCGCTGCCGAAAGACACCGCCGTCACCTCTGTCCCATCGCTCAGCACGACACGGGTGCGGTGGAGGTGCGATTCGAATCGGTGATGCTCGTGGTTCGAGTCCGTGCACGCGGCCTGCTCGACAGCCGGGTCCCAGAACGCCCCGCATTGACCACACGTGATGACGATCCGCGTCTCGACCACGCCGACACCCTACGACCGCTCGTTCCGTGGTGGCGTGGTCCCGGCCGCCTCAGCTCATGGCTTCGTGGCCAGTGCGTCGGCGGGCATGATCTCCGGCGGTGTGGCGAGGAGGCGGTCGGCGTTCGCCATGAGCGCGGCGGCGATCGGACCGTCGAGGTGGGCCTGGCGGTCTGCATCATCGGCGAACGCATCGACGATCCAGAACGTGGAATCGTCGGTTCGTAGCGCGAGCCACAGCACGGTGCCTTCCTCCTGGTTCGCGAGGTCGACCGCGCCCGCGAGGAAAGCGGCGACCTCGTCTTGCGTGTCGTCCTTGGCGGTCAGCTTCACGACGAGTGCCTTGGTCAGCATGGTGGTGCTCCGTTCCTGACCGCCAGGTGACGGCCGAGTAGATGAGATGGATCGACCCTACGGGCACCGGGTCGCGCGGCAAGAACCGAGCAAGGTGTTGGCCTGGGGGCGAGTCGAAGCGGTGGGTCAAACCCGGCCGCCCTTCCACCTCGGAACGCGCTCGGGCCTGCGCTCGAGCCGGGGCACATCGCGGTGATGAACCTCTCGGCCGGGCGGCACGACCTGCGGTGGGAGGGCGAGTCGCACGGGTTGGCGCCGAGATGGGAAGAGATGTCGTCGACGTTGCCGATTGGACCGAGGTTGGAGCACGGGGATGGGGCGCACGCCTGGTGGCGCTCGGCGGCAGGGCGCCGGGCTACGGTGCGCATATGACTGAACCGGCGGATCAGGTGCAGGTGTCCTGCGACATCGCGGCGCCCGCGGAGCGGGTGTGGGCGATGGTTGCGGACGTGACCCGCATGGGCGAGTGGTCGCCCGAGAACGAGGGCGCGACCTGGCTCGGGGGCGCCTCTGGCCCGGCGGTGGGCGCCAAGTTCAAGGGCACGAACCGCAACGGCAAGAAGAAGTGGGACACGGTCGCCACCGTTGTGGCGTTCGAACCGGGCGCGGTCTTCGCGTTCCGCGTGACTGCCACCGGGCTGAAGGTCGCCGAGTGGCGCTACACCTTCGATTCCACCGAGACGGGTTGTCGTGTCACCGAGACCTGGATTGACGAGCGAGGGCCCATCGTCAAGGTGCTCGGCAAGCCGGTCAGTGGCGTCGGGGACCGCGCTGAGCACAACCGCGCCGGCATGATCGAGACCCTCGATCGCCTGAAGACGGCCGCCGAGTCCGCCGCCTGATTCTCGCCGGTTCCCGCGTCGTCAGCTCAGGCGGCGTCGAGTTGGAGGCGCGCCACCCGCAGATCGCGCCGGGTGGAGAAGTGAGCGGTCGCGCCGTAGTCCCGGCCGAAGAGCCGCACCCGCGCCGCCGGCTCGGCCTCGAGGTTCGCCATCCACTGGGACCGCTCCCGAACCGTCGAGACGAACACGGTGTCACCGACGCGCACCGACAGCAGCGGGACCCGTCGGGCCAGACCGCTGGAACGACCGGTCGTCTCGACGATGACCGGTCCCACTCCCACCGGCCACGGGTTGCCGATGCCCGCCGCAACGAGCGGGGCGACCACCTTGTTGAGCGAGCGAAAGCCGAGACGGGTGAGGGCAGCAGGAGTAATCATCGGACGTTGGAACCTCGGTGTCGGTCCCGCTGTTCCCGATGTCGGGGAGACGTCGGTCATACGTCCTCGTGGTTGCCCGCGCCTCGCGCCGATAGGTGACCTCGAGGCGGTGCTGCGCTCGGCTGTGGTCCCAGCTGAGCGGCAGGTGTGGACCGGCCGAGAGCTTCTGGTGGTGGGGCGCCGGTCGGTGCGGTTGGTGCCGCACACCGATCGACGGCGACCCTCGCGCCCGGGGCATCCCGGTAACGTGCGCCCGTGCATGACGATCGATCGATAGTCGAAGCCCGCCTGGGCCGCGTGCTGCGCGAGCGGATCCTGCCGGCGCTGCGCTCGGCGCGGGTGCCCCTCGCCGTGGAGGCGTGGGACGTGCCCGGCGAGCCGGTGCCGGTCGCCGAGGCGCTCGCCGCCACGTACACCCCGTTCGCGATCGGCTCGCCGTGGGGGCGGCCGTGGGGCACGACGTGGTTCCGGATGGCCGGCGTGGTGCCCGTCGAGTGGGCCGGGGCTCGGGTCGAGGCCGTGATCAACCTCGGGTTCACGAACGCGCCGGGCTTCCAGTGCGAGGGTCTCGTGTGGCGCGACGACGGCACGGGCACGTTCGTGCCGTGGCGCGGCCTCCACCCGTTCAACCACGACCTCGCCGTCGCGGATCCGGCCGTGGGCGGCGAGCCCGTCAGCTTCCTCGTCGAGGCCGCCGCCAACCCGTCGCTCGTCGATCACCGTCCCAACCCCAACTCGGATCTGCTCACCGCGGGGCAGACCCCGATCTACGCGCTCGCCAAGGCCGAGCTGGTCGTCGTCGACGCCGAGGTGTTCGAGCTGCGCGAGGACATCCGCACGCTCACCGAGCTCATGGGCCAGCTCCCGCTCGATCAGCCCCGCCGTCACGAGATCCTGCGCGCGCTCGAGCGCATGCTCGACACGCTCGTGCTCGCCGACATCGCGGGCTCGGCCGCGGCCGCGCGCGCCGAGCTGGTCGAGGTGCTGTCTCGTCCCGCGGTGCCGTCGGCGCATCGGCTGTCGGCCATCGGCCACGCCCACATCGACTCGGCGTGGCTCTGGCCGATCCGCGAGACCAAGCGCAAGTGCGCCCGCACGTTCTCCAATGTGCTGGCGCTGATGGACGACTATCCCGAGCTCAAGTTCGGGTGCTCGCAAGCGGCGCAGTACGAGTGGATGGCCGAGGGCTACCCGTCGATCTTCGCCGGCATCACCGACCGCGTCGCCGAGGGACGGTGGATCCCGATCGGCGGCATGTGGGTCGAGCCCGACACCAACCTCGCCGGCGGTGAGGCGCTCGTGCGCCAGATCACCCACGGCCAGCGCTTCTTCCAG
>JBBQHT010000131.1:0-12889 GCA_038324235.1 Acidimicrobiales bacterium
CGAGGCGACCTTCTCGTTGCTCGGCGAAGCCCGGTTCGGGTTCTCGCTCGCCGCGACCGGCGGCGTGTTCACCGTCATCGGCATCGCGCTGGTCGGCGTGCAGGGCGGCCTGGTCGGACCGGTCAACGATCGCTTCGCCGAAACGGTCGTGCTGCGCTTCGGACTCGCGGCCAACGCCGTGGGCCTCTTGTTGCTGGCCATCAACGGCGGCTGGCTCACGCTTGTTGCGTCGCTCACCTTCCTCGTGCTCGGCCAGGGCCTGCTCACCCCGACCCTCTCGTCCGCGATCGCGGGCCGGGCCGGCGCCCAGCGCGGTCAGTGGCTCGGCTGGCACCAGTCCGCCGGCGGACTGGCGCGCGTGCTCGGGCCGATCACAGCAGGGGCGTTGTTCGAGCACGTCGGTCTCGGGGCGCCGTACCTCGTCGGCGCGGCCTTGGTGGCCGTCGCCCTGCTCCTCGTGCCGAGCACCCCGCTGACGGTCTGACCGACGACCGTCCCGATCCTGGTCGGGTCCCCGGCCTGCCGAATTAGTCCGGGCGACGGCTTGTCAGCCACCACGAGGCAGGTTACGGTTCTTGTTACCGGGGGGTAACTTGTCGGCTGGAGCCGGCGGGCACCCCACCCCGCGTCACCTACGCACGCCGTGCGCTCGAGAACTGGGAGCCTCCATGTCCGATTTCTCCTTGTCCCTGAACGAGGACCAGCTCACCATCCAGAAGTGGATCCACGACTTCGCCGAGACCGTCGTGCGCCCCGCGGCGGAGGAGTGGGACGAGCGGGAAGAGTTCCCCT
Source organism: Acidimicrobiales bacterium (assembly GCA_038324235.1). GTDB lineage: Bacteria > Actinomycetota > Acidimicrobiia > Acidimicrobiales > Acidimicrobilacustridaceae > JBBQHT01. Next base: position 793 of record JBBQHT010000131.1, read on the forward strand.
GGCCGATCGTGCAGGAAGCGGCCCAGATCGGGCTGTACGGCTTCGACTTCATGGCGCAAGCCATGCTCGGCGACAAGACGGGCCTCACCATGCCGGTCGCGATGGAGGAGCTGTTCTGGGGTGACGCCGGCATCGGCCTGTCGATCTTCGGCTCCGGCCTCGCCGCCGCCGGCATCGCCGGCAACGGCACCCCCGAGCAGGTCATGGAGTGGGTGCCCCAGTGCTACGGCACCCCCGACGACGTGAAGCTCGGCGCGTTCTGCGTCAGCGAGCCCGACGCCGGCTCCGACGTCTCGGGCCTGCGCACCAAGGCCGTGTATGACCAGGCCAAGGACGAGTGGGTGCTCAACGGCACCAAGGCGTGGATCACCAACGGCGGCATCGCCAACATCCACGTCGTCGTGGCGTCGGTGGATCCCGAGCTCAAGGGCCGCGGCCAGGCGAGCTTCATCATCCCGCCGAACACGCCCGGCCTCTCGATGGGCCAGAAGTACAAGAAGCACGGCATCCGTGCGTCGCACACCTCCGAGGTCGTGCTCGACGACTGCCGCGTGCCGGGCAGCTGCCTGCTCGGTGGCAAGGAGAAGCTGGACGACAAGCTGGCCCGGGCCCGCGAGGCGCTGAGCAAGCCGAAGACCGAGTCGTCGGGCAAGCAGCCCGCGATGGCCACCTTCGAGGCCACCCGCCCCGCCGTGGCCGCCATGGCCGTCGGCATCGCCCGTGCCGCGTACGAGTACAGCCTGGAGTACGCCAAGGAGCGCCAGGCGTTCGGCAAGCCGATCATCATGAACCAGTCGATCGCGTTCATGCTCGCCAACATGTGCACGCAGATCGATGCGTCCCGCCTGCTCGTGTGGCGGGCGGCGTACCTGGCGAACAACGGTGGCTACACCAACGCCGAGGGTTCGATGTCCAAGCTCTACGCCGGTCGCACCGCCGTGTGGGTCACCGAGCGCGCCATCCAGATCCTCGGCGGCTACGGCTACACCCGCGAGTACCCCGTCGAGCGCTGGCACCGCGACTCGAAGATCATGGACATCTTCGAAGGCACCGAGCAGATCCAGGAGCTCGTCATCAGCCGTGCGATCTCCGGTCTCCGCATCGAGTAGCTGACCAGCACTTTTACCTTGAGAGAGGCCCGCCGGCGACGGCGGGCCTCTTTCGTTCCCCGGCCAGATGTGGCGCCTATCCCTACTCCCATCCCTACTTTTCCGGCTAGTTTCCCGGCATGGCAACAATCCGTCAGCGCAAACGTGGCGTGTGGGAAGTCCGGGTGTTCGCGGGGCGTGACGGCAAGGGCAAGCCCGTCCAGATCTCGCGCACGGTCTACGGCGGCAAGAAGGAAGCCGAGCGCGTCGCCAACGAGCTGGCGCTGAAGCCGGCCCGGAACGCCGGCCGGCGAACGGTCGAGGATCTGCTGGGGGAGTGGCGCGACCTCAAGGACAGCAGTTGGGCGCCGTACACGAAGCGCGATCAGGAGAGCCGGACTCGCTCGATCCTGAAAGACCGCATCGGCCAGATGCCGGTGGCCCGCCTTCAGGTGAGCGACATCGACCAGTGGATCGTCCGCCTACGCAAGGGCGGCGTCGGCGAAGCCTCGATCCGCAACCAACTGCAGACGCTGCGATCAGCGTTGGCGCAGGCGGTGCGGTGGGGATGGATCAGCCAGAAGCCGGCGTCGCTCGCCAGCCACGAGCGCCCGAAGCGAACCGCGCGCGACGTGATGTCGGCCGACGACGTCCAGAAGGTGCTGGCGGCGGCCGAAGAGGTCACGAGATGGCCCCGATCGCGCTGCGGTTGGCGGCGATCACCGGCGCTCGCCGGGCCGAGCTGGCGGCGCTGCGATGGACCGACCTCGACGGCGCGGTGCTGACGATCGACAGCGCGATCAGTATCGTCAGCGAGGGCGAAGGCGAGGACCGCCACGGCGTGAAGCGCGACGACCCGACCAAGACAGGCGACCGCCGAAAGGTGGCACTCGACGAGGACACGGTGGCGCTGTTGAAGCCGCTGCGGACGAAGCGCGAGCAGTACGCCCCCTGGATGTTCAGCGACACCGAGGAATCCCCTCGACCCGACCGCATTGGTTACTGGTGGCGCCGCTGCCGAGACATCGCGGGAATCGATGAAGCATGGCGCCTCCACGACATGCGCCATTGGTCAGCGACCCAGGCCCTCAGCGAGGGCTACGACCTGGCGACCGTCGCCGGTCGGTTGGGTCAATCGGATCCGTCAACGACACTGCGCGTGTACGCACACGCACGCAGCCAGCGCGACGTCGAGCTGGCGTCGAGTCTCGGCGATGCCTTACGAGTTTGATCTCTGAACGGTCGTCGGCCTTCGGTCAGAGTTGATACGGGAAAAGGTCGAGGATGCTGATTCGCATTTCGATCGTCGCGTCGGCGATCTGGGTTGGAGGCTCACCCCACGTCCCGACGGTCAAAGATGGCCCGCCCAGGTCGATGGTGACGACATCGTCGTCGAGGCTGTGGAATCGGCCGACCAGCCGGATCCCGTCGGCGTCGACAGACAGCGAGGGTGGTTCGTTTGCGGCGAGCACTCGAATCTGTTCGCCCCACGTGAGATCGTCATCGCAGTAGAGCTCGACATCGAACTCGGGTGTGTTCGGATGATCCGTTGTCACTCCTTGCCAACGGCCGCGTCCCCGACCAAGTGGGGAGTCGAACTCGACGTCAGCTCCTCCCTCGATGACTTGATCAACGATGCGGATCCTCATGGATCCTGGGGCTGAGGAGGGCCATTGATGCGGCGGCTGGTGATCCCGGGTTCGTACAACGGATACGACTCGATGGAATGACCAGGAGGGAGGCCACGATCGATCTGGACGTAGACGTCATCCGAGTTGGTGCGGATTCGGAAGCCGGCGAACTGGTCCATGTCGGTGTCCACGTACCGACGCAGCGCTCGAACGAGATCGTCGAAGTCGTCTTGGCTGTTTTCACTCATCACGGGTGGCTTCGCGCGCGGTGCAACCGTTCGACTGGGCTCATGGCTCCAGCGCGTCGTGGATCGGCGCACAGAAGCGACTCATCACGTCATCGAGCTTGAGGTCGTAGAGCGCCGCGGCTGACGACCCATCGTTGAAGTTGAAGCCGACCAGGCCACGGTCCGACCTCAGGAGGCGTGCGGCTCCGGATTCGACGCCGCGAATTTGTGCGAACGGAACAGCCGCGATGTATGTGAGGCGCGGGAAGTCCGCCTTGTAGAGAACGAGGCGCCCGCTTGTGCGTCCGAGCACGACCTCCGTTGAGCGCGCACGGTCCACGCGCTGGAGCCACGCTGCGTGGAGACCCAATGCGGCTGACGTCGTGCGAGGAAGGCCTGTCCGAACGGCGGGCAGTGCGAGCCAGTCGTTGCCCAACAGCATGCATTTGACCGCGTCCTCGATCCGTTCATCCGACCGGAGTCCTTCGCCGGCGTCGCGCTGCGCTGCGGCGACCAGGCGACGGGGATGTCTCGCGCGGTGAAGCCTCACGGGTTCACCGACGAGGCGAACGATGGAGATGTAGAGGAAGCCGCCAAACGCGATGCACCCGAACGCTGCCAGCCCATGAGCGAGCCCTTGATCAGGAGCGTTCGCATACCAAAGCCAGGACGCCGCGAACGCGGCGGCTCCAAGGACGAGGTTCGCCAACCGAGCCATCACGCAACTGAACGATACGGCATGAACGTCGGATCGGCCGGGGGTGCGGGGGCGTGGCTGAGGACTGATGGAGCGACTCGACTTCTGACGTGGGCGAATGGCGGTACCTGCGAGTGTCGAACGCAAGCTCGATCGGGCCGTCGAGCACCTGGCCGACCTCGGCCGGCTCACGCACGAGGTGACGGCTGGCTTCGAACGCGCTGAGGTGTGGTCGGCGGAGGACGGAGGGTTACGGCACGCCGTGCGCCTGGAGGCCCCGCCGGCGATACCCGATCGGTTCAGCGGTGTGACGTTGCGTCATTCGAGGTGGTCGCAGCCCCGTTCATACTGGAACACGCTGCGGGTGCCGCCGGTGCGGGGGAAACCGGCGAGGGTGTTCAAGATCCGACGCCCGCGCCTGGGAAAGGACCCCGATTTCCCGACGGGTTGACGAAGGTGTCATACCGCTCCGTCGACGTTGTGGTTTTCGCGCTCAACCAACTCCGCTCAGCGCATTCGGCGTAACGCCTGCGCACCTGGGTCGGATCCATTCGGCGCGGACGGCGTCGCGAAGGGCACCGAGGGCCGCGCCCCGAGTCCTTCCCTCCGCTGCGCCGTCGGTCGCCACAACTGAAGCGTGCCTGCCGTTTTGATCGCCCTCGCGATGGTCCCGGCCGAGTAGTGCGTTCGCTTGCCCGCTGATTTGGGACCTGAAATCTCACGTTCGGTGGTATCGCTGAAAAGGGCCTCTGAGCTGCGGCAGGGACTATGGCCGGGAACAAGTCAGGGAGTCCCAAACGGTTCCCGTTCTTGACGCTGCGTGGTCGGAATCGGAGTCCTCGACCCACCAGAAGTTTTCCGGAAAAGTCCTGTTTTGGGAACTGATCCGGGAGTACATCCGGGATGTCCTCGTGATCCAGTGCTCGTCAGAGCCTGTCGATCTGGCGTCGTCCACGTGGCCCAACGCCTCGGGGACGGCCCGGACTCGGAGGGTCACCGCCGCACTCGTCGGGCTCGACCCCAACCCACTCGTCGTCGCCACCGCCGCATTGCGGAAGGCGCCGGCCTTCGATCACGGAGGTGTCCATGAACTTGGACGATTGCCCAGACCTGCTACACGTCCACGAGGCCGCTCGCGTGCTGCGGGTGAGCCGCTCGTCGGCGTACACGTATGCGAAGCAGTACGAGCTCTCGGGGGGCCGTGAAGGCATCCCGGTCATCAGGATCGGCCGGACCTTGCGCGTACCCAAGGCGGCACTACGCCGATGGATCGACGCCGGCCTCGCTCCTGCCGACCGAGCGGACGACGCGGCGTGAACGTCGCGATGGGCTTCGCTCGCTGTGTCGGCGTCGCGGCTCGTCCCCGCCTCGTCGCTGCCCTCCGCCCTCCGCCTGCGCCCGGTCTGCCCTTTGCGCCGCCGCTGCCGCGGCTTGCCTTCTCCGTCCGGCCTCGGTCCCTGCGGTCGTCCCGCTGCCGCGGGCTTGCCCTTCTGGAATGTGAACACGATTGCAACCCCTCCGGGTTGGTCCCAAAACCGCCGCCGTCCCGGTGACGCCGGCATCGAGCCTGCTCGGGCTGAGAGGAAGTGAACGCCGATGGCGTGGATGCGAATGATGGGAGCCGACTCGGTCGGCTATCACCGAGAGACGGTGCTCAAGCGCGGCGACGACCACCAGGGCCAAGCGCTCGGCTATTACGCCGAACGCGGCGAGTCGCCCCTCGCGTGGGGCGGAGCCGGTGCGACACGCCTCGGGTTGGCCGGCCATGTCGGTGAAGAGCACTACGAGGACCTGTTCGGCCCAGGCGGCGCCCATGACCCGATCACCGGTGAACGGCTCACAACCACGAAACGACCGGGCATGGAACTCGTCGTGTCCGCGCACAAGTCTGTGGCCGAGCTCGGAGTCATGGGCCGCGCGAGCGACATGCACCGGATCATGGACGCCGAACGCGACGGCACCATGGCCTATCTCGACGAGCTCACCCAAGCGATGGGCGGCCGCCGGGGCAAGGTGGCGATGGCCACGCCCACCAGTGGTCTCGTGTACGCCCATACGCGCCACGCCACGAGCCGGGCCGGCGATCCCTGCCCGCACGACCACGTCCTGATCGTGAACGCGGTCGAGATGCTCGACACCAAGGGCGGCTGGAAAGCCCCGGACACCACGCTGTGGCGCGAGCACCTCCACGCCGCCACCGCGTACGGCCGGACCTGCTCGGCCCGCGTCGCCGTCGAGCTCGGCTACGGGATCGTGCCCGATGACGGCCCGTCGGGGAAGCTCGGGCATTGGGCCATAGCGGGTATCCCGGACGCGGCAATGAAGCTGCACTCCAAGCGCTCGGAGGACATCGCCGGCGAGCTGGTCGATGTCGGCTTCGACTCCTACCGAGCCAAGGGCCACGCAGCCCGCAACAGCCGCAAGGCGAAGCGGCATCAGCCCGTCGATGACCTCATGGTCAAGTGGACCGGCGAGTTGGCGTCGATCGGGATCACGGTCGAGGACATGGCCCGCACCGTGTCCGAAGAAGCGGGACAGCGCATCGCCGGGGACCTGACCCCCGAGATCGTCCAGACGTTGGCTGAGGATCTGCTCAGCACGGATGGCCGCCTGGCCGAGCGCAAGGTGTTCTCCCGCCGCGACGTGATCGTCGCCGCCGCACCTCGCCTCTTCGGCCACACCGCCGCCACGCTTGACGACGTGGTCGACCGGGTGCTGGCCGACCCGGCCGCCATCCCACTGCTCGGCGTGCCGGGCGCGAAGGAGCGGGTCTACGCGCCGGCGTGTGTGATCGCGACGGAGCACGCCATCGCCGCGGTCGTCGAAGCCGGGCGAGCGCGCACCGACGCGCCCCGGGTGTCGGCCGATGTCACGAATCAGGCGATGCTCGACAAGCAGCGGTCGATGGGCGGCGTCCTCCTCACGACCGGGCAGCAACAAGCCGTGTCCGGCATCACCGGATCCGGTCGAGGCGTCGAGATCGTGTTGGGCGTCGCCGGAGCGGGCAAGACGACGGCGTTGGACGCGGTGCGGATGGCGTTCGAAGACGCGGGCTACACCGTCGTCGGCACCGCGACCTCCGGCCAAGCCGCCCGCACGCTTGGCCGCGACGCCAACCTCAACCAGTCGTCCACACTCGCTTCACTGTTGTGGCGTCTCGATCACCACCAGACCCGCCTGACCGCGCACACGGTCGTGATCTTGGACGAGGCGGGAATGACGGATGACCCGGACCTCCTCCGGCTGCTCACCGCCGCCGCGGACGCGAGGGCGAAGGTGGTGATGGTCGGCGACGACCGCCAACTCGGCGCAGTCGGCCCCGGCGGCAGCCTCGGCGCATTGGTTGACCGCCACGAGCCGGGTCTGTGGGTGCTCGACGAGAACGTGCGCCAGGTCGACCCGACCGAACGAGCAGCCCTCGACGAGCTGCGTGCCGGTGACATCGGCTCGGCCGTGGACTGGATGGCCGGACACGGTCGCATCGCCACCGGGACCGACCGACCCGAAACCGTCGAGCGGATGGTCGCCGCCTGGGTGGCCGATGTCGACGCCGGGCTCGACACGATGATGCTGGCCTGGCGGCGTGCCAACGTCGACGCCCTCAACACGGCCGCACGAAACGTGTGGAACGAACGGGGGCGGCTGTCAGGACCTGAGATCAAAGCACCCGGTGGCCGCCGCTACCGGGCGGGTGATCGCATCGTGACTCTCGCCCCCGGCGCGAAGGGGCAGATCGTCACTTCCGAACGGGGAACCATCACCTCGGTGAACACTGTCGATGGATCGATGCGGGCACGGATGGACGACGGCCGGCTCCAAGGCTTCACCGCCGACCACACCGGCAAGGACCGCATGAACCACGGCTACGCCATCACCGTGCACCGCTCCCAAGGCGCGACCGTCGACACTGCCCACCGACTCGAGGACGGCGGCGGCCGGGAGCTCGCGTACGTCTCGATGAGCCGAGCGCGTCAACACTCCACCGTGTGGGTCATCGCGGATGACATCGATCAGGCCGCCGAAGACCTCAAGCGCGACTGGCCCCAAGAACGACGCCAACGCTGGGCCATCGACTCCGGCACCCCGTCCACCGACCCCGTCGCCGTCGAACGCGACCAAAACGTCGCGCCCTCGATCCGCAACGGGCTTCAGCAAGCGCGGCTACAAGCCGAACGCGAGGCCGTCGCTTCGTCGATCCCGACCGATGTCACCAACGAGCTGCGCGCGACGCAGGCTGGGTTGTCGGCGGAGCGTCACGCGCTCGCCGACCTCGAGAAGGGTTCGGGCCGGTGGGCCGGCTCGAAGGTCACCGGCGTCGCAAAGGTGATCGCCGACATCGAGCGGGCCCGACAACAAGCGGTCCGTCGGTCGAACTCGCCGCACGCCACCCGCGGCGAAGTCCGCATCGCCAAACGCGAGATCCAGCAGGCCGACGCCCGACTCGATCAAGCTCAACAACGCTTCGAGAAGCTCGCGACACCACACCGCGCACAAGTCGAGTCGAAGATCGCAACGCTCGAATCGAGCGTGCCCGACCTCGAGGTCCGCACCCGCGTGAGGACCGAATGGCTCGACGACCACCCCGAGACAGTCCGTCGCCTCGACCACCTCGACACTCAACTCGGCGTCATCGGCGGCGCGCTCCAGGTCGAGCGCGATCTGCGCGACGGCATCGATCGCACGCCAACGTTGACCCGATCAACCTCGCCGAGTCTCCGTCAGCAGCTCCTGAGCGATCTGCCAGCCCCACAGCCTCATCCCACCCGCCCGGCGATCGAAGGGCCCGACCTCGGCCTCAGCCTGTAGCTGCCGCCCTTCCGTTCGCTGCGCTCCCTCCAGGTTGGCGACCGATCATCCATATGTGTCGGCTCCGCGCGCGACGATGAATACATGCCGTGGTCCCAGGGACGTTGGATCTTCGAGTGAAGGCGCTGCCACTGATCGACTTGTCGCGCATCCGCGATCACGCCGGTGCCAAGGACCGTGGTTTCGAAGAGTTCGCGTATCTGCTGGCATGGGATCTCGAGGACCTCGACAGAGGAACCGAGATCGAGCGCAGGGCGACACCGGACGGCGGCATCGAGTTCTCCTGCATTCCGATCGGCAAGGGCAACGGCGGCCGCTGGGCATGGCAGGCGAAGTACCTGTTTAAGTTTGACCCGAGCACGTTCTCCCAAATGACCAAGAGCGTCGTCTCAGCACTCGCCAGCACTCCAGATCTTGAGCGCTACATCTTCGTCCTCCCCAAGGACCGGTCAACGGCCGCGCTGACCAAATGGAACGCCGCCGTCGCAGATTGGACCAAGAAGGCCAAGGCGAAGGGGATGACGGTCGAGTTCCAGTTCCGTGGCGAGTCCCAGATCCTTGCCGCAGCAACCAGCGATGAACATGCCGGAGCCATCCGCTACTTCTTCGACGAGAAGTTCCTCACGAGGAAGTTCATGGCCGACCAGATCGACCGCGAGGTGAAGAACCTCGGCGAGCGATACAGCCCCGAAGTCAACGTCGAGACCGAGGCCCGCAGCATCATCGATGCTGCGGGTCGGGGACCACGGTTCGTGGCAGCGCTTACACACCTCCTCAGCGCACCGACGAATAGCCGACCGTCTGTCGACCGACAAGGGACCTCCGAGCAGGTGATCCTCGACGGCGCCAAACGCATCGGGACACTCCTAGACGACTGGACCAGTGTCGTCATTGCCTCCCTGGAACACATCGCGGACCCGGGCGACGCTGTCTTCCGTTCCATCGCGAGCCACGCTGAGATCCTGCGCAAGGGGATAGAAGGTGTCCGAGGCATCGTGGAGGCTCGGATCGACACGCTCAGGGAGCAAAGCCGGACGCATGCCGCGCGGCAACGTCCGACAACTACACCGAGTCGCGCCAAGAAGCGGTCGGCAGCACAGATTGCAGAGGACAAGCGCGTCCGCCAGCGAGACAACCTGCACACCTTCGATTCGTCCCTGTGGCGTCTTCTCGGCGCCGTCGACGAAGTCCTCTCCTATCTTGGCAGCCCGGACGTCGCGGCCGCAGTCAGTGGTTCCGTGCTTTTGGTGGGCGAAGCCGGATGCGGCAAGAGCCACCTCGTCGCCGATCTCGCCACCGAGCGGATCGCCGCCGACCTCCCGACTTTCCTGCTACTCGGCCAACACCTCGACACGGGTATGGTCGATCCACAGCTCGTGCAGATGATGGGCCTCGGGACGCTGACGCTCGGAGACACTCTCAAGGCTCTCGACGTCGCCGCCCGAATCCGGCGAAACGGACGGGCTCTGCTCGTCATCGACGCGATCAACGAAGGTGCTGGCGCCGACCTGTGGGAGAGCCAGCTCCCCGGGTTCGTCGCAGCGGTCGCGAAGTACCCGTGGGTCGCGCTCGTGATCACTATTCGCGACGTGTACGAGACGTCTTTGCTGCCAGCCGGGACACCTTCGGGGACGACGAGATCGGTTCATCGCGGTCTTGCCGGGCACGAGGAAGAGGCTCTCAGTCTGTACGCCACGATGTATGGCCTTAGGTTGCCCGACGTGCCGGCGCTCCTGCCCGAGATCACGAACCCTCTGTTCCTCCGCAGCCTCTGCCAGTCCGTCCAAGGGCGCGGCCTCAAAGAGATTCCCCGGGAGGCCGGTAGCCTGGTGTGGGTCTTCGATGGGCTGATCGACGCCGTGGACCGAACCCTCCAGCGCCCGGTGCGCCTGAACTACGCGGACTGGGAAAAGAAGGTTCACAAGGCAGTCGCCGCGCTCGCGGGCGCGATGGTCGACGCCGGGTCGGAAGCCCTGCCGATCGCCGAAGCCAACAACGTTTGCCGGGCCGTCCACTCCCACAGCGAGAACTCGAAATCCCTACTCAACGGGCTCATCGTCGAAGGTCTGCTGCTGCGCGAGAAGGTCGACCGAGGCGGCACCTTGACGGATTCGATCCGGTTCACTTACCAGCGGTTGTCAGACCACCTCCGCGCCGAGGTCATCCTCGACCGCCACCCAACCAACACGAAGCTCGCCGCCGCCGTTCGAAAGATCTCGAGGATGCCTCGCCCGTGGGCGATGAGCGGCGTCATATCCGCGCTGGTGCTTCTCGTACCCGAGACCCGCGGGAAGGAGTTCGCGGCTGTGCTCCGGTTCGGTGACAACCTCGTGGGCGAACGGTGGGCGAATCAAGACCCGGGAGCTTGGCTCCGCGGAGTCGCGCAGGAAGCGTTCTTCGACACCTTGATGTGGCGAAATCCGGCCACCTTTACGGCCGCAACCCGAACCCTGCTGACTAAGTACCTCAACGCAGGCGTGGTTGAGGAGCACGAGTGGCTACGCATCATCTCCGGGCTTGCCTGCGTACCGAACCATCCCCTCAACGTCGAGTGGCTCCACCCGATCCTCTTGGAGATGAGCCTTCCGGAGCGTGACGACGTGTGGACTCGACAGCTCCTTTGGGTCTACTCCGACGACGTGAACCCGGTTAGCCGAACCGTCGACTGGGCTTGGGCGAACCCTGATGCACCCGAGGACGTCGCACGGCTCGCAAGCGTGTACCTGGCCTGGCTGTTCACCAGCACGAACCAACGGCTGCGAGACACCGCGACTAAGGCGCTTGTGGCCGTCACGACGCACCACACGGGCGTCCTCACCGACCTGGTCCGGCGGTTCGGGGAGGTCAACGACCCCTACGTGATTGACCGAGTGGTGGCGGCCGCGTACGGCCATGTGCTCCGGCGGCGGCATCACATCCGAAGCGCAGCCGATCTCGACGCGCTCAAGGGGCTTGCTCAGGCTGTCTACGACGCGGTGTTCGGCACCGGTGAGCCGGTCGCTCACCTGATGCTCCGCTACCGGGCTCAGACGTGCGCACAGATTGTCGACGAGGTGTGCAGAGCCGTCGGAAGCGATCTCGACCGGGACCTCGACGTTGCCCGGCCGCCCTATGGAACGCCGTGGCCGCTGACTGCCCCGAACGCCACCAGCCTCGCCAAAGGCTTCGGGCGGACCTACAACGGCTACCTAGGTTCGGCGACGGAGATCGATTGGGAGTTCGGAGAAAAGTTCGAACGCCACGTGCTCGAATACCTCGTGCTCCCAGACCAAGAGAAGGTCCGTGCGTCCCGGCGGCGAACACTGTCCCGGCGGCGGGCCGACGCGCTCAAGCGCCTTGTCGCCGGAATCGCGCCGTCGCGTAGGGAACGTGTGAAACGACGTGTCGTACCCCTAGTCGCGGCCCCGCGGGACAGTGCAGCGGGCTTCATGGACGCGTGGAACGCGTTGGAGGCATCCGTTCCGAAGGCCTCGCGGGCTGACGTACGCAAGCTCCGCGGCATAGTGGAGGAGCTCGGCCGCCTCGACGGCAGAGTCCTCCATCCGGACGCCGATCTGTGCACCCGCTGGATTGCAAGCCGCATGCTCGATCTCGGCTGGACCAAGGACCGGTTCGGCGAGAGCGACGGCCGGCTCCGGAAGAGCCGAA
>JBBQHT010000132.1:0-12784 GCA_038324235.1 Acidimicrobiales bacterium
ACGCGCTGGGTCTCGGCCTGGCAGTACGGGCAGCGCAACCGGCTCGCGGTCGCCGGGAAGCTGAGCGGGGCGCCGCAGTTGCGACAGGGAGCCGGGCCACCGGCGATGTCGATCTGGCGGCCGCACTCCTCGCACACCACGACGCGAGCGCCGACGACGGTGTGCAGCTCGGCGCCGCACCCGCCGCAGCGGTGGTGCTCGAGGGGGCGGGACTCGGCCTGCACGTAGTCGCCGGTGAGCCCGAACGCGGCGAGCAGCTGTTGGCCGTCGGTGGCGGGCAGGTGCGGCAGCCAGGCCTGGCAGAAGGTCGAGTACTCCATCTTCAACGCGACGCCCGGCGGCGGATCGTCCGGGTCCATGGCGCTCACGCCGTTGCGATCCATCGACGCGTAGGCGAGGTCGAGCTGCTGCTTCCACAGCGTGGCCATCGCCCAGAAGTCGCCCCCGACCATCCACGCGCCGTCCGGTGTCGGGATGCGGGGCAGGGCGGCGATCATGGCCGCCATCTGCGCGTCCATCTGCTGTTGCGTGGGATCCATGTCCTTGCACACCGCGGCCTCGGCGCAGTAGGCGACCATGCGGTCGCGGAAGTCGGTGTCGGTCTTGACGCGCGGCGACGCCGCGTCGGGGCAGGCCTCGATCCACTGGCGGAACACGTACTGCATGATCTGGCGGTACGCCTCGTAGTCGCCGGCCGCCTTCGCCCGGGCCATGTCCGCCCGGCACGGGGTGACGATGCGCTCGTAGATCGTGTTGGTGAGCCCCGCGTTCGTACCCTGGTTGGCGAGCCGGAAGTCGTAGTCGACGAGCGCGCCGCAGTAGTCGCAGTAGAGGTACGCGGTCTTGGAGGGCAACACCTTCGGCGCGCCGCACCGCACACAGCTGCTGCGTTTGACGAACGCCGAGTGGGCGAGCAACGACGCGGGCACCGTGTCGTCGCCGGCCGTGGGAAGGCCCGCCGCGAACGCCGACGCGGGGGCGGCGGGTGGCGCGGGTTGGGGATCAGGCTTCTTGAACAGGGCCATGGGGATCAGATCCAGATCGACGTCGGGCCGGCAACGGTTCCCGCAGCGTAGAGCGAGCCCGGAGGGCGGTGGGTGGCGGCGACCGACAGCGGGTGGGTCAGCGCTCGGTCTCCCGGCCGACGAGTGTGGCGAGGAGCACGGCCGCGACCGCGACGCAGGGCAGCACCAGTCCGGCGCGCCCGTCGCCGAGGGGACCGGCGCCGATCGCGGCGCCGAGCACGTAGCAGACGACCATCGCCCCGAGCACGACGATCGTCGTCGTGCCACCTCGTTCGCGGGTCGCCGGGTCCGGCCCGAGGGCCTCGCCGATGCGCGCCATCGCCCCGGTTTCGTACGTCGTGGCGATCGCGACACCGGCCGCCCGCCGGATCGTCTCGGTCTGGATCCCCATCGCCACCGCGGCCACCAAGAGCCACGTGCCGAGCGCGGCGCCACCGAGGAGCGCGTCGCCGTCGGCCACGGTGGCGTTGGCGGCGGCGAGGCCGATGAGCAGCACGAGCTCGATCGCCAGCAGCACGCGGGCCCGGTGTGGCCCGGGCCGCCGACCCACGAGCCACGCCCCGCCCGCCGCGCCGGCGGTGAACCCGAAGATCGACGTGGCCGAGACCCACGCCGGCGGTGGGACCGGGCTGGCGAAGGCCATGCCGAGCAGCACGAGGTTGCCGCTCTGGTTGGCGGCGAACACGCCGAAGAGGCGGAGGAACCCGACGGCGTCGACGAAGCCCGCCGTGACCGCGAGGATGCCCGGGAGCACGAGCGCGCCTGCCGTGTCGCGCCCGCCGCCGCGTCGATAGTCCATGCGGGCGTCATCGTACGGGCTCCGCGGCGATGCCTCGTGCCGTGACCGGCGCGGGTGCTCACCCGGGCGCGGGTCAGGGCAGGTGCTTGGTGTTGGTGCAGACCTCGGAGGCGGCGGGCGTGAACGCCGGCAGGGTGACCGGCGTGCGGGTCGAGGAGAAGTCGAGGGCGTCGGCGAGGTTCTTGGCGTTGGCGTCGCGCGCGGTCATCGCCGGTAGGTTCCACCGCCACTCGATCATCTTCAGCACCGAGCAGTGCTCGTAGGGTCCGGCCTGCTCGATCTTTTGCGGGCCGAACGGGCTCACGACGATGGCGGGCACGCGGAACCCGAGGTTCTTGAGGTTCGGGAACGGACCCGGACCGCTCAGCACGGTGTCGTCGACCGCGGCGGGCGGGACGACGTGGTCGAAGAAGCCGCCGTGCTCGTCGAAGTTGACCACCATCACGGTGCGGCCCCACTGCGGGCTCTTGACGATGGCGTCGTGCACCTCGGCCAGGAAGGCCTCGCCCTTCTGCACGCTGCCGTAGGCGTGGTCGTCGTTCGAGGTGCCGGTGCGCTCGGCCTCGCCGGTGTAGTCCGGGTCCACGAAGCAGACGTTGGGGAGCGTGCCCGCCGCGGCGTCGGACAGGAACTGCGTGTAGGGATGGGTGATGCTGTCGTACTTCTTGCTGGCGTACAGGCCGGTCATGGGCTCGCCCGGCGAGTAGTACGCCGCGGTGATGCCACCGGCCGCAGTGCGGTCGAAGATCGCGGTCTGCAGGTTCGACGGGCGGGGCTCGCCGGCCTTGGGGTAGAAGCCGGTCTCGAGGACATCGGTGGTCGCGCTGAGCTGGTAGAAGCGGTTCGGCCACGTGGGCCCGAGCATGGCGCTGAAGTAGTTGTCGAACGTCGTGTAGTTGCGGGCCAGCGTCGACAGGATCGGCAGGTCGTCCGCGGTGTAGTACCCGATCGGGAACTGGTCGCCCACCGGTTGGGTCTGGAGGAACCCGTCGATCTTGCCGTCGTTGAACTGCTTGGCGACGGCCGGCCAGACGTGGAACGGGTCCTGGTACTGGCAACCCTGCCAGTCCGGCGCGAGGTGCCAGGTCGGGTAGGTCTTGCCGGTCGAATCGGCGTAGCTCAACCCGGCCTGCTTGCCGTTCGCGCCGGGCAGCCAGCCGAGCATCGCGTCGAACGAGCGGTTCTCCATCATGACCACGACGACGGTGTCGAACGGCGCGCTCGCAGGGTTGGGGAGCGCACTCGTGCCCGTCGGTGCGGCCGCGGTGCCCGCGGAGCCGGAGGTGCCCGACGAGCCGGAGGTGCTCGAGGATCCGCATCCGCCCAGCCCCATCCCGGCGAGACCGGCCAGGCTGGCGGCTCCCGCCGCGCCCGCCAGGAATCCGCGACGACTCAGGTGTTCCATGTGGTTGGTCCTTTGCTTCCGCCGGCGGGCCCCTGCGCCTTGCGCCGGCTGACCCGCACCGGTTCTGCGCCACCGGCGCACGGATGGTAATCCGTCCGCGGACCGCCGCTGGTCAACCAGGCGGGGGAGGGGGCACCTCGGTCACCGACTGGAGGAAGCCGTTGGCCGCGTACCTGGCCTCGAACAACGCACTGGTCGGGAGCTCGACCGTGGTGGTGGGCGGGTAGCCCGCCGGCGCGAACCCGACGACGCCGCTGGCTTGGCCGCGCGCGATCACCTGCCCGGTGGGATCGACCGCCAGGGACTGCAACGCCACGGAGCCCTGCAGGCTGCGGCGCAGCGCCAGACGGACCCAGGTCGGGGTGCCCGTCGTCGGATCGACCCGGGTGATGAAGGCGTTGTCGTTCATGACGGGCGCGGTGAAGGTGCTGCTGCCGATCGTCGTGGGACCGGACCACGAGCCCGAGACGTACATGGCTCCGCTGCGCAACGCCACCTGCCCGCCCCCGGCTCTCGAGGGGCCGGTGGCGATCGGCCGGATCCAGCGCAGCGTGCCGGTGGCGGTGTAGCTCGCGATGAAGGCGTCGTCGAAGCCCTCGCTCGTCACCGACGCCGACGCCGGCTGATCACCGAAGGTGGCCGTCTGGGTGAAGCTCCCCGTCTCGTAGATGGTGCCGAACGCGTCGAGGGCGAGGTCTGTCGCGTTGTCCGCGCCGGGCCCACCGTCGGCGCGGGCGAAGGCGATGTGGCCGTCGGTCCCCGTGAACTTCACGAGGAAGGTGTCGAAGCCCCCACGGGTCGGCAGGACGCGGTTCCCGTACGGGGTGCTGATGCGCGTGGCCCCGAAGGTCTGGCCGTTCACGACCGCGGAGCCGTCAGGCGTGACGGCGAAGCCGCCGAGGTAGCTGTAGTCGAAGTTGCCGGAGGACGGGCTGTAGTTGCCGATGCGATGCACCCACCGCAGCGTGCCCCCGGGGGTGTACGAGGCCACGAACGAGCTCGTCTCGGCCAGTGCGGTCAGCGTGTTCCCTGCGCCCGGTCCGAAGGCAACCGTGCCCCAGAACTTGCCGGCGTCGTAGCGGTTGCCCGCCGCGTCGAATCGCTCCGGGAACACCAGCACGCTTCCGGCGGAGGTGCCCGCCGCGGCCGCGGCTGGTCTGCTCAGCACGAGCGCGCTTGTGGCGACGAGGAACGCGGCGATCACCAGCGGCATGATGCTGGCCCGACACCGGGGTCGGCCCGTGCGCTGATCTGGCCCATCACCCACGAGCGTTCCCCCTTCCCGGCACGTGAGCCTAGTGGTCCCGACCGCTAGCCACTCGGCCTCACCAGCCACATAGGATGCCGCCGCATGGCGGCTCCCAATCCTGCGGAACAGATCTTCGCGGTCGTGCACGCGCGGCCGACCTCGCGCGATGGCGCGATCGTCGGCGCCGTGGTCGAGGCCGCCGCGCCGGATCTCGGGTTGACCGAGGCCCAGAGCGCGCACCTCGGTCGGGCCGTGCGCGCGGTCGCTCGCGCCGTGTACGCGCGTGGCTTCGACGTACCCGACGAGGCCGCGCTGGATGTGACGGTGTTGCGCCTCGGCCATCGAGCGGTCGTGCGGATCGACGACCTCGGTCTGCCGTACAACGCGGCGGCCGAGGATGCGCTCGACCTGGACGTGATCAGCGACGCGTTGCGCGGCGGTTGGATCGACACCATGGCGCACGAGTCGCGCGGTCGGCAGGGCAACCGCACGGTCTTGGTGCGCCACCTCGATCCGGGTGCGGATCAGCGTCTGCGCCGGGGCCTGGCGCGAGACGTGCCGACCGACGCGGCGCCGGCCGGCGACTTGTTGCCCCGCGACCTCGACGTCGTCAGCCGGCGGGCCGAGCTCGGCGACGTGGAGGGCATCTGCCAGCTCGCGTGGCGCACCTACGGGTACAGCTACCAGCACGACGAGTACTACCAGCCCGAGCGGCTCGCCGCGATGCTGCGCAGCGGGCAGCAGTCATCCTTCGTGGTCGTCACCCCCGACGGTGAGATCGTGGGCCACTCGGCGGTGCTGCTCGAGCACCCTGACGACGTGATCGTGGAAGGCGGCCGCGCCATGGTCGACCCGCGCTTTCGGGGCCACCACCTGATGGGCCTGTCGCACGACCGGCTGACCGAGTGGATGCGCGCCCACGGCATCCTGGCGCTCGAGGGCGCGGCGGTGACCGCGCACACGCGGTCGCAGACGGACCGGCCGGTGACGTCCATCCAGCTGGGCTTCCTGCCCGCCATCGAGTTCCGCGGGATCGAGGGGAGCGAGGTGCCCCATCGCGAGGCGGTGGCCGGGGGCATCGTCCCGGTGTCGCCCATCCCGGACCAGGCGGTGGTCCTGCCGGCCCGGGACGCCGCGATGATCGCCGAGATCTACGCCCAGAACGACCTGCCGCGCACGCCGGTCACGGGGGCCGCATCGGGCGCCCCGGAGGCCGCGTCGCGCACGGAGCTGGCGCTCGAGGCGCATGCGGATCTCGGGCACGCGGTGATCACCTGCACCCAGGTCGGGGCCGACCTGCAGGACGAGGTCCGTGCCCGGGTCGCCGCCGTCACTCGCGGCGGTCTGGCGGTCGTGTATGCCGACATCCCGTTGGACCGACCCGAGGCCTCGTGGGCCGCCGACGTGCTGCACGGGGAAGGGTTCGTGTTCGCCGGCGTCCTGCCGCTCGCCCTCGGCGGTGTCGACGCGGTGCGCTACCAGTGGCTCGGCTCGACGGTCGTGGATCGCGCCGACATCCACCTGAAGCACCCGTTCGCCCAGACGCTCCTCGACTACGTGCTCGCCCAGCACGCCGCGGTCGCGGGTGGCGCGCCCGCGCCGGTGGCCTGACATGGCCGACGCGAACCGAGCGGCGCCACGTTCGATGGGGCGGCGGGGTCCGCTCGAGGGGGTGCTCGTCCTCGATGTCACCCACGCGCTCTCGGGCCCGTACGCCACGATGCTGCTGGCCGAGATGGGGGCGCGGGTCATCAAGGTCGAGCAGCCCCCGGTCGGCGACATCGGCCGCTTCTACCCGCCGCTGGTCGACGGCGAGCCGGAGTTCTTCAACGCCGTGAACCACGGCAAGGAGAGCCTGGTGGCCGACCTGGCCGATCCCGCGGACCGTGCGCTGCTCGAGGCCATCGTCGACCAGGCCGATGTGCTCGTCGAGAACTTCCGGCCCGGCACCCTGGCCGGCTGGGGTTGGGGCTGGGAAGCGCTCCACGAGCGCAACCCCCATCTTGTGTACGCGTCGATCACCGGCTTCGGCCAGACCGGCCCGGAGGCGTGGGAAGGCGCGTACGACGTCGTGATCCAGGCCGAGTCGGGCCTCATGAGCGTGACCGGCTTCCCCGATGGGCCGCCGGTGCTCGCGGGCACGTCGATCGCCGACTACCTGTCGGGGCTCAACGCGTTCGCCGCGATCAACGCGGCGCTGGTGCAGAGCCGCACCACCGGCGCCGGCTGCCGCGTCGACATCGCCATGTTCGATTCCTTGCTCGGCATCCTCGGCGCGCACGTCTTCGACTACCTGGCCAACGGCACCGAGCCTCAGCGCCAGGGCAACGCCAACCCGCTCACGACCCCGTTCGACATCTACGAGGCGGCCGACGGCCCCGTGGCGATCTGCGCACCCTCGCCCGCGGCGTTCGCGGCGCTCGGCGCGGAGCTCGGCATAGCGGACCTCGCCGAGGATCCGCGCTTCGCCGAGCTGCCTGCGCGCCTCGCGCACCGAGCCGAGCTGCAGGCGCTCCTCGAGGCGGCGATGGCCGCGCGACCAGCCACCGAGGTGGTCGAGGCCCTCCAACGCGCCGGCGTCCCCGCCGGCGTGGTGCGCACCGTGCCGCAGGCGATCGAATCGGCCCAGGCCCACGAGCGCCACATGGTGTTCGAGGTCGAGGGCACCACGCTGCGGATCCCCGGCCACCCCTTCCACCTCAGCTCGCTCGACGACTCGCCGGTCCGCCTGCGCGCGGCGGCGCTCGACGAGCACGGCCCCGCCCTGCGCGCGGAGTTCCTCGGTCCCGACGCCGTTCTCTGATCGCATCCGCCGTCCAGGGCGGGAGGAGCGATCAGAGAAGCGCCCTGGCTACGCGCCGCGGCGCTCGACGAGCACGGCCCGGCCCTGGGCGCGGAGTTCCTCGGCCCCGATCCCGTTCTTTGATCGCGGCCGCCGCCAGGGCCGGCAGGAGCGATCAGAGAAGCGCTTTGGCTGCGCGCGTGGCCGTTCGTCGCCCGCCTCGTCTCCCGAAGTAGTCACTTGGTCACTTCACGTGCGCGACCGCGCCGGCGACGAATTTGTCGACCGGTCAGTTGCGCCGCCCGGGCGAGGCCACGCATGAACTGACCACATGACAAATTCATCGCCGGAGCCCATTGACAGCGACGGCGCACGATGTGACACTCGGCACGAGGCGGTGGTCATCCCAGCGCGTGTTCCTGCGGTAGCGCTCGTTTGCGGTTCTCTTCGAGACCCAGGCGTCGGTGTACGTGCCTGCTGCCCATCGGCGGGGTGGGTGCGGCCAAGGCGGCGGCCCGACTGCTGGTGGCTCGCGCGCCGCGCCCGTTCCCTGTGTCGTCAACGTTTGGAAAGGCACTTCCTGTGGTTCGTCAATCGATGCGTCAGCGTTCACGACCCACCCGGCTGATCGCCGCCTTGACCTGCACCGGCACGATCCTGGTGCTGGTCGGTGGCTTGGTCGTCACCTCCGCGGCGGACACCCCGGACCCGGTGCATCCGTTGACGGCGTCGGTCGTCGTCAACCCGAACGGGTCCAAGACGCTCACGGTGCACGGCACGTGGCTGTGGACCACGCATCGCTCGGACTGCAACACCGATCGGTACGCGGTGGGTTGGGCGGTCGACTGGAACGACCCGAAGCAGCCCGGCAACGTCGTCGGCACGGTGAACAACGTGACCGTCGACGTGGGTGCGGCGAAGGCGAACGCCTTCAACCCGGCCGACAACGCCGTGGCGTTCTATCCGGGGCCCGCGCCCGCGCGGTGCGGCGTGTTCGCGTCGCACGGCGCCACGTCGTACAACACCGGTTCGTGGGGGCCGATGGTCCACACGTATGCGGCCGACGCCACCGACATCAAGGTGTGCGTCGTGATGTACGACATCCACAACGCCGCGGGCAAGGGTGGGGGTCCCAAGGGTCCCAAGGGTCCCAAGGGTCCCAAGGTTGCCAAGGGCCCCAAGGGCGGCGGCGGCGGCGTTTCCGAGCCCAAGCCCGGCGACCTCGTCGCCGGCGGCACGGGCCACAACCACGACAACTCCGTGCAGGACAACGCCAACACGCCGCTGGGCAACCAGTGCTTCCTCGTCCCCGTCCCGGTGACCACCACCACGGGGTCGACCACGCCCCCGACGACCGGGCCCGCGACGACCGCGCCGCCGACGACTACCCCGCCGACGACAGGGCCGCCGACGACAGGCCCGGGAACGACGTGGTCGACGTCGGTGCCGCTGCCGAACCCCTGAAGCTGACCAGTCCCGACCGGGTCCACCGGCGGGCACACGGGATGCGCACGACGCGGGGGGCTGGCGATCTCGGTGGCGGGCGGTGGGCGAGCCTTCTTCTGGCGGGACCTATCGTGTGGGCATGCGTCAATCGGGCACGAAGGGCATGGAAGGTGCGGCGCGACGGGCACAGATCTTGCAGTGCGCCCAGGAGCTCATCGAGACGACCGGCTTCGTCGGGATGTCGATGGGCGATGTGGCTCGAGCCGCGGATGTGTCCAAGCCCCTCGTCTACCTCCACTTCGCCAGCCGGGACGAGCTGGTGCTCGCGGTGCTCGATGCGACCCACCAGCGGATCATCACCGCGTTGCGCCGGGTGCAGACCGATGAAGGCGTCGACGCCGAGACGAGCCTTCGTGCCGCGATCGAGGCGATGTTCGACATCGCCGATGCCGAGCCGGTCGCCATGCGGTTGGTGGTGGGACGGGCGGTCGGACTCACGCCGGAGCTGGACGCCGCGGCGCGCCGGATGCGGTCGGCGCTGATCCGCGTCGTGATCGACCTGTTGCTGCCCTTCGCGCGGCAGAGCTTCCCGGATGTGTCGCGGGAGACGGTCCGGCCATTCGCGGTCGCCGTGATGGGGGCGGTCGAAGGATGTGCCACCTGGTGGGCCAACACGCCGAGCGCCTCGCGCAAGAGCTCGGTCGATGCCACCTACATCGTGCTCTGGACGGGCCTCGAGCGGCTCGTCACCTGGAACGAGGCCTGACCTCGAGGCGCCCGACCGGCCGTGGGTCGGCGCGACGTCGCCGTGACGCGACGACAGGAGCCGCGTTCACGTGCCGACGGCCGCCATCTGGATGGGCATGGCGCGCGACAGGCACTAAGGTGCGCAAGCCACACCACGGGCGATTAGCTCAGTCGGCTAGAGCACTGCCTTCACACGGCAGGGGTCGCTGGTTCGAGTCCAGTATCGCCCACCCCAGGAAACCCCTGCTCAGCAGGGGTTTTCTTTGCTTCTGAGAACCCATGGTCAGAGGCCGAGCTCACGCCCGTCGCGATCGGGAACCTGACGCGAGTGGCATGTCGGCTACGCGCCGCGGCGGACACGTCCGGCCTGCCCGTCTCGCAGGTGCGTCTCGCCGTCGACTTCTACGCGGCGCACCCGACAATGTGGCGCGCCACCTTCCGCGCTGGGCATTCTTCCTGGCCCAACCCTCGCGGAACATCTCCGTATACTATGCAGTAAGCCTCTAAAACATAGTTGGCTTTCTCTTTCTGGAAGGCTGGCTGATGCGTCGCCCCCACACCTTCGCCCCCCAGACCCTGGACGCCGCCACGGTGCTCGGGCTGGAGGTGGCCCGCGCCCGCCGTGAGCGCCGCTGGACGATCGCCGAGCTCGCCGAACGCGCCGGGGTCTCGGCGGTCACGGTGCGCAAGGTGGAGCGGGGCGACCCGACCGTGTCGCTCGGAACCGCGTTCGAGGTCGCCACACTGCTCGGCATCGCGCTGTTCGGCGCCGACCGTGCCGGGCTCGCCGACCTGGTCGAGCGGGGTCGGGAACGCCTGGCCCTGTTGCCGGCCCGCGTGCGCGAACCCACGGGCGCGGTGCGCGATGACTTCTGAGCTGTCGCCGAGCGAGGCGTATGTGTGGGTCTGGCTACCAGGCGCCGTGGCCCCGGTGGTGGCTGGCCTCCTCGAAGCTCGCGGGCCGCTCGTGAGCTTCACCTACGGCCGCAGCTACCTCGACCGAGCCGATGCCGTTTCGTTGTACACGCCTGAACTGCCCCTGGAGGTGGGTCGTCAGCGTCCGCTCGCCGGGCTCACCATCGCCGGTTGCCTCAACGACGCGGGCCCCGACGCGTGGGGGCAACGGGTCATCCTGCATCGCCAGCTCGGTCGGGTCAGCCGCCCCACCGATCCGGCCGAGCTCAGCCCACTCACCTACCTGCTCGAGTCGCAATCGGATCGGATCGGTGCGCTCGACTTCCAGCCGCGCCCCGATCACTACGAACCCCGGGGCTCGACCGCCACGCTCGAAGAGATGGTCACCGCCGCGGACCGACTCGAAGCGGGCGAACCGTTCTCGCCGGCCCTCGACGCCGCCTTGCTGCACGGATCGTCGATCGGCGGAGCTCGACCCAAGGCCCTGCTCGACGACGCTGGTCGCCCGCTGATCGCCAAGTTCTCATCCCGCGCCGACCCCTACCCGGTGGTCAAGGCGGAAGGCGTGGCGATGGAGTTGGCGCGGCGGGTGGGGCTCCACGTCGCGCCGACCGAGGTCACGGAGTGCCTCGGGCACGACGTGCTGCTCGTCGAGCGCTTCGACCGCACACACGTACCCGGCGAACGCCGCCTGATGGTGTCCGCGCTGACGATCCTGCAGCTCGACGAGATGATGGCCCGCTACGCGACGTACCCCGACCTCGCCGACGCCATTCGGGCTGGCTTCACGGACCCGAAGGACACGCTGCGGGAGCTCTTCGCGCGCATCGTCTTCAACATCTGTGTCGGCAACACCGACGACCACGCCCGCAACCACGCGGCGTTCTGGGACGGCACCGACCTGAGCCTCACCCCCGCCTACGACATCTGTCCCCAGTCTCGCTCGGGGGGCGAAGCCGCGCAGGCCATGGCGATCGGACGAGATGGTTTGCGCCGGAGCCAACTCGCCGGCTGCGTCGCCGCCGCCAACGTGTACCTGCTGTCCGCGGCCGAGGCCCGGGCCATCATCGAGCACCACCTCGCGATCATCAACGAGCAGTGGACCGACGCGGCCGACGCTGCCCGCCTGACCGAAGCCGAGCGCCAGCAGCTCTGGCATCGCCAGATCCTCAACCCCTACGCGCTCGAGGGCTACTGAGCCGACTCGGCGCCGGACGGGCGCCTGATCCGGAACACGTCCCTTCTACCGAGGAGGTGCGATCGCCGGCCTCAGGATCAGCGCGGCCCAAGGTCGAACGGTCCTCCCGTTTAGGGTGAGTCGTAGACGGAGCCAAGTCTCGCGTGTTCCGCAGTGCCACGGATCAACCGCTGTGCCAGAGAGCGTCGACGGGAGCGGCGATCAGGCGGTCGCCCAAGGCGAGCACCTCGGTGCCGGTGTACACCAGACCGGGATCCGACCGTCGCTGCTGACGATCTGCCAGGCCCAAAGCTGACGATCTGCCAGTCCGAAACTGACGACTTGCCGGAACCAAGCTGACGGTCTGCTGACTGTTCGCGATTCAGGGGCGCCCATCTGGCCGAGAAGGCGATTCGGGGGCGCCCATCTGGCCGAGAAGGCGATTCACGGGGCATCAACCTCCGGCGAGCATCGGCCGGTGAACGTCGTCGCCGTGCTGCACTCACGCTCCGTCGCGGCATGGGGTCCGCTCGAGGGTGTGGACGACGGTGCGCAGGATCCGCGAGAGCTCGATCACCGTTCGACCGTGGCGACGTCGGGCCAGACCGCGAGGGCGAGGTCATCGCCGTGGAGCCCGCGCACGAGGGCCAGGAACACCTGCCGGTCGTCGTAGTCGGGTTGGCGGCGTCGTACGGCCTGTTCGGCCATGCGGGCGACGCCGCGGTTGAGTGGCGCCCACTCCTCGAGGCGATCGGGGATCGACCGTTGCGCAATCGCGGCCATCTGCCGGCGCCAGACGTCGGGGTCGGTGTCGGTGTCGGCCGGGATGGCGGCGGGGTTGGCGCTCACTGTCCAGATCGTAGACACGCGCCGGCTTACCGCTGCCCGGCGGCCGTCGGTCCGATGGGGGGTGGCGGTGCCCTTGGTCGTCCACCCGGCGGGGGCGCAGAGCGCGAGAAACCGCCACTACGGTGCGGCGATGCAGATTCTCCGATGCCCCCGTTGTCGCCGGGCGGTGCCGATCCAGTCGCTCTCGTGCGAGGCCTGCGAGGCCGAGCTCGGGTTCCTTCCCTCCGACCTGGCGATGGTCGAGCTCTCCGCGACTGGCGTCTCCGTCGGCGGTGAGCCGTGGATCACGTGCGCGAATCGGGGCTGGGAGTGCAACTGGCTGCTGCCGGCCGACGCCGGCACGGCGCGCTGCTTCTGCTGTCGTCTGACGCGGAACCGACCGGCTTCGGA
>JBBQHT010000133.1:0-12752 GCA_038324235.1 Acidimicrobiales bacterium
TGCCGACCGCGTCGATCAGGGGGCGGAGGGCGTCGGGGATGCCCGAGCGGCCGCCCTCGGCCGGCGCCGGCCGGAACGCGTCGAGGTCGAGGTCGTTGATGCGGCTGTAGCGCCACACCTCCTCGTCGGGCGTCGGCAGCGCGGCGGCGCCGAACCGCTCGGCGGCCGCCCGGTGCCGTTCCTGCACCCAGGACGGGCCCGCCAGCGCGGCGGCGTCGTCGACCGTGAACGTGCTCAGCGTCGATCCTCCATGTTCGCTCCCTCGTCGCCGGCACCCGGGGCCTCGAGGACCCTCCACCGGCGGGCGGGGCCCCGGTCCGCAGCGGCTCTCGGGGCGGGGGCCGGTCGCCCCGACCCCCTCGGAAGCCTACCGGGACGGGGCCGCATGCCCGACGCCGAAGGAGGCGCCGGCTACCGCCGGCGACGGGACACGATGCGCCGCCACCACGGCCGACGGGCCCGCTCGGCCGCGACCTCGGCCACCACGTCGGGCAGCACGGCGTGGACGATGTCCTCCGCCGCGTCGAGCAGGGCGGCCACGTCGCCGCCCTGGCCGACGCCCGGCGGCTCGGGCGGCGTGGGCGGCTGGGCCAGCGAGCCCCGCTCCCAGCCGAGGTCGACCAGGCGCCGCTCGAAGAAGGGGCAGTGCTCCGGGCACCGCCAGGGCGCCTCGGGCGCGGCGTCGAGGCTGCAGCGCCGCATCGTCTCGCCGGTGCGGTACGTGCGGCTCTCGTAGTGTCGGCACTCCTGCCGCATCGGCATCCGACCATGATGCCCGGCGGCGGCCGGACCCGGAGCGCGGCCCGGACGCGCACCGGCCGGCCCCGGGGGGCCGGCCGGCCGGTCGACGAGCTGCTCGGGCCGGGCGGGGGCTAGCCCACCGAGCCCTCCATCTGGAGCTCGATCAGGCGGCTCCACTCGACGGCGTACTCCATGGGCAGCGTGCGGGTGACCGGCTCGATGAAGCCGTTCACGATCATCCCGATCGCCTGCTCCTCGGAGAGGCCGCGGCTGCGCAGGTAGAACAGCTGGTCGTCACCCACCTTGGAGATGGTGGCCTCGTGGCCGACGCGGGCGTCGCGGGCACCCACCTCCATGTACGGGTACGTGTCGGAGATGCTGTCCTGGTCGAGGATCAGCGCGTCGCACTGGACGTGGCTGCGGCAGCCGTAGGCGTCGTCCTCCACCCGCACGAGGCCGCGGTAGCTGGTGCGGCCACCGTCCTTCGAGATCGACTTCGACACGATCTTCGAGGTGGTCTCGGGGGCGGCGTGCACCATCTTGGCCCCGGCGTCCTGGTGCTGACCCGCCCCGGCGTAGGCCACCGAGAGGACCTCGCCCGAGGCCTTCGGGCCGACCATGTAGACCGCGGGGTACTTCATGGTGAGGCGAGAACCGATGTTGCCGTCGATCCACTCCATGTGGCCCTCGGCCTCGACCCGGGCGCGCTTGGTGACCAGGTTGAACACATTGTTCGACCAGTTCTGGATGGTCGTGTACGTGACCCGGGCGCTGGGCTTGACGATGATCTCGACCACAGCGGAGTGCAGCGAATCGGTGGTGTACACGGGAGCTGAACAGCCCTCGATGTAGTGCACCTGGCTGCCCTCGTCGGCGATGATCAAGGTGCGCTCGAACTGGCCCATGTTCTCGGCGTTGATGCGGAAGTAGGCCTGCAGCGGCATGTCGACGTTCACGCCCGGGGGGACGTAGATGAAGGAGCCGCCGGACCACACGCTCGTGTTGAGCGACGCGAACTTGTTGTCGTTCTTCGGGATGACGGTGCCGAAGTACTGCTTCACGAGCTCGGGGTACTCCCGCAGGGCGGTGTCCATGTCGCAGAAGATGACGCCCTGGCGCTCGAGATCTTCGCGGTTGCGATGGAAGACGACCTCGGACTCGTACTGGGCGGTGACCCCTGCGAGGTACTTGCGCTCGGCCTCGGGGATGCCCAGCTTCGCGTACGTGTTCTTGATGGCGTCGGGCAGATCGTCCCACTCGTCGACCTGATGATCCGTGGGCTTGATGTAGTAGAAGATGTCGTCGAAGTAGATCTCGGACATGTCGCCGCCCCAGTTGGGCATCGGGCGCCGCAAGAAGTGCTGGTATGACTTGAGCCGCTCCGCCAGCATCCACTTGGGCTCACCCTTCATCCACGACATCTCGTTGATGATGGCTTCGTTGATGCCCTTCTTGGGCTTGAAGACGTAGTCCTCCGTGTCGCTCCAACCGAGCTTGTACTTGCTGAGGTCGAGACCGAGATCGGTTGTCGCCATGGTGAGCTCCGTGGTGGACGAGGGGCCGGGGACCCGGGGAGCGCCGCACGCGGCGATCCCGTCGAATTACTCCTATGGCGATAGTAACAAATCGCTTCCGGGGATCCACCACCAGAGCAGCCGCCAAGAGTCTGGCGGTTCTTCCGACCCGTGACCGCCCGGACTCTTACACTGTGGCCCCCACCATGGACTCTCGACCCGACGCCCCGCTCGACGCCCCGCTCGACGCACCGGATGCCACGGTGAGCCGGCACGCGTCGTCCCGCATCGAGGACGAGGCGGCCGAGTCCATCGCCCACCACCGCAGCGCCGAGCGCTTCCGCGACCTGATCGCCTCGGCCCCGGTCGGCCAGGCGGTCTACTCCCTCGGCGGCACCCTGATCGAGGTCAACCAGGCTTGGGCGAGCTTGCTCGGCTACGAGGTCGACGAGGTGCTGGGGACCCCGGCCGCGCGCTACGTGCACCTGGACGACCGGGCCCACGTGATCGACCGGGCGCCCGCCCTCATCAAGGGTGAGATCGATCACCTGTTCGAAGAACGGCGCCTGGTCCGCCGTGACGGCACCTCCGTGTGGGTCTCGAGCACCATCACGGTCGAGCGCGACAGCCAGGGCCGGGCCGCGCTGTTCCACTCGCTCATCATCGACATCAATGAGCGCAAGCTGGCCGAAGGGGCCCTGCGCGAGAGCGAGGCGCGCTACCGCGCCGTCATCGACTCGATGCACGACGGGCTCGTCGTCTTCGGCGCCGGCGAGGTGCTCACCGCCAACGCCAGCGCGGCTCGCATCCTGCGCCTGGTGCCCGAGCACCTCACCTTCGAGGCGCTCGCAGCCCTCGAGGTCGTGGACGAGAACGGCGACCCGATGCCGCTCGACGACCGCCCTGCGGGGGTCGCCTACCGGTCGGGCGAACCGATCTACGACCTCATCCAGGGCATCGACGACGAGGCGGGCGAGCGCCGCTGGTTCCTCACCAACGCCGTGCCGCTGTTCCACGAGGACGACGGGTCGCCGTACGCGGTCGCCCTCTCCTTCACGGATGTGACCGAGCGCAAGGTGGCCGAGGATGCGTTGCGGGCGAACGAAACGCGGTTCCGCACGCTCGCCGAGTCGCTGTCGGTCGGGGTGTTCCAAGCCGACTCTGATGGCGCGATCACGTACGCGAATCCGCGATGGACCGAGATCACCGACATCGGACTCGATCAGGTGAGCGATCCTGCCACGGTCAAGATCATCCATCCCGACGACCGGGGTCGGCTCCTCGATGACCTGACCACCGCCTTTCGCGAGCATCGGCCGTACAACGTGCGCTACCGCATCCGCGCCCGTGACGGCACCACCCGCTGGTTGAGCGGGCACGGCGCGCGCATCCACGACCCCGATACCGGCGCACCCACCGGCATCGTCGGATCGATCGAGGACGTCACCCCGCTGATGGTCGCGCAGGAACAGACCACGCGGTTGGCCAACATCGTCGAGTCCACCAGCGACCTGGTCGCCATCGTCGACTGGACCTCGGGCCTGCTCGTCTACCTCAACCGCTCGGCCCGGGAGCTCTTCGGCTACGTCGGCAGCAGCATCTCCGAGATCCACCACTTGGCGCTCTTCACCGACGACGCGCGAGCCATCCTCCGCGACGGCCTCGAACCCACGCTGCGCAGCGGCGAGGTGTGGAGCGGAGAGCTGCCGATGAAGGCGGCCGATGGCACCACCGTGCTCGTGTGGCAGACGATCGCCGCCGATCGGCATCCCGACGGGACGATCTACCAGGTGTCCGCGGTCGGGCGTGACGTCACCGCCCGGCGCCGGTTCGAACTGGACCTCGCGTGGCAGGCCACGCACGATCCGCACACCGGTCTGCCCAACCGGGCGTTGCTCCTCGACCACCTCGAGCTGGGCCTCGCCCGAGCCGGCCGAGACGAACGGCTCGTGGCCTTGTATTTCCTCGACCTGGATCGCTTCAAGCAGGTCAACGACACGCTCGGCCACGAGGCGGGAGACCTGTTGCTCAAGCAGGCCGCCGAGCGGATCACCGCGGTGTTGCGCCCGTCGGACACCGTGGCGCGCATCGGCGGCGACGAGTTCGTCGTGCTCGCCGAGGACGTCGAGAGCGAGCAGCACGCTATCGAGATCGGTCAGCGAGTCGCGGACTCGATCGACTCCGCGGCGTTCGACCTCGGCGATCGGGTCTTCGAGATCACTGCGAGCATCGGCATCGCGATCTCCCGGGGCCAGGACGCGCATCCGGAGTCACTCCTGCGCGACGCGGACGCAGCCATGTACCGGGCGAAGGACCTCGGCCGCGCCCGGCTCGAGGTCTTTGACGAGACCATGCGCGAGCAGGCCGAGCGCCGCCACGACCTGGCCAACCAGCTCGCGATCGGCATCGAGCAGGACGCGATCACGGTGTACTACCAGCCGTGCGTCGATCTGGTGACAGGTGAGATCCGGGCGGTCGAAGCGCTGGCCCGCTGGACCCATCCCGACCGCGGCGTGCTCTCGCCCTACGACTTCATCGGTCTGGCCGAGGACACGGGGCTGATCGTCGGCCTCGGGCTGACGGTGCTGTCCAAGGCGTGCCACCAAGCGCGGCAATGGGAGGAGATCTACGGACCGGGCGCGCCTGACGTCCATGTCAACCTGTCCGCCCGCCAGCTGACGGCCCAGAACCTGCCGACCCTGGTGGAGGGGGTGCTGGCCGGAACCGGCCTCGATCCGAGCCGACTCTGCCTCGAGATCACCGAGTCCGTGCTGATGGACGATGCCGCCTCGGCGATCGACACGTTGTGGGCCCTGAAGGCGATCGGGGTGTCCCTCGCCATCGACGACTTCGGCACCGGGTATTCATCACTGTCCTACCTGCGCCGCTTCCCGGTCGACGTCTTGAAGGTCGACCAGTCATTCGTGGCGGGACTCGGCCGCGACTCCGAAGACGCCGCCATCGTCGCCGCCATCTTGAACCTCGCCGCGAGTCTCGAGCTCTCGGCCATCGCGGAAGGGGTGGAGAACGAGGAGCAGTTGCAGCACCTGCGTGAGCTCGGCTGCGCCGCGGCCCAGGGGTTCTGGTTCGCCGAGCCGGGACCCGCCGAGGCGATCGAGCCGCTCTTCGGCATGGCGTTCCCGATCTGATCCCGGGCTCTTCCCGACTGCTCGCTCGTCAGGTGAGCGCGGGGAAGGGGCAGCTTGCTACGGTCGAGCCCGCTGCACCAACACCGACCGGGGAGCCCGCCATGACCGACACCATCACCACACTCATCATCGCGGGGCACACCGACCGAGCATCGGCCGTGGCCGACTACGAGCTCCTGCGCAACACGGACCTCGACTTCTTCCGCCTCATCGACGCCGCCGTCGTCGAGCACGATGCCGAGGGCAACGTCAGCGTCGAGAAGGACATGCACCACCCCGTCGCCAAGGGTCTGCTCATCGGTGGCGTCGTCGCGGTCCTCTCGCCTGTCGCGCTCGTCGCGGGCGTGGTCGGTGGCGGCATCGTCGGCGGCCTGGTCTCGCACTTCCACAAGGGTCTGTCACGCAAGGACGTCGCCGAGCTCGGCGAGCTGCTCGACCGGAGCACGTTCGCCGTCATCGCCATCGCCGCCGGAGCGGACGCGCCCGAGGTAGCCAGGCGCCTCAGCGCCACCGACGTGGTGGTCAAGCCGATGGCGGGCAGCGAGGCGGCGTACCGCGGTCTCCTCGAGCAGTACGACAGCGTCGGCGGAAGCTGATCCGCCGAGCGCTCGAGGCCAGCCGCGCCCCCGCGGGCCACGTCGGACCAGACCCGCCGAGAGGATCAGGCGGGCTCACGACGAGCGACGGCGTGATCCGGCGACTCGTCCGGCCCGGTGGCCGGGGCCGTCGGCCCGAATGCCCGCGACCCAGCCCCGCTGAGGCCGCCGGCCCAGGTGGCGAACAGCGCGGCGTAGTGTCCTTCCTGGGCGATCAGCTCGTCGTGCGTGTCGAGCTCGACCAGGCGCCCACCGCTGACCACACCGACCCGGTCCGCGCGTTCCGCAGTGGACAGACGGTGGGCGATGACCACCACCGTGCGGCCCTCCATCAGCGTGTCCATGGCCTGCTCGACGAGCATCTCGGTCCCGGGATCGAGGGACGAGGTCGCCTCGTCGAGCACCAGCAGCGCGGGATCCACGAGGGCGGCACGAGCGAGGGACACGAGCTGCTTCTCCCCCGCGCTCAGGCGCGACCCGCGCTCGCGCACCTCCGTGTCGAGGCCTTCGGGCAACGCGTGGAAGCGGTCGTAGACGCCGATCACCCGCAGCGCCTCGTCCACGTCGTCGTCGGTGGCATCACCCCTCGCGATGCGCACGTTCTCTCGGATCGTGCCGTTGAACAGGAACCCTTCCTGAGGGACGACGACGATGCGCTCGCGCAACGATCGCAGCGTCGCGTCACGCAGATCGGTACCGCCGAAGGTGATCTGCCCGTCGATCGGGTCGTACAGGCGGGCCACCAGCTTGGCGAGCGTGGACTTGCCGGCGCCGGTGGGCCCGACCAACGCGAGCTTCTCGCCCGGCGCGATCGTGAGCGACACGTCTTGGAGCACCGGCGCGTGGCCCGCGTAGGCGAAGGCCACGTCGCGAACGACGATGTCCCCTCTGGCCGGGAGGTCAACCGCACCGGGTCGTTCGGCGACATCGATCGGCGTGTCCAGCAACTCGTAGAGCTTGTGCAGGCCGGCACCGGCGGACTGCACCGTGTTGAACAGCTGGCTCAGTTGCTGCACCGGGTCGAACAGGTTGTTGAGCGTGAGCAGGAAGAAGGCGACCGTACCGATCGAGATCGCGCCGCCGATCACCATCGAACCGCCGAGGCCGACCACCAACGCCGTCGTGCCGAGGCCGGCGAACTCGATGACGGGCAGGTACCAGGCCTGCACCCACACGGACTTCATGTGCGCGTCGTACAGCTCGCGGTTGTCGGTGCGGAACCCGTCGATCTCGACGTCCTCCCGGCCGTAGGCCTGGATCACCCGGACGCCCGCGATGCCCTCCTGCAACTTCGACAACGTGCCGCCGATGCGTTCGCGCACCTGCAGGTAAGCCCGGTTCGAGTCCCGCTGGAACTTGATGCTGGCCACGATCACGAAAGGCAGGGCCACGAGGCAGACGAGCAGCAGCTGCCAGGACACGATGGCCAGGAAGACGATCGAGAAGACGAGCACGAGCAGGTTGGTGAGGAACATCAACAACCCGGTCTGCACCAGCTCGGCGATGGAGTCGACGTCGGAGGTCATGCGCGAGACGAGCACGCCGGCCTTGGACCGGTCGTAGAACGGCATCGACAGGGCCTGCAGGTGATCGAACACCCGGACGCGCAGATCGCGCAGGTAGCCCTCACCGACGCGGGACAACACGACGATCAGGCGGCGGTACACGACGTAGGCCATCGCCGCGACCAGTACGTAGCCGACCACCGCGACGTTGAGCGCAGCCGCGTCCTTGGGCGTGATGCCCTGGTCGATGCCGTACTTGACCAGGAAGGGCCCAGCCAGGGTCGACGAGGTCCAGGCCACGATCAGCACGCACGACACGTAGATGTCGCGGCGATACGGCCGCAGCATCGAGGCCGCCCGGCGCATCACCCAGCGCGCCTGCTCGCGATCGAGCGCACTGTCGGGATCGACGGCTCCCTCGAGCATCATCGCGACATCACCCCCGATCCGGCACCGTCCCGGTCGTCCACGTCGTCCAGGTCGCCGTCACCGTCACCGTCGCCGGCGACCGCGGCCAGGACCTCGCGATACTCCGCGTTGGTCGCCAGCAGCTCCTGATGCGTGCCGGTGGCGGCGACCCGGCCGTCGCGCAGCAGCACGACCCGATCGGCCAACGCGATCGTGGCGGGCCGGTGCGCGATGACGATCGTCGTGCGGTTGCGCATCACCTCGCCGAGGGCATCGCGTATCTCGTGCTCCTTGGTCGGGTCCACCGACGAGGTGGCGTCGTCGAGCACCAGGACTCGCGGGTCGGCCAGGATCGCCCGGGCGATGGCCAGGCGTTGGCGCTGGCCACCCGACAGCGAGAACCCCCGCTCACCGATCTCGGTGGCGTAGCCGTCGGGAAGTTCCCGGATGAACTCGTCCGCACCCGCGAGCCTGGCGGCGCGGTGGATCCGCTCGTCGTCCGCGTCAGGATCCGCGAACGCGATGTTCTCGGCGATGGTCGCGCTGAACAGGAAGGTCTCCTCGAACACGATCCCGATCGCCCGGCGCAACGCGCGCAGATCGAGATCCCGGATGTCGACCCCGTCGAGCAGCACTTGGCCGTGATCGAGGTCGTAGAAGCGCGGGAGCAGGCGGGCCACCGTGGACTTGCCACTGCCCGTCGCGCCGACGAGAGCCACCGACTCACCGGGGGCGATGTCGAGCTCGAAGTGCTCCAGCACGGGCGAGTCAGGGCGCGACTCGTACGCGAACACCACGTCGGCGAAGCGCACGGCGCCGAGCCCCTTCGCGCTGCCGTCGGCGGCCGCCGGCAGCACCGCCGAACCCGGTCGATCGACGATCGCCGGCTCGACCGAGAGGACGGCGCGCACCCGTTGCGCGGAGGCGGCGGCCCGCTGACCCTGGGCGATGATCATGCCCAGCATCCGCAGCGGCCAGATCAACAGGTAGATGTACGCGTTGAACTCCACCAGCTGCCCGAGGGACAGCTGCCCGTCAAGCACGAGGTGGCCTCCGTACGCGAGCACGAGGATGAGGCCGATGTTGGGCAGCAGTTCCATCGCCGGGAGGTAGCGGGCCCGCACCCGGGCGGCGGTCATCGACTGCTCGTACACGTCGTCCGCCTCGATGCGCAGCCGACGGGCCTGCACCCCCTGGGCCCCGAAGCCCTTGACCACCCGCACGCCCGTCACCGATTCCTCCACGACCGACGCCAGCTCAGCGGATTCACGCTGGATGCCCATGACCGACGGGTGCAGCCGGGTGGAGAACCGCTTGCCGAGCACGTTCAGGAACGGGAGCGATCCGAGCGAGAGGATCGCGAGACGCCAGTCGATGAGGAACAGAATGACCGTGACCGCCGCGACGGTCACGAAGTTGGAGATCGTCAGCGGGATGAGCACGACGAGCGCCTGGATCTGCTGCAGATCGGTGTTGGCCCGGCTCATCAGGTCGCCCGTCTGCACGGTGTCGTGGTACGCGAAGTGGAGCCGTTGGATCTGAGCGAAGATCCGATCGCGCAGCCGGGCCTCGACCATGCGGGACTCGCGGAAGGCCCAGTAGCGGCGGATGCCGGTGAACAGGGCCGCGATCGCCGCCACGATTCCGATCGCGATCGACCATCGCAGCAGGGCCGCCCGGTCGCCGGGTGTGATGCCGAGGTCGATGGCCCGCTGGACGAGCGCCGGGACACTGACCTTGGCGACGGTCCAGGCCAGACCGACGATGACGCCGATGGTCACCCCCCGCCACTGCGACCGCAACGTGGACAGGATCAGGCGCCAGCCGTCTCGACTACTGCCCTCTCCGGGTGGAGACGGCCCATCGGACCGAACGGGCTCTGCGGAGTGACCGGGCTCGTCGGCCACGTCCGCGCGGGAGCCACCGACCGCGACGGACGCGCGCTTCGTGGCGATGACGAGCTCCTCCCGTTGGTTCCCCTGGCGCACCGCCGGCCCCGAGCCGCTCGAGCGCGCACAACTGGGGCATAGCGTACCGGCGCCGAAGACCCCGTCTGGCTGGTTATCCGCCGGCTCGCCGAACACGGCACCGACCGGACCGGACGGTCGCGCACTACACTCGGCACCGATGTCGTTCACCCCGGATCCCCAGCCCGACGTGTCAGCGGCCCACACCGCCTGGCCCATCAGCGCCGACGGCAGTCAGGCGCCGTTGCCGCCGCCGCCTGACCGGACATCCAGGATCAGCAGCCAGATGCGCCGGGGACCTGGGCGCTGGATCGTCACGGGAGCCACCGCGGCCATGTGCGCCGGCCTGGCGGGCTACCTCTACCTGGTAGATCCGAACAACCCCGCGAGCGCCTACCCCCAGTGCCCCATGAAGGCCCTCACTGGTCTCGACTGCCCCGGCTGCGGCGGCCTGCGGGCGACCCATTCCCTCGTGCACGGCGACATCGTCGGCGCCCTCCACCACAACGTGGTGGCGTTCGTGATCATCCCGGTCATCGCGTACATGATCGTCCGCTGGGTCTTCGGCCTGTGGGGCCGCGAACTGCCGGCCATGCGCCTGCCCCGCTGGTCCGGTTGGGCGATCCCGGTCGCGATGATCGTCTTCTCGATCGTGCGGAACATCCCCAACACGCCGTTCTACGCGCTCAACTCCGGTTCGTTCTGACCGGGCCCCGAGCCAGGTAGGACCAACCGGATCGACCGGATCCGGCGGGGAATCAGCCTGGGGGCCAGGGCAGGACCCGGAGCTCCTCGCGGTACTGCTGGGCCCGCGCCACGTAGGCCTCCATCGGGAACTGGATCATCATCGGGTTCACCGCGTCGAGGCGGAGCTTGGCCGGCACGCCGAGAGCCATCGCGCCGGCCGGTACGACCCTGTTGTTCGGCACGACCGCGTTCGAGCCCACCAGCGCACCGCTGCAGATGCGAGCGCCGTGAAGGACGACCGACCCGTTGCCGGCGAGGCAACGGTCCTCGAGGATGCAGCCCTCCAGGTGGACGATGTGGCCGATCACGCACTCGTCGCCGACGATCGTGGGCAACAACCGCGTGGTGTGCAGCACGCTCCCGTCCTGCACCGACGTACGGGCCCCGATGACGATCTCGCCTTCGTCCCCGCGCAGCACGGCGCCCGGCCACACCGAGGCCTCGGCGCCGATCGTGACGGATCCGATGATCACGGCGTCAGGGTGGATGAACGCCGACGGGTCGATGTCAGGGACCTGGTTCCCGAGCGCGTAGACCGGCATGTCAGACCGAGAACCGGCCGTAGCCGCCGCGGAAGAAGATCAGCGGCCCACCCTCGTGCATGACATCGAGGTCGGTGACCATCCCGATGACCACGTAGTGGTCGCCGGCTTCGAGCACCTGGTGGATGTCGCAGTCGATGTAACCGAGCACACCGTCGAGCAACGGGTTGTTGCTGCGGCTGCGCTTCCACCCGATCTCGAGGAACTTGTCGTCCGCCTTGCTGGCGAACACTCGGCAGACGTCCTCCTGGTCGTCGGCGAGGATGTTCACGCAGAAGGAGCCGTGGGCCTGAATCTTCGGCCACGACGACGAGGACCTGCCGACGCAGAACAGGATCTCGGGCGGTTCGAGCGACAGAGAGGTGAAGGACCCGATCGCCATGCCGACCGGCGTGCCGTCGTCCATCCCGGTCACCACCGTGACGCCCGTCGGGAAGTGTCCGAGCACCTGGCGGTACTTCGCGGCGTCGAAGGTCGAACCTTCTTCGGTGATGTCGCTCACGGTTCCTCCCCTGTGCGAGCCGTCCGGCGCCGCCCGTGCGTGATCGGATCAAGGTAGCCACCGGGGCGTGCGGGCTTCGAATCCGCCGGGCGGGACCCGCTCCGGGCCCGTGGGGCGACAAGGGGTCAGGCGGGCAGGCGGGCAGGCGGGCAGGCGAGAGACGTGGGCTCAGCGGGCGAGCGACGTGGGCGAGAGCGCGACTGTCAGGCCCTCGCTCGCGGCGATGACCTCGCCGATGAACGCGGCGTCGGGGTGCACCCGGGCCTGCGCGAGGAGCTGATCGACCACGTCGTCACCGTGATCGGGATCGTGGTGGAAGAGCGCGAGCCGTCGCACCCCGGCCTCGCGGGCCACGTGCAGGGCGTACTCGACGGTGCAGTGACCCCAGTGCGCCTTCTGCGCGAACTCGCCGGGCGTGTACTGGGCGTCGTGGATCAGCAGGTCGACGCCGGCGCACAGCTCGAGCACGCCCTCGGCGATGTCCATGCTGCCGTCGACGGGTTGTTGGTGGTCGCTGATGTACGCGACCGAGACGCCGTTCATCTCGACGCGGTAGCCGTTGGTGATGCCGACGTGGGGCACCCGGTGCGAGCGCACCTTGGCGTCACCCACGACGTGCTCGCCGTCGTCGAGCGCGTGGAACCGGAACTCGCCGGCGAGGTCGGCGACGCGCACCGGGAAGTACGGCGGGCGCATGAACTCGCCGAAGGCCCCGGCCACGGACTGGTCCGGGTCGGGGCGGGGCGCGTACACGTCGAGTCGGGCACCCGCGCAGTTGATGGGAGTGAAGAACGGCAGGCCCTGCACGTGGTCCCAGTGCAGGTGGGTGACCAGGGCCAGGCCCTGCCAGGGAGTCTCGGCATCGACCGATTCTCCGTAGAACCGGAGACCGGTGCCGAGGTCGAACACGATGGGATCGTGGCCGGCTACGTCGAGGCTGACACACGCCGTGTTCCCGCCATAGCGCTGATTGGCCGCGCACGGGCACGGGGTGGAGCCGCGCACACCCCAGAACGTGACCTTCACCATCCGTTCATTCCCTGGTCCCCATCGGAACGCACCGTAGCCAAGGCTGCGCCCC
>JBBQHT010000134.1:0-12733 GCA_038324235.1 Acidimicrobiales bacterium
CGCCCTCGCGTGGAGCAAGTACATCGACGAGTCGATCGCCCTGTTCGGGGCCGACACCGACATCGTCTTCGCCAGCCACCACTGGCCGCACTGGGGCGCCGACGACATCGTCGACTACCTGAGCAAGCAGCGTGACGCCTATCGATACATCCACGACCAGACCATGCGCCTCGCGAACCACGGGTCCACGAGCATCGAGATCGCCGAGCAGCTGGAGCTGCCGGCGGGGCTCCGCGACGAGTTCTTCAACCGCGACTACTACGGCACCGTCAACCACAACGCGAAGGCGGTGTACCAGCGCTACATCGGCTGGTTCGACGGCAACCCGGCCAACCTGCACCCGCTGCCGCCGGTCGAGTCGAGCGTGCGCTACGTCGACTACATGGGGGGCGCCGACGAGGTCGTGCGCAAGGCCCGCGAGGCGTTCGCCGCCGGTGACTACCGCTGGGTCGCCCAGGTCGTGAACCACGTCGTGTTCGCCGAGCCGGATCACCTCGACGCCAAGGCGCTGCAGGCCGACACGCTCGAGCAGCTCGGCTACCAGGCCGAGTCGGGCCCCTGGCGGGCCTTCTACCTGACCGCCGCCCAGGAGCTGCGCGCCGGCGTCCCCACCGGTGACGGAGCGGCCAACCTCGGCAGCGCCGATGTGGTGCGGGCGATGACGGTCGAGATGCTGCTCGACTATCTGGGCGTGCGGCTGAACGGCCCCGCGGCGGCCGGCATCACGCTCGCGTTCGACCTCACGGTCACGGACCGGGACGAGCAGTGGCACGTCGGCGTTCGCTACGGCACGCTGCACGCGCGCAAGGACCTGCACCGCGACGACGTCGATGCCACGGTCGTGGCCACGTTCGACGCGCTGCTGCAGCTGGCGCTGTCCCAGGCCACGATCGACGAGCTGGTCACCGCCGGGTCGTTGCAGATCACCGGTGACCGGTCCACGCTGGTCACGTTCGCCTCCCTCCTCGACCGCTTCTCGTTCTGGTTCCCGATCGTCACCCCTTGAGCCGAGCCTGGCCTGTCGGCCGCCCGCGCCCCGGCTTTCCCCAGAATCTGAAACGTGTTCTACTTTGCGTCCCCGGCGCAGGCCCCCGACGCAGGAGAAACGGAGACCGGTGGATTTCGACGACACCCCCGAAGAGGCGGCGTTCCGGGCGGAGGCCCGCGCCTGGCTCGAGGCCCACGCCGGGCCTCGCACGGGTGACCTGCACCGCCTCAACATGGCGGACGCCCCCACCTACCCCGGGTTCGCCCGCGCCTGGCAGCGCACGTTGTACGACGGCGGCTGGGCGGGGATCACGTGGCCGAAGAAGTACGGCGGCCGGGACGGCACGTCGGTGCAGGGCTCGATCTTCGCGCAGGAGCAATCCCACTTCGAGGTGTCCTCGGGCCTGTTCATGGTCGCGATCGACATGGTCGGCCCGACGATCATCGCCCACGGCGACGAGGCGCAGCGCCAGCGGTTCCTGGACCCGATGCTGCGCGGCGACGAGGCGTGGTGCCAGCTCTTCAGCGAACCCGGTGCCGGGTCCGACCTCGCCGGCCTCGCCACGCGGGCCGAGCGCGACGGCGACGAGTGGGTGGTCAACGGCCAGAAGGTGTGGACCTCGCAGGCCCATCACAGCGACTGGGGCATGCTGCTGGCCCGCACCGATCCGGACGCGCCGAAGCACCGCGGCATCTCGTACTTCCTCCTGGACATGGCGACGCCCGGGATCGAGGTGCGCCCGTTGCGCCAGATCACCGGCCACGCCCACTTCAACGAGGTCTTCCTGACCGACGTGCGCATCCCCCACAGCCAACTGGTGGGTGGGGTCAACGATGGGTGGCGCGCCGCGATGACCACCCTGACCAGCGAGCGGTCGGCGATCGGGGGCGGTGGCGGCGTCGTGGCGTGGCGCGAGCTGCGCGACTTCGCCGTCGCGTCGGGTCATGCGGCGGACCCGTCGACCCGGCAGGCGCTGATGCACGCGTACACGCGCACCGAGCTGCTGCGCTTCCTCGGCTACCGGTTGCAGACCGCGATCAGCCGCGGCGTGGAACCCGGACCGGAGAGCTCGGTGCTCAAGCTGTTGATGTCCCAGCACGCGACACACGTCGGCAACGTGGCGGTCGCGCTCAACGGCGCGCAGGGCATGCTCGACAACCAGTGGACCGACGGCTTCTTGAACCAGTGGACCGTCAAGATCGGTGGAGGGACCGACCAGATCCAGCGCAACGTCATCGGCGAGCGGGTCTTGGGTCTGCCGGCCGAACCTCGCCTCGACAAGGCCATGGCGTTCCGCGACCTGCCCAAGAGCTGAGCCGGTTCGGGCTTCGCGAACTGGCTGGTCCGGCTGGCCGGCTCGCGGGTCGGTGAAGCGGTGGGACGCGCCAGAGCGATGGTGCGCGCCGTCCCGAGCGCGCACCATCGCCGGCGCGCATCGGCCCGAGCGCCGGAGGATGGACGCTCGGGCCGGTGCGACCGGGCCAGCCGGCCGGTCCCGACCGCGGGCGGGGGACGGGACCGACCGGCCGGAGGATGGGCGGATCAGCTCGGGAACTTCTCCGGGAACTGCGTCGTGATGGCCGCCGCGAGGGGGTCGGCGATCATGTGCATGTGCTTCATGGCCACCGCGAGTGCGGCGTAGGTCTTGACCGGGTCCTTGGCGGCCTGGGCGTCGACGACGTCTTTCAGCGTGAGGATGTGAGTCTTGACGAGGTCGGTGAGCCCGTCCTTGGGCAGGTTGGGGTTGGCGCCGCTGAGGAACGCCGCGAAGTCGCCGGCGTAGTTGGTGAGGCTGGTCACGGTCTTGTCGGCCGTCGCCTTGTCGCCGGCGCCGACGGCCTTGGTGTAGTCGACGAAGAACGTGATGTGCTTCTTCCAGAGCGGGCCGAAGGCCTTGCCGGCGTCGTCGCCGTAGACCGAGCCCACGGCGGCGGTGATGTCATCGGAGTTCTTGTCGAGCTGGCCCACCGCCGCGGTGAACTCGTCGTTGCGACCGCCGAGGGCGGCTCCGGTGGCGATCGATGCGAAGGCCACGTGT
This sequence comes from Acidimicrobiales bacterium, assembly GCA_038324235.1. GTDB lineage: Bacteria > Actinomycetota > Acidimicrobiia > Acidimicrobiales > Acidimicrobilacustridaceae > JBBQHT01. The sequence continues at coordinate 3,027 of JBBQHT010000134.1, forward strand.
TGCTGGAACGCGCTGTTCAGCGCGACCTGCAGGTCGGCGCCCTTCGAGGACGGATCGCCGGAGAACATGTCCGGGAACTGCTTCACGATGCCCGCCGCGAGGGGGTCGGCGATCATGTGCATGTGCGCGATGGCCGTCGCGAGTGCCGCGTTGGTCTTGACCGGGTCCTTGGCGGCCTGGGCGTCGACGACGTCCTTGAGCGTGAGGACATGGGTCTTGACGAGGTCGGTGAGCCCGTCCTTGGGCACGTTGGGGTTGGCGCCGCTGAGGAACGCCGCGAAGTCGCCGGCGTAGTTGGTGAGGCTGGTCACCGCCTTGTCGGCCGCGGCCTTGTCGCCGGCGCCGACGGCCTTGGTGTAGTCGACGAAGAACACGATGTGCTTCTTCCAGAGCGGGCCGAAGGCCTTGCCGGCGTCATCGCCGTACACCGAGCCCACGGCGGCGGTGATGTCATCGGAGTTCTTGTCGAGCTCGGCGGCCGCGGCGTTGAAGTCGTCCGTGCGACCGGCCAGGGCGGCACCCGTCGCGGCGCTCGCCAGGATCACGTGGCTGTTGAACAACGTGGTCAGGTTGGCCCGCAACGCCGCGGCGCTGACCTTGGTGGCCGGCACGGCGGTGCCGGTGCTCGTGGCGGGGGTCGTGGCCGCCGTGGCGGTGGTGGTCGGCGCCGCTGATGTCGTGGGGGCGCTCGAGCCGGAGCCGGCCGTGCTGGTCGTGGTGCCGCTGCTGCAGGCGACGACACCCACCGCGAGCGACCCGGCGATGGCCAGGGCGGGGAACACGTGTCGGGTGATGGGCTTCTTGGGGGCCATGGTGGACCTTTCGTGTCAACGGGAGGGGGTGGCAGGGGGCATTGCTGATGAGATGGGGCGCGCCGAAGGCACGGGTTGGCGGGAGGGCCTCGTTCGCGGTGGCGCTCGGGCCGGGACCGGGCCTGGGCCCCACGCTCGAGGCGCCCGATCTGGGGGGCTCGGTGGCGTTCGGGCGCCGGCACAGGGGGGTCGACGTGGTTCCGGGGAGTTGCGGGTCAGGTGACGGTGATCTCGCCGGTCATCGACGTGTGGATCTTGCAGTAGTACGCGTAGGTCCCCGGGGTGGTGAAGGTGAACGATCCGCTGGACCCCTTGCCGTCGAGCTCGACATCGAACACGGTGGTGGGCGCTTCCGGCGTGCCCGAGGCCGGCTCGTGGACGGTGTCATCTTCGGAGGTCCACGTGACCTTCGTGCCGGCGGGGATCGTGAGCGGCGACGGCTTGAACTGGAACAGCTTGACGGTGATCGCCCCCGGTCCGGCGGCCGCCGGTGTGGACCCGGGGGTTGGTGCGGCGGGGGCGGCCGTGCCGGGCGTGGTCGCGGGGGTCGTGGTCGGGGCGGCGGCGGGGGTCGTGCTGGAGCACGCGGCCGCCGCCAGGCCCACGACGGTGAGCGCGGCGTAGGTCAGGGTGATCACTCGCCGATGGTGGTGCGCTGAGGTGTTCATCACCGGTCCTACGAGGCCGGGTCGATCCTGGATGACTCTCTTTCTCATTTTCTGCACTTACCTCACAACCGACCGTGGTCGGCGTTCAGGTCGTGGCGAGCAGCGGCGAGCCGGTCGGTGCCGGGGCCCCGCCGTTGGCCTCGGTGGTGATCGCCACCGTGCCCACCGGGCCCTGCACGTGGAAGCCCGTGACCCCTGGTTCGTTGCCGAGGACACCGAGCGAGATCGGACCGGCGTCGCCGATCACCCACAACTGGTAGGTGCGATCGGCCGGCAGGGGGTCGAGTTGCTCGGGGATCAGGTAGCCACTGCCGGTCGGCGTGATCACGGCGACGGCGCCGGTCGTCCCGTCGGCGGCCTTCAGCGGTAGTTGCCGGCTCGCGGGATCCGCCCGCGCCTGATCGGCGGCAAGCTCGATCCCTGGTTGCGCGAGCTGCTGGTCGAGCTCTCGACTGTGCCGTGTGACCTGGATCAGGCCGAGGCCGAGCACGGCGATGACCACGGCGGCCGCGGCGATGATCGCGCCGACCTTCATGGTTCCGCCTCGTCCGCGGTCCGCCCGGGCCTGCCGGGCGACGTCGATCGAGGCCGGTGGCGGCGAGGCGTCGGCGGCGGTGGCGGCGGTGGCGGCGGTGGCGGTGGTGGCGGTGGCGGCGGTGGCGTCGGTGCCCGCTGGAGGAACGGGCACCGACGCGCCCACCGCAGGATCCGCCGCGGTCAACATGTGCAGGCGCGGGACCGGTCCGGGCGTGGGCGTGGCCGCATCCGTCGTGTCGTCCAACCCGCGCAGGATCCGGGCGAACAGGTCGTCGGGGGGACTCGCGATCGACAGGGCGCTGAGACCGGCGGCCACCTCGAGGTGGTCGGCGACCTCGGCCCGGCAGGACGCGCAGACCTCGAGGTGCGCCTCGATGGCGCGCCGCTCGTCGGGGCTGACTGCGTCGAGCGCGTAGACACCGAGCAGTTCGATGAGCTCGTCGTGGCCGTTCATCACAACACCTCGTGGCTGACGTCGATCAGGTCGACGCGCATCTTCTTGAGTCCGGCCCGTATGCGGCTCTTGACGGTGCCCTCGGGCTCGTCGAGCGCGATCGCGACCTCCTGGTAGGTGCGACCTTGGAAGTAGGCGAGCTCGATGGCCCGCCGCTCGTTGTCGTTCAGTTGGGCCAGCGCCGCCTTGACGCGCTCGGCCGTGGCGAGATCGACGACCTCGCGTTCGAGGTCGTAGGTCGGCTGGATCGCCTGCGCCTCGACCTTGTCCTCGCGGCGGCGGCGGGCGGTCTCGACGCGGATCAGATCGACCGCACGGCCATGGGTGTGGGACAGCAGGAAGGACCGCAGCGCCCCCCGCTCGGGGTCGAACCGCTCGGGTTGCTCCCAGAGGCGCACGAACACGGTCTGCACGATGTCCTCGGCCAGGTTGCGATCCTGCAGCAGGCGAGACGCCAGCCCGAACACGGCCGCGCCGTGGCGGCGGTAGATCTCGGCCAGCGCGTCCTGGTCATAGCGCCCGATCGAGATGACGAGGTTCGCATCGCTCATGCTCTCGTAGCTGCCCGGTGGAGAGGTCATAGGTACCAGGCATACGTACCCACGGGGCGATCCGGATGACCGACGAGCGCGGTGACCGGGCCCGGTCGCTGTCGCGGGTCAGGCGACGTGGGCGGCCACCGCGCGGGCCGCGAACTCCGCCGCGTCCTCGTCGAGGCGGTCGCGACGCAGGGTCATCCCGCCCACCACGTCGCCGCCGAGGCCTTCGGCGATCTTGGTGAGCTTGGCGATGGTCTTGCCCGGATGGATGGCGTAGGTGCAGAACACCAGGACCTTCTTGCCGGTCAGGTCCGGCAGGCCCTTGAGCTTCTTGGACTTCGCCGGCTTCTGCCCCACGATGAGCAGGCCGTCGGTCCACGAACCGATGATCACCAGGTCAGCCGCGGCGATCGCATCGTCAGTCACCCCGGCGACCGGGAAGATGCGGGTGGCGACCTGCGCGTCGTAGAACGCATCGCCGATGAGGTGCGCAGCCCGCTGGGTCGTTCCGGTGAGGCTCTCGTAGATGATGACTGCGTCCATGCCCTGCTCCTGCCAGTGACGATCCGGGAGAGCGGCCCGTCCGGGTGGCGGGGTCCGGCCCCGGGCCGAACGCGCTGGCCGGAACGGCCCATTCTGGAGCTTTGTCTAGCAGTTCTGCCCGCCGCGCCGGTAGCTTCCCAGGGACAGGCGGGGCGGGCGGATCCCGGACGGGGGAGCCGGCATGGGCAATTGGACCCCAAACGTGAGCCGAAGCTTGATGCGGCTCGACTACGGCCGACGAGGACACCATGGATGAAGCGTTGGGATCGGCGGGAGATCTGGACGAGTTCGACCCGGAAGACATCGAACGGGCCGTGCTCAACGACACCGAGGAAGGGCGGCGCATCGCCGCGATGTTCGTCAAGATGTTCGGCGAGTTCGTCACGTCCAGCGTGCGGCCGGTGTTGGTGACCGTGGCGTCCGATGGCGGCGAGCCGCAGCTGCTCGTCAACGGCCTGGCGGCGCTGTTGCGGGCCACGGCCGAGGCCATCGAGTTCCCCCTCGATCACCCGCGAGCCGGCTCGCCGCGGCGAGACGATCTCGGTGTGGACCTCGACCCCGCCGGCGAATCCGACCCGGCGGCCGCCGGTCTGCCCTGACCGTCGATGCTCGGTGGCCGGGCCTGCCCGGCGGTGCCCTGGTGGTCGGCGGTGGGACCCGGGCGGATCGGAGCAGCGAGTAGCGGGCGGTGACTGCCGTCCCGAGAGAGGAAATCGGAACGATGGAGCGTTGGACCTTCAACATGATCGCCGGTGAGGATGGCCGCGAGAAGGAGGTGCGGATGATCTTGCGGGCTGGCGACGATCCGGGGGCGTACCCGATCCTGCAGGTCGGCCTGGACGGGGTCGAGGTTCCCGTCGACGACGCGCCGGTGGACTACGAGGCACCCGAGTGGAAGGCGCAGCAGCTGTTCTCGGCGGGCGGCGGTTCGAAGGACCTGTGGGAAGACCTGAAGGACCAGTTGCGGCAGGAGGCGTGATCGACGCCGAACCCGCAGGTGATCGTCGTGTGACGGGAGGTCGACGCGCTCATGACGGCCCGATGACCTGGTGTTCGGGGCTGATGCCTGGCGCGCACGGAGCGACCCGCGGGCGTGTCGCTCGTTGCCCACCTGCTCTGACCTGCGCCGAAACGCTGTCCTCGCAGTCGACCTCGATCTCCGCTAAAACACTGGGCGGAGTAGGCGAGTGGGCCGCGTGCGGCTTTGTCGTTGGGATGCGGGCAAACGAGGAAAGGGCCTTAGGGCGAGGTCCCCTGACGGGACCTAGGTAACTCGATGATTCTTCCTATCGTCATCTTGGTCGTGCTGGTGGTCATCGGCGCGGTAGTGGCGTTCGCGATGAAGTCCAAGTCGACGCCCGACGACCAGGAGTTCCTGTCGGCCGAAGAAGCGATCGCGGCGGTCGGGCGGGAGTCGCAGGCCGCGGCCCGCGCCCGTGCGGTCAAAGCGGATGAAGAGGCCGCGACCCAGGCTCGGGAAGCGACGCAGGCCGAGGCCGCCCGGGCCGAGGCGGCGGCCGCCGCTCGGTCGATCGACGACGCGCGAGCGGTCGAGCCCCCCGCTCCTGCAGCGTCGGTCGGCGCCGACGACGAGCCGCTGCTGATCGTGGACATCGGGTCCTCCGACGACGAGCCCGAGCTCGAGTCGGCGACCGAGGTGGCGTTCGACCAACGAGGGATCGAGGCGGAGCTCGCCCCGGCCGCACCGTCGTCGGAACCTCCGTCGGCCCGGGCCGACGAGGCCGAGCCAGTCGCGGCCGTGGGCCGTGCGGCGATGCCGGAGCCAGCCGAAGTCGAGCCCGACCTGGAGGTTGGCATCGAGGCCGAGGTGGGGACCGAGGCCGAGGAACTGCGTCCCGAGCCGATGGTGAAGGCCCGCCTGGCGCCGGCGGTCGGGGCGCCGGTCCCGAAGACGGCGGCCGACGATGAGTCGGTCGACTCGCCCGAGAACGACGACGCGGTGCTGTCTCGCTTCAAGGTCGCCTCCGACCGCACCAAACCCCACCTGGCGGCGACCCCGGTCACCGACGTGGCCAACCGCGGTCGCGATGCGCAAGGCGGTCTGACCGACACACCCGACGAGATCCCGTCGCTCGCCACGGCAGCGGCTGCGCCGGAGACCGAGCCTGCGTCCGAGACCGAGCCGACCGCGGTGGCCGAACCGGACCCCGTGACCGAGCCTGAGTCCGAGACCGAGACCGAGACCGAGACCGAGCTGACGGCGGTGTCCGAACCTGACGTTGCGGTCGAGGTCGACACGGTCGAGGCGAACGTCGCCGAGCCCGCGGCGAGCACCGCCGAAGCGATCGTCGACATCGACGCGATCGAAGGCAGCCGGGACGAGCCGACCGTCGAGGAGCAGGCGACAACCGCCGTCGCCGCCGACGAGATCCCGGAGCCGGTGCTCCTGGTGCCCCAGCCCGAGGCCAACCCGGTCGATCACGTGCTGAAGGCGCTGATCAGCCGGGCCAAGGACCGGCAGGTGGGCATCGCCGAGGTCGCCGCCGAACTGGTCGAGCAGGCCAACCTCGAGGATCGCGACATCGACGAGGTCCTCGCGGATCTGGTGGATCGCGTGGAGGACGACGAGCCGATCGCGGCGTCAGAGCGACTCGAGGAGCTCACGCTCTTCAACGATTCGGTGCCTCGCCGCCCCGGTCAGCTCACCGACTTCGACCGGCTGGACAAGAACACGAAGAAGCGGGTCATCATCCGCGTCCTCTGCCTGCTGGTGGCGATGCAAGAAGACAACCGCCTCACACCGAGCGAGCCCCGCTCGGAGGCCGAGACACGTCATTGGCCGCTGTCCCGTGCGGTGTGGCCGGTGCCGGCGCAGGCCGCGGCCGAGGCCGACGGCGAGGGTGAGGGCGACGACGGCAAGCCCCAACTGCCCGGCCGTCGCCTCATCCCGACCAAGCCCTGACGCCGCGCCGGCCCGCCAGCCCGTGGGCCTGACCGGCGCGCGCCGGCCTGCAGCCTGCTGCCCGCGCAGGCACGCGCGCGCGGTCACGCCTGCAGGCCAGGCATGACCGATCAGGCCTCGGGCGTGGGCGCGTCCTCGTCGATCTCGCCGTAGGCGACGATCTCACACAGGACCCGGATGATCAGCTTCATCCGCTCCGGCGGGCTGAGCGCGGTGAACGGGTTGTCGTCACGCGCGACCCGTACGCGGGTGGGTGCCTCGCGCAGATCGATCACGCGATCCTCCGCGACCTTGGTGCTGTGCACGCTGTCGGTGCCGTTGATCTTGTCGATCGCGGGGTCGGTCACCAGGTTGCTCCTTCGGACGTGCTTGCGGCGGTCGGCGCGAGGCGCCGGCTCAGCGCCGCTTCGGAAGCGGGGCCAACCCGTCGCCGGCACCATCGGTGCTGGCCGGTCCGGCCGATCGTGCGCTCGTCGCCGAGGCGAAGGCACCGCGCTTGGCGATGTCCTCGATCGACGCGAACTCGGTCGTGGTCAGGAGTCGTTCGACTTCCTTGAGGGTGGTCAGGTCGATCTGCTCGTGCTGGTTGGACATGTCGGCTACCTCGTCTCTCCGCCCAAACGCATGAAAGGGTGGCAAAAGTGTAGGAGTGGGACTCTGGCGACGGGGGGATGGTCCCGGCTCGGAGTCGGTGCGTGTGATGCGCGGGGATGTCAGCGCGAACGCTTGGGCAGGACGAGCAGTCCGGCGCGCGCCGCGGCGCGCTGCTCCGCGACGGCGCGGCGCTCGTCTTCTTCATCGCGGATCGTCTCCGCGATGCGCACGATCGCCTGGAGGCGGTCGTCCTGGGATCGCAACGCCGCGAGCTCGGCGAGGCCGGCCAGCTCGGTGGTGGGAGCGAGGCGAGTGTCGCCGAACTCCACGGGGGACGCGAGCATCTGCTTCATGGTGTCTGCCCTTCGTCTCCGCCGAGGTCGATACCGTTGCGGTCAGGATACGAAGGCCGCGCCCCCCGGGCGCGGATGGTCGCGAGCGGCCGCTCGGGCGCCGTCGCGATGAGCACGCCCCGACGGGGTCGGCGTGCTCAGCCGTCGAGCGCGCCGGCGCCGAGCGCCTCGGTGGCCGAGTCCGGGTGGTTCTCGAACTGGATCACCTGGAGCTCGACGAACTTTTCGCGGACGCGCGGCGTGAGCAGGCCGAGCTTGTTGACGTTGGGGACGATCTTGGAGAAGAGCATCTGGCGGAAGATGACCATCAAGGGGTTGCTCGTGGCCCACTGCTTGCCGGCCTCGACGTCGATCCCCACGCGGTCCCACACCTGTTCGAGCAGGAAGCGCTGGTGCATCAGGTCGGTGGCTTCGAGCAGGAACTCCTCGCGGTCCGCGAGCTCGGCGCTGGTGAGCTGCGGGTAGAAGTCCTGCAGCGACAACACGCCGAACGCGACGTGGCGGGCCTCGTCACGCATCACGTAGTCGGTGATCTGCTTGATCACGTCGTCGCGGAACAAGATGTTGCCGAGACCGAAGGCGGCCAGGGCGAGGCCCTCGACCATGATCTGCATGCCGAGGTAGGTGATGTCCCACCGCTTCTCGGTCATGATGTCGACCAGCAGCGCCTCGAGCGGCTTGCTGATCGGGTACGTGTCCTTGAGCTTCTCGTTGAGGTACTTGGCGTAGGCCTCGACGTGGCGGGCCTCGTCAGCCACCTGGTTCGCGGCGTAGTACTTGGAGTCGATGTCGGGCACGGTCTCGACGAGTCGGGCCGTCGCCACGAGCGCGCCCTGCTCCCCGTGCATGAACTGGCTCACCATCCACGACTGGAAATTCCAACCGAGATCGCTCATCTGATCCTCGTCGAAGGACGCGAACGGCGAGTCGGGATCGCTGAAGCCCATGAACTGGTCGAGCATCGCGCGGTCCTCGTCGGACACGTCGTCGCTGCGCTCGCCGAAGTTGACCTCGGGCGTCCAGTCGATGTCGGTCGTGGCGTTCCACTGCGAGGTCTTGCCCTTCTCGTACAGCTTGGTCAACGCCGGCCGGGATTGGACGTAGTTCCAGGTGAAGTCGGTGACAACATCGCCGGGCACGTTGAGGTGCGAGCCGAGCGACGGGGCAGGATCGGGGGCGGTGATGGTCATCTGGGCTCCTGGTGCAGGTGGTGGTTCTTCGCCCGACGGGCGGTGCGACGGTCGAGGTCGAGGGACGCGAGTCCGTCCCAGAGCAGCAGCGACAGACGATCGACGAGCTCCTCGCGCGGGATCGCCTTGTCCTCGCTCCACCAGTCGCCGGCGAAGTGGACCATGCCCACGAGGCCGTACGCCCAGGGTCGGGCTCCGTCGGTGGGGAGCCCGGCGCGCTCGAGTCGCTGTTCGATGACGATGGCGATCTGCTCGGCGATCAAACGCGCCAGCAGGTCGCGGTGTGACCCGACCTGGTCCGAGAGGAAGCGGTAGAGGTTCGTGTCGCGCTCGATGAGCGCGAGGTACGCGTCGATCGCGGTGATGAGCAGGTCGCGCACGGTGCCCTGGTCCGTGGTCAACGGCAGGAGCGCCGCGACGAGCTCGTCGACGAAGCGCATCGCCATCTCGAGCAGCAGGCCCTCGCGGTCGCCGAAGTGGCGGTAGATGATCGGTTTGGTGATGCCGCATTCCGCCGCGATCTGATCCATCGAGACGAACGGACCGTCACGACGCACGAGCGCGATGGCTGCGTCACGCAGCTCGTCGCGGCGCCGGGCGCGTTCTGCCGCCCGCTTCGCCGCCCGGGCGACCGCCCGTGGCGTCGCCCCCTCCGCTGTCGGCGTCATGGTTACCGACAGTAACAGTTACTGCCGGTAACGCAACCCTGCGTCCCCCGTGCCCGGCACCGAGACCCCGAAGGCCACATCCCAGCACGCCGCATCCCAGCACGCCGCCCCCCCAGCACGACGCACCCGAGCATGCCGCCCCCCGACTTCGCGTTCTCGGCTATGTGAGTGCCCCTTGTCTGCGGCCAACGGATCGTTGGGGCGGATCAGGAACCCCAGCAACGAAGGTGATCAGGGCGAGGAGAAGGCTCACGATCGGAGCGATGGGGCGCCAGGGTGGCCGAGAAGGCGTGGGGAGGGGCGCCGGGGTGGCCGAGAAGGCGTGGGGAGGGGCGCCGGGGTGGCCGAGAAGGCGTGGGGAGGGGCGCCGGGGTGGCCGAGAAGGCGTGGGGAGGGGCGCCGGGGTGGCCGAGAAGGCGTGGGAGG
>JBBQHT010000135.1:0-12688 GCA_038324235.1 Acidimicrobiales bacterium
GTCCTTGGTCGCCTGCACCAGCTCCTCGACCGAGTACGGCAGGTCCATCATCATGATCTTGGCCGAGTTGTGGAGGCGCTCCATGTGCTCGGTCAGGCGGAACACGCCCGGGCCCTTGTCGGTCTCGTAGGCCCGGATGCCTTCGAACACGCCCATGCCGTAGTGCAGCGAGTGGGTGAGCACGTGGATCTGGGCGTCGTCCCAGGCGATCAGCTCGCCGTTCATCCAGATGCTCTCGGTAGGTGTGATCGGCATGTCGGGTGTCCCCTCGTTCGTGCTGGCGTGCTGCGATGTCGCGGTGCTGGCGTGCGGGTGGTTGGTGCGATGTCGTCGGTGCTCAGACGCGGGCGGCGATGGCGTCACCGATGTCGGCGGTGGATCCGCCGAGCGCGTCGGGATCGGCACAGGCCTGGCGGACCCGGTCGGCGGCATCAGTCTCGCCCAGGAAGTCGAGCATGAGGGCCGCGGACAGGATCGCGGCGATCGGGTTGGCCTTCTGCTGGCCGGCGATGTCGGGGGCCGAGCCGTGGACCGGTTCGAACATCGACGGACCGGTGCGGTCGGGGTTCAGGTTGCCCGACGAGGCGAAGCCGATGCCGCCCGACACCGCGCCACCGAGATCGGTGAGGATGTCGCCGAAGAGGTTGTCGGTCACGATGACGTCGTAGCGCTGCGGGGACTCGACGAAGTAGATGCACGCGGCGTCGACGTGGTTGTAGGCGGTGGAGACCTCGGGGTAGTCGGCGGCGACCTCGTTGAAGGCCCGTTCCCAGAGATCGCCGGCGAAGGTCAGCACGTTGGTCTTGTGGACCAGGGTGAGGTGCTTGCGGGGCCGGCTGGCGGCGAGGGCGAAGGCGTAGCGGATGCAGCGCTCGACGCCGAAGCGCGTGTTGACCGAGCCCTGGGTCGCGATCTCGTGCGGCGTGTTCTTGCGCAGGAACCCGCCTTCGCCGGCATAGGTGCCCTCGGTGTTCTCGCGGATCACGATGAAGTCGTGACCCTCGCCCGTGGCGGGCGTGAAGGTGAACGGACGCTGGTTGACGTAGAGGTCGAGGTCGAAGCGCATCTTGAGCAGCAGGCCCCGCTCGATCAGGCCGGGGGGCACCTCAGGGGTACCCACCGCGCCGAGCAGCAGCGCGTCGAGCCCGCGCCACTCGTCCACGATCTCGTCGGTGAGCACGACGCCGTCTCGCAGGTACCGGGCGCCACCGAGGTCGTAGTCGACCGTGTCGAGGGTGACCCCGGCCGCGGCGATGACCTTGAGGGCCGCGGCGATGACCTCGGGACCGATCCCGTCGCCTCCGATGACTCCGATCTTGTGACTCACGTGTGGTTCCTCTGCTGACGTCGGACAGGTGGGATGGGCGGACCGCGATCGGACCCCAGAAACGAGAAAACCGCCCACGTAGTGGACGGTCAGGAGCGCACACCGGAGTCGGCGTGCGCTACGAAATGATGATCCGGGTGGTGGGCCGCGAAGACATTGCCCTCAAGTGTGGAGGGCTCGGACCGCAACGTCAACCCCGCCCCGGGATCCACGGGTGGAACGAGGGTGTCATGATGAGGATCCAGGCGCATCGACTTCGGTGGGTCCCATGGGTTCTTGCAGGGGGAAACGATGATCGTGATCAAGGCGACCGCCAAGGTGAAGCCCGAAGAGCGCGACCACGCCATCGCCGCCGCGCTGGTCATGGCGGAAGCGACCGAGGCCGAGGAGGGCAACATCTCCTACACGTTCTCCAGCGATCTCGAGGATCCCAACGTCTTCCACCTCTTCGAGGAGTGGGACAACGAAGAGGCCCTCATGGACCACTTCATCACCTCGCACATGGCCGAGTTCATCGGCGCCCTCGGCACCGTGCTCGTCGGCGACATGCCCACGACGCGCTACGAGGTCTCGTCCTTCGGCCCGCTCTGATCGCCGCTCGCGCCGACGAGCGCGCTGGCGACGTAGCAGTGGGCACGCACCGGACCATCGTCGAGCTCGACCACCACGATCTCGCGCCGGTAGGCCGGGCCCTCGAAGCGATCGAGCTCGTCGAAGCGGTCCCGTAGGAACGGCGAGGTGAGGACCACGACCGGCACGGGTCGCCCGCCGGGCTCGATGATCAGCACCGGGTAGCCCTCCCACCAGGTGAGCCGGCCCGTGACGGTGCCGTGCGCCTCGACCTGGAGCTCGTCGACCAGGTCGTGGTTCTCCTGGCCGGGGCGCAGCGTCCCGTACACGGCGAGGCGAGAGTCGGCCCAGGAGTCGGAGCCGGGCGGGGCCGGTCGGGCAGGTTCCACGCCCTCACCGTAGCGGGCCACCCTTTCAGCCTCCGGCGTCGCGCCGCTACGATGCTCGGCGTGACCTCCACGCACCATCTCTCCCAGTCCACCTTCGACCGCCTCTCGATCGAGCTCGAGGAGCTGACGACCGTCGGTCGCGTGGACATCGCCCGCAAGATCCAGTCGGCTCGTGAGCTCGGCGACCTCAAGGAGAACGGCGACTACCACGCCGCCAAGGAGGAGCAGGGCAAGATGGAGGCCCGCATCCGCGACCTGCAGGCGATGGTCACCAACGCCGAGATCGTCGACACCACCGGCGCCGAGACCGTGACCCCCGGCGTGATCGTGGCCATCTGCTACGAGGGTGACGACGAGCCCGAGCGCTTCCTCATCGGCTCCATCGAGGAGAAGGGCGGCGACGTCGACGTCATCTCCCCGGGCTCGCCACTGGGCCAGTCGCTGATGGGCAAGGCGGTCGGCGACTGGGTCGACTTCCAGGCTCCCGGCGGCATCTTGAAGGTCGAGATCGTCGAGATCGAGGCCTGATCCGCCGCCTGTTCTCCTGGCGGCGGCTGTGACTTGTGCCCGGCGGGCCCTGGGCCACCCCCTCGTTTCCTAGGCTGAGGGCATGGACGACCAGGACGGGACGACCGACGCGAGGATCGGTGCGGACACGGGCGCCACACGCGGCACCGGAGACGGCCGCGTGGACGCCCCCGTACCGCCTGACCCGCCCGGCGTGCCCCCGGGTCGGGCCGTCGAGCTGCCGGGTCGGGGGACGACCTTCGTGCGGGAAGCGGCCGGCCCGCCGGGGGCCCGCACGCTCCTGCTGCTCCACGGCTGGACCGCGACCGGGGGGCTCAACTGGTTCCCGTCGTTCGAGCCGCTCGCGAAGACGTTCCGGGTGCTCGCGATCGATCACCGGGGCCACGGCCGGGGCATCCGGTCCCGGCGCCGCTTCCGTCTCCAGGACTGCGCCGACGACGGGGTCGCCCTCGCCGACGAGCTCGGCATCGACACGTTCATCCCTGTCGGCTACTCGATGGGTGGGCCCATCGCCCAGCTCTTGTGGCACCGTCACCCGGACCGCCTGGACGGACTCGTGCTGTGCGCCACGAGCCGCAACTTCCGGGGCCAACCGATCGAACGGGCGCTGTTCGGTGCGATGACCGGACTGTCGGTCGCCGCCCGCGTGACCCCGGCGTCGTGGCACCGTTCGATGAGCGGGCGCGTGCTCACCCGGCGGCTCGACCCCTCCAGCGAGCTGGGGGCCTGGGCGAAGTCCGAGATGCTCCGCAACGATCCCCGGGTCCTGATCGAGGCCGGGCACGCCCTCGGCCGGTTCACGTCGCGCGACTGGATCAGCGGCGTCGATGTGCCCACCGCCGTCGTCGTGACCGAGCAGGACTCGGTCGTGCCGCCCCACCGCCAGCACAAGCTGGCCGAGTCGATCGCCGGCGCCACGGTGCACCCCGTGCGGGGCGATCACGGCGTGTGCGCGCTCGACCCCGGGCGCTTCGTGCCGGCGCTGCTCGAGGCGTGCACCAGCGTCGCCACTCGCGCCGACCGTCGCGACCAGGCCGCCGGGTAGGTCCGTCCGGCTCGATCGCGTCGGCGCGAAGGCCCGCGCGTCGAGAACGGCCGGGGGCGTTGTGGGACACTCTGCGCCGATGACCAACCGCGGGGGAATCGGCCTCGTCGCCGCGGCGGTGGCGCTGACCGTGATGCTCGCGGCGTGCTCTTCGAGCGCACCGACCGCGGACCCGCAGGCACGGTCGACGGTGCCGCCCGATGCGACGGAGGTCGCACGCGGGACCGTTGCGCCGACGACCGCGCGGGACAACCGCCTGTCGTCCCCTCGTGGCGCCGACGTGGCGCGGCCCTCGATCTCCGGCCCGGTCACGGGCGGAGTGCGGGGTCAGCCGTTCAACGCCATGCCCCACGCGCTCGCCGAGCAGCACGGCTACATCGAGGAGGAGTACTTCATCAGCGGCCAGGCGACCGCCTACTCGTCCTCGGGCTCACCCGACCGCGAAGGAGCCTGGGTGGCGACGCCGCGAAGCACGGCGCCCTACACGACGCGCCTGCTGGTCCGGAGGCCGGCGGACGCGAGCCGGTTCGACGGCACGGTGCTGATCGAGTGGCTCAACGTCAGCTCGGGCCAGGACTCCGACGTCGAGTTCGCGCAGGCGCACGACGAGCTCATGGCGCACGGCACGGTGTGGGTCGGCGTCTCCGCCCAGGCGGTCGGCATCGTCGGCGGCGCGGCGATGGCGATGCCCGGCTTGACCCCGACGCCCTTGCAGCAGTGGGACCCCGAGCGATACGCGCCGCTGGCCCACCCGGGCGACGACTACAGCTACGACATCTTCTCCCAGGCGGGCGCCGCGCTGGCCCACCCGGCAGGCATCGACCCGTTGGCCGGTGCGCCGCGGCGGGCCCTGATCGCCGCCGGCGAGTCGCAGTCGGCCGCCCGCATGGTCACCTACGTCGACGCCATCCACCCCGTGGCCGATCTGTACGACGGCTTCCTCATCCACAGCCGGGGCGACGGTGGTGCTCCTCTCGACGCCACGGCCGCGGCCCTGCCCCACCCCACGCAGATCCGCGCCGATCTCGACGTGCCGGTGTTCCAGTTCGAGACCGAGACCGACATCTTGGGCCTGCCCTTCGTCGGCGCCCGGCAGCCCGACACCGATCGCCTGCGCACGTGGGAGGTCGCCGGCACGTCGCACCTCGACCGGCATCTCGTCGACTACCTGCGCGACGAGGCGAGCCCCGCCAACCTCCCCGATGCCCCCGCGTCGGTGCCGCCCACCGCGGGCGACCCGTTCGAGGCGGCGTGCGGCCCCGTCAACGACGGGCCCCAGGCCGCGGTGCTGGCCAGGGCGGTCGACGCCCTGCGCGCCTGGGTTGTGGACGGCGTGCGCCCGGTCTCGGCTCCGCTCATCGAGGTGCGGGACGGCGCGATCGCCCGTGACGGGCACGGCATCGCCCTCGGGGGCGTGCGCACCCCTCCCGTCGACGTGCCCCGCGCCTCGCTGCGAGGCGACAACCCGACCGCCTCCGGCTCCGTGTGCTCGTTGTTCGGGAGCACGAGGACCTTCGACGGGCCCGAGCTGAGCCGGCTCTACGCCGATCACACCACCTACGTCGAGGGCGTCCGCCGCTCCGCCGCGGCTGCCGTGCAGGCGGGCTTCCTGCTCGACACCGATGCCAAGGCGTTCGTCGACCAGGCCGAACGCGCCACGCCGTAGGCCCCGAGAGGCCGCTACCGTTCGCCCGATCCACTCCGAACGGGGCGACCATGATCCTGCCCAAAGACCGCGACCCCCGGTTCATCACCATCCGCCGCGGCGGGACGCTCACCGACACCGACCACCGCCTCCTGGCGTGGTGGGCGGCCACGTGCGCCGAGCACGTGCTGCCCCTCTTCGAGTCCGAACAACCGGCGGATCTGCGTCCCCGCCAGGCGGTCGAGCAGATCCGGGTGTGGACGCGGGGCGAGATCACGATGTCGCAGTCCCGATCGGCCGGGGGCCACGCCATGGCGGCGGCTCGGGAGTTGCGCGGCGCGCCCCGGCACGCCGCGTTCGCCGCCGGCCAGGCGGCCGTCGTGGCCCATGTCGCTGCGCACGAGCTCGGCGCGGCGGCCTACGCGATCAAAGCCGTGCGCGCCACAGCTCCCGGGCTCGAGGGCACCGGCGCCGGCCGGCGCGAGTGTCGTTGGCAGCGCGAGCAGCTGCCCGATTCGATCCGCGAGCTCGTCCTCGACGACCAGCGGGCGCGCAACGAGATCTGCTGGTCGGTGTTCGAGGTCTGACCCGCTGGTGATTCGTGGCGCGATCGGCTGGCCCTCCCCGTGGATCGGCTCAGCGCACGAGCGCCGGGTCGGCCGCGAATCAGCGGAGCGAGAGCGTCAGGCCGGCCTGGGCCGCGGCCGCGCGGATGGCATCCGCGAGCGCCGCGGGGCTCTTCTCGCAGGCGACGAGCGCGGTTCGGTCGAGCAGCACGACACGCTGTCCAGCTCCCTCGGCCACGACGCAGGGCAGCTCGCCGCCGATGAGCGTGGCCAGCTCGGCGGACGTCTCGTCGCGGTGCAGAAGATCGAACGGCACCCCGAGGGTCGATGCGGCGTCGTCGAACTCGGGGCGCCGCTTCAGGCTGCCGTGGGTGATGTCGCAGAGCGCGCAGCTACGCCGGCCGAGCACGTGGCCCACGACGTAGGCCAGCTCCCCGAACAGCGTGCCGTCCGCGTCGTAGACCCCGACCAGTCGCTCGATTCGATCCATCCTCCAATTCTGGTCCATGACCCGGGCCGGTCGGGTGGTCGGAGGGGCACCGCGCGGGCACGCCGTGATGGTGACGGTGACGCGTTGAACCCACGGCTGGTCGGTTCAAGCCCTACGGCGCTCAGCAGTCGTGGGGGTAGTTCATGGTGCTCGGCAGGCAGTTCTTGCCGACCAGGGTGATCTGAGGGAAGGCCACTTGGTTCGCCGCAGTGAACTGCACCGGCACCGATGCGCCGGCGGCGCCGTACCTGCCGACGGTGAAGGTCGTCATGATCGACGGGTCGGCCGAGCTGCGAATCCGCCAGATCCCGTCCGCTCCGACATAGGACAGGTCGAACTTGCCGTCGCCGTCGTAGTCAGCCGGCGCGGGGTATGCCTCGCGGTCCGTGCGGGTCGGGTCGTAGTTGCCGAACAGGACGGGGGTCGCGTGGCCCTCGATCCGCCATCCTCCGAATCCGAGCAGCGCGCGCTGGGCGTGGTGCACACCGTCGTAGTCGCCCGGGACGGGCAGGTCGGTATCGGTGTTGGTGCCGGGCATGGTCACCGACGAGATCGTGCCGTCCTTGGAGCTGCGGACCTTCCAGACACGGGTTCGGGGGTTGAAGGTCGCCAGGTCGGCCTGCCCGTCGCCGTCGTAGTCGGCCGGCACCGGGACGTCCTGATCGATGGCATCGTTGGCGTTGCCCCCCACGGGCGCCGGATACGCAACGGTCGGGCCGGTTCCGAACTGGATCGGCGCCTGCCCGGCGATGAACCACGTGCCGTCGGTGTTGCGGTACCAGGCCGGGTCGGCCTTCTTGTCGCCGTCGTAGTCCGCCGGCACCGGCACCATCTTGTAGAACCAGTTCAGCGCGTACGGGTTCGTGTACCCCGGCAGTTGCGGTGGCGCCGGGAAGTGGACGGTGCCGAGCGAACCCTGGGTGACCCAGTCACCCGCAGAGGTGACCACGGCGACGCCGAAGCGGCCGCTGCCGTCGTAGTCGCCCGGGACCGCCAAGCCCGTGGGCGTGCCGGCGTACAGCGGCGGATCGGCCGCGGGCTGGGCGAGGTCTCGCCACGCGCCGGTGCTGGTCACCGCCACCGCATCCGCCTTGCCGTCGTTGTCGAAGTCGAACGACTTGTAGCAACTCGCGGCCAACACGACCATCGCCACCACCAACACCATCCGCCGCACCATCAGCCCACCCCGCTTCCGTGTCTCGTCTTGCGAACCATACCGGACACCCGCTCGTCGGGTTCCGGATCAGGTTCCCCGCCCCTCTGACGATCCGAGGTAGCGCGTCGGTGTCGTGCCGAGCTCGCGGCGGAACGCCGCGGTGAAGGCCGACGGCGTCGCGTAGCCGATGGCCGCGCTCACGCTGGTGACCGTCTCGTGGGCGGCGAGCCGATGGATCGCCTCGATGAGCCGTTGCCGGGCGCGCCAGCGCCCCACCGTGAACCCGGTCTCGGCGAGGAACAGCCGCTCGATGGTGCGCCGGCTGGCTCCGGCGTCACGGGCCAGCTCGTCGATGGTCGCCGTGCGCGCGCCGTCGTCGTGCACCAGCCGCGCGGCGACCGCCAGCGCGCGGCCGTCGGTCGGCATCGGGAGCTGCAACGGGGCGTCGGGCAACGCGGCCAGCTGATCGAGCAGCACCTGCACGAGGCGCAACTGGACCTCGTCGTCGGCGTAGAGCGGCGCGCGGCGCACCGCGTGGAGCACGAGCTCGCGGGCGAGCGGCGTCACGTTGACCGCCCGGCACTCGGGGGTGAGCGCGGCGCGGCCGGCCTGGAGGTACAGCGTCCGCAGCGAGGTCCGCCCCAGCAGCTCGATGCGGTGCGTGATGCCGTCGGGCACCCAGATCGCGCGCTGGGGCGGGACGACCCAGAGCCCGGCCGGCGTCACGACCCGCATCACCCCTTGTGAGGCGTACACGAGCTGGTCCCACCCCCGCGGTTGCGGCACGACGACCGTTCCGTGCGGGTGGGTCACGGCATAGGACCGTACGATCGCCTCCGCGTGTCGCATAGACGACAGATTCTGCCAAAGAGTCGATCGTCCGACACGTCCGACCCGTTCTACCGTGCTGGCCATGACCCAACCACACGGCACGCTCGCCCACTTCGCCATCAACGTCGACGACGACGGGGCCACCCGCCGCTTCTACGAAGAGGCCTTCGGCTGGACCTTCGAGGCGGGGGGCCCACCCTCGTTCTTCCACATCAAGCGGGACGACGGTGAGGTGCCCGGACCGATCGGCGCGCTGCAGGCGCGCCGCGACCTGGCCGAGGACCTGCGCGTCACCGGCTACGAGTGCACGATCGCCGTCGACGATGTCGACGCGCTCCTGGCCACGACGCGCGCGCACGGAGGCGAGGTGCTCATGGACAAGACCACCATCGCGGGCGTCGGTGACCTGGCGTGGCTGCGAGATCCGTCCGGCAACGTGTTCGGCGCGATGCGCTACGACGACACGGCCGAGTGACGCGTCCCGGGCGCCGACGACTCAGGCCGGTGCCGGCTCGCGCTCGACGGTGACGACCTCGATCGAGGTGTCGAACACGGCTTCGAGCAGGTCCTTGCGCTCGTTCGCCGTGTGCAGCTCCAAGGAGAGGTCGGTGTCGGGGCGGCCCTGCACCTCGATCACCAACGGCTGGGGCCCATCGCGCCGGTCGTGCTCCTTCGGATCACGAACGGGTCGACCCTCTCCCTCGCCCTGCCGCACCTCGATGCCCTCGACGAGACCAGCGTGGGTGCGGTCGAGCCCGATCGCGACGCGCAGGATGCCGGCGCAGGTGCGCACGAGCTCTTGGTCCTCATCACGCAGCGCCTTGAACTCGGCGTGCGCGTTCTTGGGTGGGCTCTTGCGGTGGTACCGGGCGATGAGGGCGATCAGCTCGATCTCGTGATCGGTGAAGCCGGTCAGATGATCCGAGTTCCGGATGATGTAGTAGCTGTGCTTGTGGTGCTTGTCGTGGCTGACGAACTGGCCCACGTTGGCCAGCCGCGCCGCCGCCTCGAGCAGCTCACGCGCCTCGCCGCCGAGCCCGTGCCAGGCCGCGGTCTCGTCGAACAGCTCGAGCGCGAGCCGCGCCGTCTGCTCGGAGTGGGCGAGATCGTCGTCCATGAGCTCGGCGAGGTGCAGCACGTTGCGGCGCCGCAGGTCGTGCAGGTGGTGCATGGCCCCGCCGCGCTCGCGCTCGCGGGCGTCGAGCAGCACGCCCTCGCGCAGGGCGTAGTCCGACACCAGCATCGTGGTGATCTCGAGCTCGCCCATCACCTGCTCGAGGATCACCGCACCCCCGAGCATGATGTCGGCGCGCTTGGGATCCATGCCGGGCAGGTCGCGCCGGGCCTCGAGGCCATCGGCGTCGGCCAGCGCGCGCACCACGGCGCGCACCTCCTTGCGCGTGAACTCGAAGTTGTTCCACACGCGCGGCTCGGGCGCGCCGGGATCGCGCTGCGCGTGGATCATCGCGGCGACCCCACCGATGGTGCCCGAGCTGCCGACGGCCACCTCGAAGCCCGCGGCCCGCACCGCCCGACGCATGGGCGCGACGGTCGCGCGCACGTGCCGGCGAGCCGAATCGACCGCCGCGGGATGCAAGGTCTCGGTGCGGAAGAAGCGGCGGGTCATGCGGATGGCGCCGAGCTTGAGGCTGCCCGCCGTCACGATCTCGCCGCGCTCACCCACCAGGATCTCGGTGCTCCCGCCGCCGATGTCGACCAGGACGAGGCGCTTGTCGAACACCGGCACGGCCTGGAGCACCCCGAGGTGGATGAGCCGGGCCTCCTCGACGCCGGAGATCACCTCGACGTCGACTCCCGCCTCGACGCGCGCCCGGCCGAGGAACACCTCGGCGTTCTCCGCTTCGCGCACGGCGCTCGTGGCCACGGCGTACAGCCGCGCCCCGTGCGCTTCGGCGATCTGCCGGCACCGGTTCAGCGCGGCGATCCCCCGATCGATCGCGTCGGTCTCGAGCAGGCGCATGTCGCCGCTGCCGGAGCCGAGCCGCACCATCTCCTTCTCGCGGGTGAGCACCTCGAACTGGTGACCGTCGCCGCTGAAGCGGGCCACGACGAGGTGGAACGAGTTCGTCCCGATGTCGAGCGCCGCGAGCGTGCCCGGCAGCAGTTCGGGTACGGGACCGGCGTGGGCGTCCATGTCCCCCCGACCCTAACGCCTGGACGACTAGGGTTCGGCCAGCGCGTCGCATCGACGTCGCCGAAGTCCCTCGGAACCTGGGAGTGCCCATGGGCTGTCTGCTGGCGCTGTTCGCGATGGTGTCGCCCCGGCTCGCCATCTTCTTGCTGTGGTTGTTCAGCGATCGCATGAAGATCGCGTTCGACAGCGGTTGGATTGCCCTGCTGGGCTTCTTCTTCCTGCCGTGGACCGCGCTCGCGTGGGCCGTCTGCTACCAGTTCCCCGGCGGGGTCAGCGGCTTCGGCTACTTCGTCGTCGGCTTCGCGTTCCTCGTCGACATCTCTTCGTGGGGCTCGAGCGAGCGGGCCCGCCGCCAGCGGGCCAGCACCGGCAACTACGTCTGACCGGCGAGGTGAGCCTCGCCACCCCGCCTGGGCTGATCGAATTCAGGTGCGCAGTCCCGCCGCGACCTCGATCTGGCGCGCGGCCCGCTGCACGTCATCCGCGTAGCGCATGCCCGGCTTCTTCGTCGTGCGCTCGATGGGCCCGGACACGCTGACTGCGGCCACGACCCGGCCCGCGGCGTCGAGCACCGGCGCCGACACGGACGCCACGCCGGCCTCGCGCTCCCCCACGCTCTCCACCCAGGCGCGGGCGGCGGACCCGGTGGTCGGGTCCAGCAACCGGCCCGCCGAACCGACCGACAACGGCAGGGCGGCGCCCATCGGCACGATCGTGCGCAGCCCGTGGGGCGATTCGAGCGCGGCGATGCACACCCGGCGATCCCCATCGCGCACGTAGAGCTGCACGCTCTCCCCGGTCGCGTCGCGCAGCTGCTCGAGGGGCGCGTGCGCGGCCGCCGCCAGCGGGATCGCCTCGGCCGCGGCGCGACCCAGGGCGATGAGCCGCACGCCGAGCGCGAAGCGGCCGTCGTCGTCACGTCGCACGAACCCGTGCGCTTCGAGCGCCACCGCGAGACGATGGGCGGTGGCCCGGGCGATGCCGGTCGCAGCCACCAGGTCGTTGAGGGCGAGTGGTCCGTGTTCGAGCGCCCCGAGGACGATCACCGACTTGTCGAGCACGCCCACACCGCTTAGGTTGGTATCCACAAGGCGAGATTAGCGTCTCACATTGTAAGATCACAAGCGCCGACCCACGGACGACACAGCGAGGCCCGCCATGAGCACACCGCGCACCCTGAGCGAGAAGATCTGGGACGACCACGTCGTCCACCGGGCCGAGGGTGAGCCCGACATGCTCTACATCGACCTCCACCTGGTCCACGAGGTCACCTCGCCCCAGGCCTTCGACGGCCTTCGCCTGGCCGGGCGGGGCGTGCGGCGCCCCGACCTCACCATCGCCACCGAGGACCACAACGTCCCGACGAGTGACATCCACCTGCCCATCGCGGACCCGATCTCGCGCAAGCAGGTCGAGGTGCTGCGGGCCAACTGCGCCGAGTTCGGCATCACCGAGTACCCGATGGGCCACCCCGGCCAGGGCATCGTGCACGTCATCGGCCCGGAGCAGGGCCTGACCCAGCCGGGCATGACCATCGTGTGCGGCGACAGCCACACCTCGACCCACGGCGCGTTCGGGGCGCTCGCGTTCGGCATCGGCACCAGCGAGGTCGAGCACGTCCTGGCCACCCAGACCCTCGGCCAGCACGCGCCCGGCACCATGAGCGTCCTCGTCGAGGGCGACCTGCCCGCCGGCGTGACCGCCAAGGACGTCATCCTGGCCATCATCGGCCGCATCGGCACCGGCGGCGGCATCGGCTCGGTCATCGAGTACCGCGGCTCGGCCATCCGAGCCTTGTCGATGGAAGGTCGCATGACCGTGTGCAACATGTCGATCGAGGCCGGCGCCCGCGCCGGGCTGGTGGCGCCGGACGAGACCACCTTCGCCTACCTCGAAGGGCGCCAGTTCGCCCCGAAAGGCGCCGCGTGGGACGAGGCCGTGGCCTACTGGCGCACGCTGGTCACCGACGAGGGCGCCGTGTTCGAC
>JBBQHT010000136.1:0-12588 GCA_038324235.1 Acidimicrobiales bacterium
GTACTTGCTGTAGACGACCTTGTCGCCCACCTTCACGTCGAGGGGGATGACCTCGCCGGTCTGCTCCGAGCGACGGCCGGGTCCGACTGCGAGGACCTCGCCCTGCTGGGGCTTCTCCTTGGCGGTGTCGGGAATGACCAAACCGCTGGCGGTGGTCTCCTCGGCGTCGCCGGGCTTTACGACGATGCGATCGTCAAGGGGCTGAAGATTCATGGTGCAGGCCCTCCGTAGGCTGTTAGCACTCTCACTAGGCGAGTGCTAACGATAGGCACACGACCCGCGAGCTGGCAACCCCGCCCCAGGGATAATTCCCAGCCGGGACGGCTCAGCAGCCTGGCGGCGGCGAGTACCCGGCGCCGGGCATCGCCGCCGCCAACAGGCCTGCGACGCGCACGGCGTCCCGGTCGCGCAGGTACGGGGCGACGATCTGCATGCCACACGGCAGGCCGTCGGGCGTCAACCCGAGCGGCGGCACCGCGACCGGGAGGCCCAGCACGCCGATCATCCCGACCCACGAGGTGAGCTGGTAGTGGGCGAGCTCGCGGTCATCGACGGTCAGCGTGCGCGTGAACAGATCGCCGTCGTGGTCGTGCGCGAACGCCGCGGTCGGCAGCACCGGGCAGACCAGGATGTCGAAGGACTCGAACCACTCCGCCCAGACCTGTGCCACCCTCGCCCGATGCTCGGTCGTCAGCAGCCACGAGCGGTGCGTTCCTCCCATCACATCGCCGAGCTCGGCCGGTGATCCGGTCGAGGTCGCCGCGGAGATCAACCGGTAGTACAGGTCGACCTGCTCGGCGAACACCACCGCAGGGTGCGCGTCGACAACCTGGGCTCCGGCGTCGGCCAGTGCGTCGACCCCTCGCTGGAGAACGGCCCGCACGCCGGGGTCGATCGGCATGGCGGGGTCGTCGAGCCACACACCGATCCGGTAGCCCGACAGGCTCTCGTGACGAGCGGGCGGCAGTTCCAGTCGCCAGGCGAGCGCCGCCTCCGGCGGCGGGCCACCCAGCACGTCGAGCAGCAGATCGAGGTCCTCGGCGCCGCGGGCGAGCGGACCGAACACGTTGATGTCCGCGTCGATCACCCCGCCCCCGACGTGATCGAGGTAGCCCCGTTGGGGCACCACGCCGAAGCTGGGCTTGAGCCCGAAGATGCCGCAGAGGTGCGAGGGCATGCGGATGGAGCCACCGATGTCGGTGCCGATCTCGAACGCGCTGAACCCACAGGCCACCGCCGCCGCCGGGCCCCCCGAGGAACCACCCGTCGTCCGATCGGGATCCCAGGGGTTGTTCGTCGGACCGAACAGCTCGTTGAAGGTCTGGATGTCCGCGGACCACGCTGGCACGTTCGTCTTGGCGAACACGACCGCGCCGGCGGCTTCGAGCTGGTCCACCACGGGCGCGTTGCGCTCGGGAACGTGGTCCGAGAGCTCGACGGCACCGCCGGTCGAGCGCATCCCGGCCACCTCGATCGCGTCCTTGATGGTGACGGGTAGCCCGTGCAACGGGCCGCGCCACGCACCGCGGGCGGCGTCCGCGTCCGCGGCGTCGGCGGCGGCCCGGCCGCGGGCGACATCGAGGGTGACCACCGCGTTGACCACCGGGTTGTGCGCATCGATGCGGGCGAGCAGCAGCTCGAGCAGATCCCGACTCGTGAGCTCGCCGCCGCGGATCGCCGCCGCCTGCCGCGTGGCCGACCAGGTCGCGATGGTCTCGTCCATGGGGTCCCCCTCCGCGACCCGCCCGACGCGGATCCAGGCCCGCCATCTCAGCACATCAGCCCATCAGCGCCCCGGCCCGGCGGGTCGCAACCGTTCGTTGATCTGACGTGCCGCCATCGCCGGCAGCCCAGATCAAAGAACGTCGGACGCCAGCACGGCGGCCGTTCTCGATTCGTTGATGCTGAGTGCCCCCATGGCCGGCGGCTCGGATCAACGAACGCCCGGACGCCGCCGCCGCCGGTCAGAGCAGGGGGACGACGGGGAGCTTGAGGCCGGGGGTGGCGCCGGTGTCGAGGGGCGACGGGCCATCCGAGCGCAGTCGCCACCAGCCCGCCGCGGCGACCATCGCCGCGTTGTCGGTGCACATCGAACGGCTGGGCAGGAACGGGTGCAGGCCGTCCTCCATGCAGGCGTCGAGCACCCGCTCGCGCAGCTGCGAGTTGGCGGCCACCCCTCCGGCGAGGCAGATGCCCTTGGCGCCGTAGGCCTGCGCGGCGCGGCGCGCCTTGGTCACGAGCACGTCCACGACCGCCTCCTGGAAGCTGGCGGCGACGTCGGGGGTCGAGACCTCGGGGTTCTTGCGGACGTGGTTGATCACCGCGGTCTTGAGTCCGCTGAACGAGAAGTTGTAGCCGTCGTCGAGGATCGCGCGCGGGAACGCGATCTTGTGCGGATCGCCCTCCATCGACACCCGGTCGATCGCCGGACCGCCGGGGTATCCCAGCCCGAGGTACCTCGCGACCTTGTCGAACGCCTCGCCCGCCGCGTCGTCGATCGTGGACCCGAGCAAGCGGTACCGGCCATGGCCTTCCATCAACACGACCATCGTGTGACCACCGGACACGAGCAGCACGATGAGCGGCAGGTCGATGTCGGGCTCCTCGAGGAACGCCGCGTACATGTGGGCCTCGAGGTGGTTCACCGCCACGAACGGCACGTCCCACACCAACGAGAGGGCCTTGGCCGCGCTGATCCCCACGAGGAGCGCACCGATCAGGCCCGGTCCGGTCGTGGCGGCGACGGCGTCGACGTGGCCGTCGTCGAGGCCCGCTTCGATGAGCGCCTGTGCGATCACGGGAGTGAGCAACTCGACATGGGCGCGGCTCGCGATCTCGGGCACCACCCCGCCGAAGCGCGCGTGCAGATCGACCTGGCTCGACACGACCGAGGACAGGACCTGGTGCGCGTCGACCACGACCGCCGCCGCCGTCTCGTCGCACGACGTCTCGATGCCGAGGATCCGCATGCCGTCGGGCAACGGCTCCCGGTCGAACAGGTCGTACTCGCTGGCCGGACCGGCCCCGTCGGCCTCGCGGGCGTGGCGGGCATCACGGTCGTCGGTGGGCTCGCTGGTCTCGTCGCTCACTGCTCGAACCCTTCCAGGGTGGTCGTGGTGCCGGTGCGGGCGTCGATGTCGGCCTCGACGGCCGCCAATCGCGACGCGTACGCGGGGGAGTCGATCTCGTGGCCCCACATGACGATGGCGTCCTCACCGATGTCGGCGTAGTAGTTCTTGCGGACCCCGGCCGGGGCCAGCCCGAAGCGGCGGTACAGCTTGATGGCCGGCTCGTTCGTGGCGCGGACCTCGAGGGTGAGGTTCTGCGCGCCCGCCCCGATCGCGGCCCGGGCCAGCGCCAGCATCAGGCGTGAGCCGATGCGTTGACCGTGCTTCACCTCGTCCACCCCGATGGTCGTGATGTGCGCATCCTCGTCCTGCAGGAGCAGGCCGCCGAACCCGACGACGTCGGATCCGATCTTGGCCACCAGGTAGACCCGGTCCTGCTCGCGGCGGAGCTCGGCCAGGTACAACCCCACGGACCAGCCCCGGTGCACGGCCTGGCTCTCGATCCGCATGACGCTGCGCAGGTGACGGCGCCGCATCGGCGTGATGACGACCGGGCCGACCGCGCCGGTCGCCCCCGGACGGGGGTCGTCCTGCGCATCGTGCTCACCACTCGGGAACCGGTCGGCCGCCATGGCGTTCACGAGGACGGGTCCCGGGTCTGCCAGTTGATCTCGGCGTCGGGCTTGCGCAGGTACAGCGGCTGGAGGTCCCACGGCTTCACCCACTGCTCGCGCAGCGCCTGGGCGTGGGCCAGCATCACCAGGGACGACGCGGACGGATAGGCCAGCCCGTCCTCGATGATCTCCACCTTGTGCAAGCCGTCGAACACCTCGCGGTAGCGGACCGCGCCATCGCCCACGAGCACGCACTCCTCGGCGGTCGCGAGCAACTCGGAGGCGAGATCGTCGGGGGTGACGACGTGGTGGGGCGTGAGGCGCTGGATGCCACCCGGCACCTGCCGGTAGAACGCGGTGAACAGCTCACCGCGCCGAGCGTCGACCGCAGCCACGATGAGCTTGGGGCTGTAGCGCACGGGGAACGCGAGCAGGTCGAGGCTGGCGACGCCGATCATCGGAACCCGCAGCGCGTGGGCCATGGCCTTGGCGGCGGCGACGCCGACCCGCAAGCCGGTGAACAGCCCCGGTCCGAGGTCCACCGCGACGACGCTGATCTCGGACAGCTCGATGCGGGCCTGGCGGCACGTGAACTCGATCGCGGGGGTGAGGACCTCGGCGTGCTGCTTGCCGCGCACCGATTGGGTCGAAGCGAGGACCCCTTCGTGGCCGCCCACGGCGACGGAGACCTGCGCGGTCGCGGTATCGATTCCGAGGATCAGCATCAGCCCTCCCGGACCTGGGGCATCTCGTGGGCCTGACCGATCCAGGGGGCAAGCGCGATGCCGAGCGCGCGGTTGCGCGCCGACCACCGCGGGCCGACCATCTCGATCTCGAGCATCCGGTCATCGTCTCCCTCGCCGATGCGCAGGCGCACCTCGAGGTAGTCCGCCGGAAGCGCGGGGATGACGGTGTCGCCCCACTCGATGAGGGTGACGCTGCCGTCGTCGAGCATCTCGTTGAGGCCCAGATCCAGCACCTCCTCGACCTGTTCCAGCCGGTAGACGTCGAGGTGGTTGAGCTCGAGCCGTCCGGTGTACTGGCTGACGAGGGTGTAGGTGGGGCTCGTGATCGGCTCCACGATGTCGAGGGCCGCCCCGAAGCCCTGCGAGAACGCGGTCTTCCCGGCGCCGAGGTCACCCGCCAGCAAGATCAGGTCGCCGGGCCGGGTGAGCTCGGCGATCGCGGCGGCGAGCTGCTTGGTCTCGGCGGCCGAGGCGGTGAACGCGATGATCATGCGGGGCTCCCGGTGACGAGCGGGGAGCCGGCGGCGACCAGGGCGAGCTTGGCGCGCACGAAGTCGGCGCGCATCTCGGCGAGCGGCGTGGCGCCACCGCGCAGCGCGTAGGCGGGGTGCCAGGTGGGCACGAGCAACCCGTCGCGGTAGGGGTGCGAGCGACCCCGCAACTTGCCGATGGCCTCCTTGCTGTCCAGCAGGAGTTGGGCGGCGAACTTGCCCAGCGTGATCACGACCTTCGGTTCGATGGCGTCGAGTTGCTGCTCGAGCCAGGGGCGGCATGTGGCGATCTCGGCGGGCGCAGGATCGCGGTTGTTCGGCGGTCGGCACTTGACCACGTTGGCGATGTAGCAACGTTGCCGCGTGACCCCGAGCTCCTCGGCGATGAGCTTGTCGAGCAGCTTGCCCGACCGGCCGACGAACGGCTCGCCGAGCTTGTCTTCCTCGGCCCCCGGTGCCTCCCCGACGAACAGCAGGTCCGTGGCGCTGTCGCCCACCCCGAACACCACCTGGCTACGCCCGAGATCGGCCAGCGCGCACGCCGTGCACCCGAGCGCGTCAGCGCGGAGGACTTCGAGAGCGACAGGAGGCACGGCAGTGCAGGCTAATCCCTCCGAACGGGGGTGCGGTCAGGAGCCGGGACGATCAGGCGCCGGGCGACGGTCGCGCTCGATCACGCTGTCGAACGCGTCGTCGTACGCCCGGATCACGGCCGGCCACGCGAAGCGGCCCATGGACGCTCGCAGGCCCTCGACCTTGGTTCGCGCTCCGGCGAGATCCGTGAGGACCGCATGCAGGTGGTCGTAGAGCCGGGCGGGGTACAGGCAGGCGGGGTGGAACACAGACGGGACAAGCTCGGGGTAGCTGAGCCGGTCCGGAAGCAACGGGACCACGCCCGCCGCCATGGCCTCGACCGCCGCGATGCCGAAGAACTCGTGGCGGGCGGTCGAGACCACCACGTCCGAGCGCAGCAACAGGTCCACGTACTCGGGCCGGGCGAGCCAGCCGACGTGCTCGACGCGCGCACCGAGCGCCTGCACCACCGCATCGAACTCCTGGGGATCGTGCCTCCGGTTCTCGCCGGCCAGCGCGAAACGGAAGGCCACACCGTCGCGAGCGAGCGCCCGCAGCACGCGGAACAGCGCCTCGGGATCCTTGTCGTGGTCCCAGCGCTGGTTCCACACGATGAGCGGCGCGGCCCCACCCGAACCGACATCCTTACCGCCCGCCCCCCGTCCCCGCCCATCGGTGCGCCCGCCGGCGAGCAGATCATCGAGCTCGAAGCCGACCGGCAGCACCGAGGTCTTCGCGGCGACGCCGGCCACCTCGTCGAGCAGCGCGTGATCCGGAGCCAGGCCGAGGAACCCCGGGAGCGCGCCCAGCAGGGCGTTGCGATGAAACGCCGAGTTGCAGAACACCGCATCCGCGGCCACGAGGCTCGTCCAGTTGATCGTGGCGTACAGCTCGTCGGCCTCACCGGTGCGCGACGGTGGGTGCACGAGTTGGTTCTCGTGCAGGTACAGCGCGATGGGCACCCCGGCCAAGGTGCGCCGCGTGTACCCGGCGAACGCCGCAAGATCGGTGAAGTCCGACACGACCACCAGATCCGGGGGGCCCTCGCGAGCGGCCACGTCGGCGACGAGGCGAGCCAACGTCAGCGCGCTCCCCCGCATGCGCCACCGCCAGAACGATGCCTCCAGGGTCACCAGCGTGATGTCGTGCCGGCTGTGCGCGGCGAGCCCGTCGGCCCAGGCGGCGTGGCTCCCGCCGTACCACGGCTCGAGCACCAGGATGCGGGAGCGCCGCGCGGTCACGACCGTCGGTAGAAGCGAGGCACGCGAGGCCCGATGCCGCACACGATCTCGTAGCCGATCGTGTCCAGCCGCTCGGCCCACTCGTCGACGGCGATGGCCTCGCCGTCCTGGGGCCCGATGAGCACGACATCGTCGCCGACCTCGACCGCGGTGTCCCCGACGTCCACCATCAGCTGGTCCATCGTGATGACGCCGACGATCGGGTGCCGGCGCCCCGCGACCAGGACCTCGCCCCCCGCCGCGGCCAGCCGGCGGGGCACGCCGTCGGCGTACCCGATCGGCACCGTGACCACGGTCGTGGGGCGATCGAACTCGTGGCGCAACCCGTAGGAGATGCGATCGCCGGCCGCCACGCGCTTGACCATGGCCACCTCGGCGCGCAGCCGGAGGGCCGGGTCGAGCGCGACCCGACCGGCCAGGGCGGGTGACGGGGCCAGGCCGTAGGTGGCGATGCCGCACCGGACCATGTCGTAGCGGGCGCGGGGATGATCGATGGCGGCTGCCGAGTTGGCCGCATGGAGCATCGGCGGGCGCAACCCGGCCCGCTCCAGCGAGGCCACGGCCTGGTCGAACACGTCGAGCTGGCGGTCGGTGAAGTCGTTGCCGGGTTCGTCGGCCACCGCGCAGTGGGTCCAGAGCGCCTCGAGCTCGAGCTCGGGTCGCTTGGTGATGCGCTCGGCGAGATCCAAGATCTGTTCAGGTGGGGCGCCGACGCGGTTCATGCCGGTGTTGATCTTCAGGTGGACCAGCGCCGTCTTGCCCTCGGCGGCCGCGGCGTCGCAGGCGGCCTCGACGCCCTCCGCGGTGTACACCGCGAGCCGGAGGTCGTAGTGCACCGCGGCGTCGAAGTCGTCGAGGCGGGGCTGGGAGAGCAGGAGGATCGGCGCGGTGATGCCGGCTTTGCGCAGCACGGCACCCTCTTCGATCAGCGCGACCGCCAGCCAGGAGGCGCCCGCTTCGATCGCCGCCTGCCCGACGGCGATCGCGCCGTGGCCGTAGCCGTCGGCCTTGACCACCGCGCACACCGAGGCGGGCGCCACGTGGACGGCCAAGGTCTCGATGTTGCGGGCGATCGCCCCCAGATCGACATCCGCGCGAGCGGCGCGCATCGGCGGCTACTCCGCGCTCGGTGCCGAGCCGTCAGGCGCCTCGGCCTCGTCCTCGTCGGCCCGGGCCTCGAGCATCTCGGTGAACTCGTCCTCGTCGTCGTCGGCATCGCCGGACTCGTCCGCCGGCTCGTCCGGCTCACCGAGGCCCAGGACGATGGCCCGCACGATGTCGCGCCGGGCGATGATCCCGACCAGCCGGCCGGCGCTGTTGACGACCGGCAGGCGCGACACCTTGTTGTCGTGCATCGCGGTCGCCGCGTCCTCGACCGTGTCGGTGGCCTCGACGGTGACCGCCGGCGTGGCCATCACGTCGGAGACGAACTCGCCGAGGGCCTTGGCCACCGACTCGTCGAGCTCCTTGTCGTGCCATGGCAACGCGACGTTGACGCCGAGGAAGTTGACGATGGTCGGGAAGTGCAGGCGCGCCTCCTCGACGATGACATCGCTGGTGCTGAACATGCCGATCGGGTGGTCGTTCTCGTCGACGACGGGTCCAGCATCGACATCTCGCTCGACGAGGGTGCGCATCGCGTCTTGCACGTTCTGCTCACCGGCGAACGTCACGACGTCGGTGGTCATCAGATCGCGCACGGGGAGGTCACGCAGCATGGGATGGGTTCTCCGGTCAGGACGGCCCGGCCGGGCGCCGGGCGGTTCGTTCGTCGAGGACAGTGGGCAGCAGGGCGATGACATCGCCGGCCACCAGGCCTTCGGTCCAGCCTAGGGCGCCGGCCGCACCGTGGATGACCGCACCGGCGGCCGCCGCGACGAACGGGTCGAGCCCGCGGGCCGCCAGGGCACCGATGATGCCCGCCAGAACGTCACCGGTCCCGGCGGTGGCGAGGCGGGCGTCGCCGGTCAGCGACAGCAGGACCCGGCCGTCGGGCGCCGCGACCACCGTGGTCGCACCCTTCAGCAGCGCCACGCCACCCGTGCGGGCGCTCAGGAGGCGAGCGCCGGCGAGCCGATCGGCCCCGGGCGGCGCTCCGACCAACCGTTCGTACTCACCGTCGTGGGGCGTGTGGATCCGCCGCGGGTCCGCGTCGAACACCTCGGCCGCCGGCCCGAGTGGAGCGAGCGCGTTCAGCCCGTCGGCGTCCACCACAGCCGGGACCCCCGCGGCCGTCGCCGCGGCCAGCACCGCCCGGATCTGCGCGGCCGTGCCCGGCGGGGTCCCGAGCCCGTTGCCGATCACGAGCGCGGCGAAGCGAGCGAGCCCATCGGTCACCAAAGCCGCCCATTCCGTCGCCGGCAGGTCCACGTGCACCGCCTCGATCGGGATCGCCGCCGTCGCCTCGCCCAACCCTCCTGGCGTGCTGACCCGCACGTAGCCCGCTCCCGCGCGCTGGGCACCCCCGCACACGAGTGCGGCGGCACCGGCCATGCCGGGGCTGCCGGCGATGACCCACACGGCGGACTGCCACTTGTGCGCATCGGCGGCGCGGGCCGCGATCGCCGCCCGTGCGCCGTCCAGGGTGAGCACGTGGGCCCGGGCCGCCGAGACGTCGAGGCCGATGTCCGCGACGGTGACCTCGCCCGCGCGCTCGCGCCCGGCGCCCAGCACCAGGCCGGGCTTGAGCGCGGCGAAGGTGACCGTCCGATCGGCGCGCCAGACCCTCGAGCCTGCACCGATGGCCCCGGTCAGCCCGTCCACCCCGGACGGGATGTCGACGGCGAGGACCGGCAGCGACGAGGACCACGCCGGCGCCACCCACTCGCCCCGGAACCCGGTGCCGTACGCCGCGTCGATCAGCAGATCGGCCTCGGGCAACGGGGCGCCCGCCTGCCCCATCTCGTGCGCGGTCGCGGCATCGATCTCGGTGACCGCCACGCCGCGCGCCCGCAACCGCCGCGCGGCCTCCCGGCCGTCGTTCCCGTTGTTGCCCTTGCCCTCGACCACGACGACCCGCCGCCCGTACGTGCCGCCGAGCAGGTCGATCGCGGCGCGGGCAACCGCGCCCCCGGCGCGTCCGATCAGCACCTCGACCGGCTCGACCGCCGCTCGATCGACCGCACCCATCTCCTCTGGGGTGACCACCGGGATCATGTCGGCGCCTTCCCCAGCGCCACGGCGATGGCCTCGGCCAGGTGCCGGGTGTGGGTCAGCGTGATCTTCCACTCGACGATGCCCTGGGACTCGGCCAGCTCAGCCGCCGACCCGTGCAGCACGAGCGACGGACGGCCCGACGAGGCGCGCACGACCTCGATGTCGACCATGCGCACCGCACCCAGGCCGACCCCCATCGCCTTCATGACCGCCTCCTTCGCCGCGAAGCGCACGGCGAAGCGCTCCGTGGGGTCCCGCCGGGCACGCGAGTACGCCTGCTCGTCCTCGGTGAAGCACCGCGTGATCAGCCCCGGCGTGCGGGCCAGCGACACCCGGAACCGGTCGAGCTCGACCAGGTCGACCCCGATGCCGATCACGAGCGCCAGTGATCAGCCAGGTCGTACAGCGGCGCGGTCATGAGCTCGACCACCGGGATCTGGGTGAGCAGGTCGTCGCGGAAGGTCGGCTCGGTCTCGGTCACGACATCCTTGAGCGCGTTGTACCGGCCGCGGTACCCCTGCAGGACGGTGCGCAGGGAGGTGAGCGGCAGGTCGTCGCGCAAGGTGACGTGCAGCAGCGTCAGACCCGTGGCGTACTTGTCCTTCACCTCGGGCACGATGAGCACGGTGCGCCCGTCGCTACGGCCCTTGGCCAGGGTGACCACTCGCTCGGCGGCCACCCGGTGCTTGGTGCCGCGCAGCACCGGGTTGTCGTCGGTGCGGCTGCGCAGCTCCCGGCCGATCCCGCCGCGGTCGACGATGGACACCGTGACATCACCCAGCTCGTCGGCAGGGCCGTCGACGCGCCCTTCGATGCCGTAGCGGGTGTATCCGAGGATCTCACGCACCAGCGGATCGAGGCTGGCGAGGGTTCGCAGCGAGCCGTAGGTGAGGCGATCGCGGGCCACACCGGCGGCGAGGACCTCCTTGACCAGACCGACCTGCAGCAACGTCTCGTCCGAGCGCGAGATGCCGACCGTGACGGTCTTGGCCTGGTGCTTGATCGCGTCGACCGGCCGGGTGAGCTCCTCGATGGCGCGGGTGAGCGCGGCCGTGAGGTCTTCGATCACGACGCTCGGCGTCCCTTGGCGCCCGTACTCGATCTGGTAGGCGTCGAGGGGCAGCACGCCGAGGGCGAACCGGAACAGCGATGCCAGGCGCACTGCGGTGCTCGCCTCGAGGTGGCCGTTGTAGTCGTTGGCGCGCAGGCCCTCGAAGAACTTGGTCACGACAGGTTCGAGCTTCGGATCGAGCCGGTCGAGCAGCCGGTCGGGGTCGCCCCCGGCCGAACCCGCCGCGGTGACCGCCGCTTCGATCGCGCCGCGCGCTTCGCGCAGCGGCCGGGCCAGCGCGTCGATCGCCAGGGCCGCCTCGTACCCGAAGAGGTGCCCGGCCATCGCGGACAGCACGAAGGCGAGCGTGGGATGGGTGGCCGGCACGAGGATCGCCTGGAGGGCGGCCGAGAACCGCTCCTCGCCCTCGGTCGCGAACACGATCGGGGCCGCCTTGTGCGCCCGGTAGATCGCGACCTCCTTGGCCACGTCGTCCGCGGTCGAGCCCGACAGCCCCGCGGCGCACACGAGGATGAGCGGC
This sequence comes from Acidimicrobiales bacterium, assembly GCA_038324235.1. GTDB lineage: Bacteria > Actinomycetota > Acidimicrobiia > Acidimicrobiales > Acidimicrobilacustridaceae > JBBQHT01. Next base: position 11,482 of record JBBQHT010000136.1, read on the forward strand.
TCGGAGGACAGATCGATGTGCTTCTTGTCCTCGGTCGCATCGCAGGCGATCGACTTGTAGCAGAGCTCGGACAGCTTGATCCGGACCTCTTGGGCGGCGATGCGGTTGACGCCGTTGCCCACGATCGCCCAGTAGCGCCGGCTCGGGGCGAAGCGCTGGGCCGCCGCGGCCAACTCGGGTCGCAACGCGATCGTCCGCTCCATCGCGGCGGGCAGGTCGCGCAGCGCCGCGAGCACCTCGGCACCGTCGAAGTCCCGGGCGAAGCCGACCTCGCCGGCGATCGCGAAGCCGAGCAGGAACGACGCCGCGATCTGGCTGTAGAACGCCTTCGTGGAGGCCACGGACATCTCGACGTCACGACCGTCAGACGTGTAGAGGACACCGTCGGACTTGTCGGTGAGATCGCTGCCGCGCCGGTTCACGATCGCGATCACCTTCGCACCCCGCGAGCGCACGAGATCGACCGTGCGGTTCGTGTCCGTGGTGGTGCCCGACTGGCTGACCGCGACGACGAGGGTGTCGGACATGTCTTCACGCAGCTCGAAGCCGGAGAGCTCGGTGGCCAGCTTGGCGTGCACCTCGAACCGGCCGTGCTCGACGGCTTCGTTGAGCGCGACGGCCAGGCTCTGGCCGGCCACCGCGGCCGTGCCCTGCCCGATCACCAGGATGCGCAGGATCGAGCCGTCGCGGAGCGAGGCTCGCACGTCGGCGGGGAGCGTCTCGTCGGGCAACACGACCCGCAGGGCACCGTCGCGCTCGAGGAGCTTGCCGCGCAGGGTCTTGCGGAACGACGACGGCGCTTCGGAGATCTCCTTGAGCAGGTAGTGCGGTGCGGCACCCCGGTCGATGTCTCGCGTCGTGATGGACGCCGTCGCGAGATCGGCGGCCGAGACCGGCAGGCTCGCGCCGTCGTAGGCCAGCCGGGTGAGCCCCTCGATCGTGCCGGCGCCGTGGGCGTCGAGCACGACCACCTGGCCCCGCGTCGCGGGGTTGTCGGGATCGGCCTGGGTCTCGCCGTCCATGCGCAGGTAGGTGTCGGTCTCCTCGATCACGCCGTAGGGCTCGCTGGCGACGACGTACATGTCCTCGGCCAGGCCGATGTACAGC
>JBBQHT010000137.1:0-12537 GCA_038324235.1 Acidimicrobiales bacterium
CGATCGCGCTGAGCAGCAAGGGTGTCTGGAGCGGGACCGCACCCACGCGCGCGCAATCGGCCATGCACTACGAGATCACTGCGAAAGACGCCAACGGCGGCACGGCCACCGCGTGGATCTGGATCACCGTCCCCGGCTCCCTGGCGCCCGCCAAGCAGGTGCTGTACAACGTGGCGGCCGGACCAGCCATCCCGTCGACGAAGCCCCTCACGGCCAGTGGCTTCGGCGGACTGCCCGTGAAGTACACCATCGACCCCGACCCCAAGCCCCTCGTGCTGGACCCCAGCACCGGCGTACTGTCCGGGACACCCGGGCGCACGCCGCCCAAGTCCGGGACGCAGTACACGGTCACCGGAACGACGCCTTCCGGGCTGATCGCGTTCGCGACGATCACGCTGATGCCGAGCAGCGCGCCTCCGCTGGCACCGCCTAGGCCGGCACCGATCCCGATCCCGATCCCGAGGCCCACGCCGACACCGACACCGACACCGTCACCGTCACCGTCACCGATGGCGATGGCGACCGGGACCGTGGAGGACGAGGGGTCGCCCCCGGGGGCGGACATCGCGGCGTCCGGGGGCACGGCTGATCGGGCCCCGGCGATCGACGCGGCGGTGCTCGACCGGCTCGTCGCCGAGCTCGCCGATCCCTTGCTCGTGGTCACGGTGGTGCGCACCTACCTGCGCGAGCTGCCCGGTCGGGTCGACGCGATCGCCGCGGCGACGAGTGGCGGCGACCGGACCGCCCTCGCGGCCGCGGCGCACACCCTCAAGTCCACCAGCGCCACCGTGGGGGCGGTGTCGCTCGCGTCGTGCTGCCTCGAGCTCGAGCAGCGCGCCCGCCTCTCGGCTCCTCGCGGTGGTGGGCCTGGCGTGGACGATGTGCGCGCCGGTGCGTCCGCCGTCGCCCAGGCCATGGCCGTCGAGGTGCGCCGCCTCGAGCGCGAGGCGGGCGCGTCCGTGGCAAAGCCGTGAACGGCGTTCGCAACTGATCAAGATCCGGTCAATATCACACCGGATCTGTCGACAAACCCGGCGCGCCGTTGATTTGCTCATTGGGTGGAAGACGCGCTGACGAGCTGCGACGAGATCGATCCTGTCATCGACACGATGGCCGCGCCCCTGCTCGCGGACTTGTGCCATCGGGTGCGCACGCCGCTGCACGGGATCCTCGGGGCGCTCGAGCTGCTACTCGACGGAGAGCTTTCCCCCGACGCCCGGGAGCTGGCGCTCGTGGCCTACCAATCGACCGCGGCGCTCCACAGCGTGTTCGAGGAGCAGGTCGCCCACATCGTGGCGTGAGCGACCGACGCGATCAGGCGGGCATCAGACCGATGCCATCCGGTACCCGACGCCGCGGACGGTGCGGATGCGGCTGTCGGCTTGGCGCTGATCGATCTTCTTGCGCAGGTTCGCGATGTGCACGTCGACCACGTGGTCGTCGCCGTACCAATCCGGGCCCCACACGCGTTCGCGCAGCAGGGCCCGCGAGAACACCATCGTGGGCTTGGAGGTGAGCGCTTCGAGCAGATCGAACTCGATCCGGGTCAGCTGCACCTCGCCGCCGCTGACCCGCACGGTGTGCGCCATCGGATCGACCTCGAGATCCTCGAACCGTCGGAGCTGAGCTTCGTCGGTGTCCACGGCGATGGCCGCACGCGGCCGGCGCAGCATGGCGCGCACCCGGGCCACGAGCTCTCGCGGCGAGAACGGCTTGGTCATGTAGTCGTCGGCGCCCACCTCGAGTCCCACGACGCGATCGACCTCGTCGGAGCGGGCGGTCAGCATGATGACGTAGGCGTCGGAGAAGCTGCGCACCTGCCGACACACGTCCACACCGTCGACCTTGGGCAGGCCGAGATCCAGGACGATCACGTCGGGCACGAACGAGCGGGCCGCGCTGATCGCCGCCTCGCCATCGCGGGCGGTCTCGGTGATGTAGCCCTCGCGTTCGAGCAGGGGTACGAGCATCTCGATGAACTCGGGGGCATCGTCCACGACGAGCACCCTTGGGTTGTCGGCGTTGCCCGGATCGCTCATGCGCGCGGCCCACCTCTCACGCTGGTTCCAACTGCCGCGCTGATCATAGGCCTTCCGTTGGAGGCCTCGACCGGTCCCCTGTTTCGCGCAGCTGACCTTTGCCTGTCATCGCCGGCCCGGGTCCGGTAGACAGGTGGGGGCGGCGAGACGGCGGAAGGAGGGACCGAGGTGAAGGTGGACTCTCGTTTTCGTGACCTTGCGCCCCATCGGAAGGTGCTGCTCGTCGCGCTCGCGGTCCTGGTGTCGTGCGGCGCGGTCCTCGTGGTCGCGGTCTCCTCGATGCACCGAGTCGGCGCGCCCGTCACGACGATGCAGGCGCAGGTGCAGCCGGCGCGGGACAACCTGCTGGCCGTCCAGCAGGGCCTCGGCGCCACCCAGTCGAAGTTCATCAACCTCATGACCGAGCCCGATCACGTGAAGCGGGTGCTCTACCTCGAAGAGGTGCGGCGCCAGCTCAGCCTCAACGACGACAACTGGCGAGCGTTCGAGGCGCGGTCTCTCCAGCTGCCGGGCGAGCGGGCGCTCTGGGACCGCTACGACGCCCTCACCGCGGAGTTGCAGCGCCTCGAAGGACCGGTCGGCCTGTTGATGATCAACGCCGAGGACACGGCGCCGCTGTGGTACGACCCCAACTTCGTTCGACTCCGTCAGATCCAGCAGGAAGCGATCGACGTGACCGGCGAGCTCGATCGCGACTTCTACGCACCCCTCGCCACCGAGCAGATCAGCCAGGCTGCGTCGGCGGGCGACGATGGGGTGCGCAACATCTGGCTGGTGTTCGCGACCATGATCGCGGTCGCGGTGCCCGTCTCGATGATCGCCTACGGCTCGGCGCGTCGGGCCGAGCGCACCCGCCGGGCCGACCAGGCCCACCGCAGTGAGGAGGCCCGGCGATCCAAGCTGGAGGCCCAGCTGAACCGGGCCTTCGAGATGGCCGGTTCCGAATCCGGTGCCTACGCGATCGTCGAGCAGGCGCTCCAGGAGAACCTCGGCGATCAACCCGCCGAGCTGCTCATCGCCGATTCGAGCGTGGCCCACTTTCGGCGGGTCCTGACGACGGATCCCGCAGGCCGGAAGCCGGGATGTGGCGTGGTCTCACCGTCCGAGTGCCCGGCGTCGCACCGCGGCGACACCCTCGTGTTCGCCCATTCGCAGGATCTCGACTCGTGTCCCTACCTGCGGGACCGCGACGGCGATCGGTGCGGGGCGGTGTGCCAACCGGTGAGCGTGGCGGGCAAGTCGATCGGCGTGATCCACACGACGATGGCCGAGGGCCAGGTCCCCGCCAAGGTCCTCGTGGACTTGGATCTGATCGCGCGGCGGGCGGGGGAGCGCATCGGCATGCTGCGCGCGTTCGCGGAGTCCGAGAACCAGGCGCGCACGGATCCGCTCACCGGGCTGCTCAACCGGCGCAGCCTGGAGAACTCGATCCGCCGCATGATCGAGGCGGGTTCGCCCTACTGCGTGGCCTACGGCGACCTGGACCACTTCAAGAGGCTCAACGACACGCACGGGCACACCGTGGGTGACCGGGCCCTGCGGGCGTTCGCCGCGGCCGTGATCGAGATGGTGCGTCCCGCCGATCTGGCGTGTCGCTACGGCGGCGAGGAGTTCGTGCTGGTGCTGCCGGACTGCGAGGTCGAGGAGGCCGTGATGGTCGTGGAACGGGTGCGCAGTGGGCTCGCCGAGATGTTGCGCGGCACCCGCCTGCCCCTGTTCACGGTGAGCTTCGGCGTGGCGTCGTCCGGGCAGGCGGACTCCTTCGAACGTGTCGTCGGCCTGGCGGATGCGGCGCTGCTCCAGGCGAAGTCGTCAGGGCGTGACCGTGTCGTCGTGGCCGGTTGGGGACCGGCCGAGCTGCTGCCGGGACCTCGCGCTCAGCTCGGCCCGGGTACCCCGAACGCGTAGGATGCCCGCCGTGAGGATCCACAAGCTCGACGGGACCGACGCCTTCATCGTCTTCGATCTGGATGACGCGCCGCACAACATCGGAATCACCCGGCTCGCGCCGAAGATCCTGGTGGACGGCGCCACCTTGCTCGCCCGGTCGACGACGTACCTCTTCGCGACGCTCGAGCAGCAGGCCGGTGGGGCGTCGGCGGGCATCAACGCGACGCCCGACGCGCGGGAGCCCGCGATCGCGGCCTTCGTGGCCGAGGTCGAGCCGATGGTGCAAGAGGGCGTGTTCCTGACCGAACCGGGCAAGGGGTTGTCCGAGAACGACCTCGCGTCGTTGCGGGCCGCGGACCCTCGCCAGAGCCTGGACGTGGCCGAGGGGCACTCGTTGCTCGGCACCGGCGTCGCGGTGGCGGCGACCAAGGCACTCGGTCGGGATGCGCTCGACGGGGTGACGGTCGCGATCGAGGGTCTCGACGCGACGACGAGCAGCGTGGTCTCCGAGCTCGCGGCCCGGGGGGCCCGCATCACCGCCGTCGCCACGGCCAAGGGGGCCATCGCGGTCGGCGACGGGATCGACGCCGACGCGCTGCTCGGCGCGCTCGCCGAGCACGGCCCGGCGGCAATCGAGCAGTTCGGGGCCGAGGTCACGCCGGCCTGGAAGATCTTCGGGGCACCGGTGGACGTGCTGTGCGTGGGCTCCAAGACCGGAGCGCTCACCGATGCCGGCGCCGGCGCCGTCACGGCCAAGGTCGTCGTCCCGACCGGACCGGTGCCGGTCACCGCGAAGGCGCTCGCCATGCTCCGACGGGCGGGCACGATCACCTTGCCGGACTTCGTCACGATCGCCGGTCCGATGTTCGCGTCGTTTCCCGAAGAGGGCGCCACGCTCGACGACGTGCGACTCGTCGTCGCCGAGCACGTGGGGGCCGTGCTCGACGAGGTGCTCGGCCACGAGGACGGGCCCTTGCTGGCGGCGTGCTACCGGGCCGAGGCGTTCCTGCGCACCTGGCAGGACACGCTGCCCTTCGGTCGCCCGCTCGCCTGATCCTCAGTCGGCCGATCTTCGGTCCGCACAGCCGTTGCGCTCGCAGCCGGATGTCCGGCTGGGTCGACACGGGAGTTCGACAGATGAGGCGACGGATGGGGCTCGCCGCGCGGGACCGGGCGGTCATCGTGATGCTCGGCGCCCGGAGGGATCGCGCTCGGGACGGGGCCCACGTCGTCCGCGGCCGTCGCCGACAGGTAGAGGCACCGCGTCATGGCTCGCAGTGACCAATCGTGACCGGGCCGAGGTCCGCGCTCGCCTGGTGCAGGTCGGTATCGACGCGTTGTTGGAACTGGAGCCCGCCGACCTCCTCGGGTCCGCGCCGTCGTGGGAGGCCGCAACCGAGCATGTGCTCGGTTCCGACACCATCGCGGGCCCGACCCAGGACGCATCCAGCTCCGAGTAGCTCGGATTCGGCCGCGCTGACGGGCCCCCGCCTCAAGCGAGCAGGGGACAGTCCCGATGGAGGGTCCGAGGCCGGGGCGAGGGCGCCCACGACCAGGCGTACCGGTGCGATTGCGGCGAGGACCATCTCGCTCGAGTCGTCTTGGGTTGGGAACCAGCTTATTCGAAAGAGGATCGCTGACACAGCCACGAACGCGTCGGGGGCACCACCTGCGGTTGGTACCCCTGGCGACAACGATCGAGTGCAGCTGTCGCGACCATGCCGCTTGTCAGGATCAACCGCGGTGAGTTCCTTGCCCGGTCTGGTCGTGTTGGGCGTGATCGGCGCGACACTGGCGGCGGCCTCCCCGGCTCATCGGTCCGTGCACGACCCTGCCACGCCCTATGTGTGGTCACAACGGATGCACGATGCGATCCCCGGATCCGTGCTCCTGACCTACGAAGGCGGCCAACACGTCGCCTGGACCGGCGTGTCGCCCGACTGTGTCGAGCCAGCGGGCGGCAACTACATGATCAACCTCGTCCTCCCGCCACCGAACTCCCATTGCCCCTACCGCCCATCATGAAGACCCATCCCAACCGAGCTCGGCCTCCTGCTCGCAGGCGTCGCCGGTGCTCCCTGAACCCATCCGGTGAGGCCATGATCTCGTCCACCTTCCAGCCACCGAGTCCCTCCACCGCCAGACGGGGGCTGCGATCACCCGACGCGGTCCCCGGCCGGGGCTTGCGTCGCCGGGTGGCGCCCTTGGCGCTAGGCATCGCCGTGTGCCTCAGCGGGTGCGCGGCGACGGACCAAGTGCCCGCCAGCCCGACTCCCGCGTCCGCGCCACCGACCTCGACGCGCACGCCGCCTGTCAGCCAGGCCCGGCCCAAGCCGGGCACATCCGCTCCGGCGGCCACCTCACCCCCGCGCTGAGCGACAGGAGCGACATCCATTGACGAAGAGCCAGCACCGGCTCCACCCTCGCCGACTGCGGCCCAGGTGCCGCGCCATCGTCCCGGTCACGGCACCAGTGCGCCGATGTCGAGGTCGACGGTGGCCCAGCCGCGACTCGGCACCGTGACGCTCGTGGTCCACACGCCGCTGACGCGATCGTGCGGGATCGCCGTCCCGTCAACGGTGGGGGCCGACGCCGCCCAACCGGTGATCGTCACCGTTTCGCCGGCGCCCTTCACCACCAGCCGCACCCCGCCGTCGATCGTCGCCACCTCGACGCGCGCATCGCCGGCGGTGACGAACTTGGACGTGTCGCCGATGACGGCGATCTCGCCCGGCAGGATCGGCGCGAGGACGAGGTAGGCCCACTCCTCTCGACCGAGCGCAAGCGGCCACCGACCGCCGGGGCCGAGGCGGGTGGCCGTGCCGGCCCGCCAGTCCCACGCGATGACGTCGCCGAGCGGGGTGCTCTCACCCAGCTCGCCGAGCTCGATCGCGCCGGTCGTGAGCTCCTCCCCGGGATGGGCGTGGGCCGCGAGCGCGTACGCCCACCGACCGGCGGGATGGTCCGAGTAGCACTCCGCCACCATGAGGTGGTTGCGGAAGCCGGTGTTGGCCAGCATCGAGGTGCTGGTGGCGGCGATGGGGACGTGCGGCTTGATGAGCAACCCATCCGCGCGGCAGGTGCGCAGGGCCAGCGCAGGATCCATGCGGCCGACCCGGTCGCCCAGCCCGACGGGCCCCGTCGACAGCGCCGAGAGGAGCGCTTCGGGCTCGCCGTTGTCGCCGGCGACGTCGGGGTCGGCGCGGAAGACGTCCTTGAACGGCATGAGGTCCAGGGCGCGGGCGAGCGCGTTGGTCGTGCAGAACCAGGCCCACAGCTGGCCCGCGGTCGCGATGTAGCCGTGGTCGCCGCACGTGCGCACGGAGGTGACCTGGGTCAGGGTCGTGGTCTGGGCGAGGTCTGCGGGCGTGCCCATGCACCACTGCAGGGTGATGCCGCGATCGCGGGCCGCCCGATCGATGCCCTCCTGCCACGCCTGGGCGAGACCGGGCCGCTCGCGCAGGCCGCGGACACCGAAGAAGACCTCGACCAACCAGTCGTGCTCGAAGGTCTCGACCCCCCAGGCCACGCACTGGTCCAACCAGCGCTCGTACGCCTCGGGAGTGGCGGGCGCCGCGTACGGACCGTCGACGTGCACCGGGACCGCGGCGGCGATGGGCGCGTCCGACGAGAGGTGGCGGATGTGGGCCACCAACGGCGGATCCCCGAGCCGGTGGCGCAGGTCGACGATGCCGGCGGGCAGGACGTCGTCGCGTTCCTCCCAGGCGATCATTGCTGTCGGTGGGACCTCCCACGCGGCGGTGTCGAACGGACGCAGCTCGGCGTGCGGGTAGAACCAGGAGTCGAGCTGCACCGCGCCGATCGGGACACCGTCGGCCCGCAGCTGCTCCACGGCGGCGACGACCGAACCCGCAGGATCGAGTCCGGGTTCGGTCCGGTACCAGTAGGCCGCCCCGTTGTCGGTCCAGTACGAGGGACGGGAGCCGAGAGCGTCGGGCCACCGGCCGGGCCGCACGGTGTGGGCCCGCTCGAGGAGCAGGTGGCCCCAGGTGTCGAGGCACGCTCGGGCGCCCGCGCCGGCGATCACGGCCAGGTCCGTGCTGAACCCGGCCGGCACCGAGTCGAGGTCGCCGTGCCAGCCGGCGCGCACGGTCGCGTCGTTGAGGCCGATCGTCTGCTCGTGGAAGTGGTCGAGGGGGGCGACGAGCAACGTGCGTCCATCGGGGGCGCTGAGCAGGAGCGGCCAGCCCGTCGGCGGTCGGTGCGGCAGGAAGAAGAAGCCGTCGAGGTCGGCGCCGGCGTTGCTCGGCAGTCCGAACTCGCAGTGCTGGAACGCCAGGGCCCGCAGGCCGTCGGGCGCGCCGCCCTCGGCGCGGCCGGCCGGGGAGAACAACGGCCAGGCGACGCACGGCTGGTCGAACGCGCCGGTGGCGAGCCCGGCGAGGTCGGCGCCCGCCTCGATCCGGAACACGAGTAGATCCCGCTCGGCATAGGCCCGCACCGAGACGCGCACATCGCCGTCGCCCACGACCACCGAGGTGGCGCGACCGAGGTCGTCGGTGATCGCCGCCGGTGACTGCGGCGCGGCGACGATGGAGGTGGTGCCAGGGCCGAACCAGTCCGGTTCGCCCCAGCCCACGCGCACGGTGCCGTCGTCGGCGATGTCGACCGCCAGGCCTATCGGGGTCTCGAGGTGCATGCCGCAGTCTGAACCGTGCAGCCGGCGCCGTCCACCCGCGTTGGCGCGGACCCTCGACCGGCCCGGCCCGGATCGTGACGGGGGGCTATCGGGGCTGTCACGGAGGTGTCATCGCCGTTGTGGGACAGTCAGGCCGTGGCGACCCAGGATTCCCCTCGAGCGACCCGTGATCCGCTCGACCCGCGCTCGCTCCCCGACACCCGCCCGCGCGACGGTGTGCTCGCCAACGAGCGCCTCACCGCCACCCTCGGGGTCGTGCTGCTCCTGCTGTTCGCCGCCGAGGGGCTGACGATCCTCCTGCACGTGAAGTCGACGCTCCCGATCCACGTGTTCATCGGCATGGTGCTCGTGCCGCCCGTGCTGGCGAAGGTCGCGACCACCGGCTACCGCTTCTCGCGCTACTACCTGGGTGATCCGGCCTACGTCGACCGGGGCCCGCCGATGTGGCTCCTGCGCCTGGTGGGCCCGTTCGTGGTGCTCACCTCGGTCGCCGTGCTCGCCACCGGCATCGCCGAGACCGTGCTCGATCCCCGTCCGGCGTGGTCCGAGCTGGGGCACAAGGCCAGCTTCGTGGCCTGGTTCGGGTGCATGACGATCCACGTGCTCGGGCACGTGCGCAAGACGCCGGCGCTGGCGAGCGCCGACTGGCGGACCAGCACCAAGGTCGCCGGTCGGGGGGCGCGAGTCGCGATCGTCGCCGGCTCGATCATGGGCGGCCTGCTCCTCGGCCTGTGGTCGTTGGGGTGGCACCTACCGACCCCGCGCGGCTGATCCGGGCGCCGTCGAGATCGGGTCAGCCGGTGGGCCCGCTCGACTGGAGCGTGAGGGTCACCCGCAACCCGCCCTCGGGCCGCGCCGCGAGCGCCAGGGTCCCACCGTGCGCATCAGCGACGGCCTGCACGATGCTGAGACCGAGGCCGGCCCCCCGTTGGGAGCCGTCGCCGAGGCGTGCGCCCTCGCCGCGCACGAACGGCCGCACCAACTCGGCGACCCCGTCGGCGGAGATCGTGTCCCCGTCGCTGGTGATCTCGACGACGGCCGCGCCCGGTTGCGCCCGCGTCTCGACGCGGAGCGTGCCGCCGTCGCGGTTGTACCGCACCGCGTTGGTGAGCAGGTTCGCCACGGCCAGGTCGATGAGGGTCGGATCGCCGCGGACGCTCGCCGGGACGAGGTCCGCCTGCACCACCAGATCCCGGGCGCGCGCGGCGGGCTCGACCTGGTTGAGCGCGTCCTGGACGAGGGCGCGCATGTCGATGACGTCGGACTGCTGGACGCCGTGCTCGCTGCGGGCGAGCTCGAGCAGCCGCTCGATGAGCTGCTCGGCCTGGATCGTCGCCGACCGGATGTCGGCGGCCACCTCGGCGAGGGTTTCAGGCGACGGCGCCTCCGGGCCGGCGAGCCCCACCTCGGTGGCGGTGCGGATCACGGTGAGGGGCGTGCGCAGCTCGTGCGCCGCGTTGGCCGAGAACCGGCGACGTGCATCGATGCCGGACTGGAGGCGGTCGAGCATCGAGTCGAACGTGTCGGCCATCTGCTTCAGCTCGTCGTCCGGACCTTCGAGGTGCACTCGCTGATCGAGGTTCGTGGTGGAAGCCCGCTGGGCGATGTCGGTGATGCGGTGCACCGGGCGCAGCACCACGCCGGCGACGATCCACCCGGCGAAGCCCGACACGACGGTGAGGCCCACGAGCACCAGACCCGACCGCACGAGGAGCGACTCGAGGGCCTCGTTGCGGACCGATGTGCGCACCTCGCGCTCGAGCTCCTCGTGCTCGGCCGAATCGCCGTCGGTCACGGTCACCGCGGTGGTCGACGGGGAGAGCAGGTCGGTGCGGACGAGCCCGTTCACCAGGACCAGGATGATCAGGCCCCCGACGAAGAAGAGCACGCCGAAGCTGAGGGCGATGCGCCACCGCGCGGACAGGCGCGGCCGTCTCACAGCCGATACCCGGCGCCCACGAGCGTGGTGATGGGATCGGGTTCGCCGAGCTTGCGTCGCAGCCGGCCCATGGTCACGGCGACCACGTTGCTCAGCGGATCGACGTGGTCGTCCCACACACGGGCGAAGAGCTCCTCGGTCGAGACGACCCCGCCGTCGGCCAGCAGGAGCTGCTCGAGCACCGCGAACTCCTTCGCCGTGACGGGCACCAGCGCGTCCCCCCGCCACACCTCGCGGCGGTGGGGGTCGAGGCGGATGTCGTCGTGCACGAAGGTGCGTGGAGGAGGCGCGCCGCGGCGGCCCAGCGACCGGATGCGCAGCACGAGCTCGGCGAACGCGAACGGCTTGCCGAGGTAGTCGTCGGCGCCGAGGCTGAGCCCTTCGATCCGATCGTCGACCGAGGCCGCGGCGGTCAGCATCAGGATGCGGGACCGTCCCCGCGCCGCGACCGCCGCGCACACGTCGTCGCCGTGGACCACCGGGATGTCGCGGTCGAGGACCACGACGTCGTAGGTACCGCTGGACTCCTTCGCCAGGGCCTCCGCGCCGTCACCGGCGGTGTCGACGACCATGTCGGCCTGTTCGAGGCCGCGGGCGAGGTGACGTCGCAGCCGTTCGTCGTCCTCGACGATCAACACCCGCACGTGAGCTCCTCATCGGTCGTGGACGCCAGCGCCGCAACCGGCAGTCTCGCGGGTCGGCGATGACAGCGCTGTGACAAGGGCGCGATGACGGTGTCATGGCCCGTCGGGCACACTGGCACAGATGTCTGTCACGACCCGTGTCGCGGAGCACGCGGCCCGCCCGGCCGCCCCGGCCCCGACCGGTCCGGACCCGGCGCAGGGCCTGCTCGCGATCGCCCTGGTGCTGCTGGTGGCGGTCACCGTGTCCTGGGCGCGCAACCTGCCTTCGGGCGCAGGTGCGGTGCTCACGGCGGCAGGTCAGCTCACCGGGCTCTACGCGTCGGTGTTCGCGTTGTTCACCGTGGCGCTGATGGCCCGCGTCCCCGTGGTCACCGACGTCATCGGCTCGGATCGCAGCATCGTGTGGCATCGCCGGGTGGCCACGATGACGGTCGCGAGCTTGGGACTCCACATCGTGTTCACGGTGGCTGGGTACGCGGCGGCGGACGCGACGGGGGTGGGGGGCGAGCTCGGCACGCTCCTGTCGTCGTATCCCGACATGCTCACCGCGACCGCCGCGGCGGCGCTCTTCGGCATCATCACGCTCTCGTCGATCCGGGCCATCCGCCGGCGACTCCGGTACGAGAGCTGGCTCTTCGTGCACTGGTACGCCTACCTCGCGGTGATCCTCGCCTTCGGCCACGAGCTGTCTGCCGGGGCCAGCTTCGTGCACGCATCCTGGCCCACGCTGCTGTGGACCTGGCTCCACGTCTTCGTCGCGGGTCTGGTGCTCTGGTATCGGGTCGCGCTGCCGCTCTGGCGGGTCACCGCGCACCGCACGACGATCACGGGCGTGCGGCCCGCGGGCGGGGGCGCGCTGCACCTCGAACTGGACGGCAACGACCTCGCCGACTTCGACCCCCAGCCCGGTCAGCACGTGCGCCTCCGGGTGCTCGACCGAGAGCGCTGGTGGCAATCGCACCCGTTCTCGTTCTCCGCGGTGCCGCGACGCGACCGCTGGCGCATCACGGTGGCGGGGGAAGGCGACTACACGCGAGCGATCGGCCGCGTGGCCCCCGGCACGCGGGTGGCGATCAGCGGCGTCTACGGGCACCTGCAACCGTCCTCGCGGCACCGCAACCGGGTCGTCCTGATCGCGGGAGGCAGCGGCATCACCCCTTTGCGGGCCCTCCTCGAGGCGTTCCCCAAGCAGGTCGACGTGCGGGTGCTCTACCGGGCGCGCACCGCCGAGGACGTGATCTTGCACGCCGAGCTCGATCGGTTGGCCGCGGGGCACGGCTCACCCGTCGACTACCTGCTCGGACCCCGCCATCCGGATCCTGCTCTCGACGTGCTGTCACCCGACTCGCTCCACCGGATCGTGCC
>JBBQHT010000138.1:0-12468 GCA_038324235.1 Acidimicrobiales bacterium
ATCACCCCGGCCGCAGCCCGGGTGCCGTTGATGACCCCCAGCAGGTTCACGCGGATGACGCGCTCGATCTCGGTGTCGGGCTGCGTGTCGGCCGGGCCGGCACCGAGCACGCCCGCGTTGTTGATCCAGATCTGCGGCTGCGTGGTGGTGGCGAGGGCCCGGCAGGCGTCCGCGTCGGTGACATCGAGGATGGTGTCGGTTCCCGCCAGATCGGCTCGCACCACGGTCGCGCCGCGGGCGGCCAGCCGGTCCGCGATGGCGGCCCCCAGACCGCCGGCGGCCCCCGTGACGACAGCAGTGGTTCCGGTGGCATTCGGATGGGCGGTCATGGCAGGGTCCGTTCGGTGGCGGGGGGAAGGAGCCCCCGGACCTTATCCGACAAAACGTCTTGTCGGATAGTCGCGCGATCGGGTGGGCCCCGGTCAGCGGGCGGGACTGTGCGCGGTGGGGCACGTACCCCACAGGCCTCGCCGCTGGGTCCGAGCGTCGGCGGCCGCCGCCGTGAACGCCTCTGCGTGCGCGATGTTGGGAGGGATCGTGAGCTGTGCCGCGAAGCCGTCGGCGACCATGGCCTCGTTGACGAACAGGTCATCCGCGGACCGGTACACGTAGGCGAGGGCCCGGCCGTAGGTGTCCTGTGCTTCGGCATCGACCTCCAGGCGCACCTCGGTGCCTTCGGGCAGCAACTCGTGCAATCGCGCCGACGCCTCGGGCCCGAAGCACTCGACGGGCGTGTTGGGCTTCTTGGTCTCGGGGGTGTCGATGCCGATCAGCCGGACGTGGACGTCGTGGCGATCATCGCCGACCGAGGCGACGACGATCGTGTCGCCATCGATGACGCGGGTGACGGTGGTGGCGTCGGTGCCAGGCGGGGCGCCGGCGCGAGCGCACGCCGTGGCGGTGACCGCCGCGCTGACGAGCAGGGCCACGGTGATGAGGGGGGAGAAGGTGCGGGTGGGACGCGACGCGTGGGAGCAGCCGAAAACGAACATGGGTGGACCTCCGGCGGATGTGCGGTGGTGCTTCGCGCCGGAGCGCAGGCCGGAGGCGGCGAGGAGGGGTGATCGGACGGGCTGATCACCGGTGGGGGGCCACGAGTCTCGTCGCGGCATCCGCATCCGCGACGAGGTGTGTTCATTGTGCCCGAGCCCAGTGACAGCGACAGGCTCGGCGAGCGCGGGCTTCGCTCAGATGCGTTCGATGATGGTGCCGGTACCCAGACCGCCACCGCAGCACATGGTGATGAGCGCGGTGGACCGGTCGGACCGCTCGAGCTCGTGCAACGCCTTCGTGGTCAAGATGCAGCCGGTGCCGCCGAGCGGGTGACCGAGGGCGATCGCGCCGCCGTTGGGGTTGACGTTGGCCATGTCGGGGTGCAGTTCACGCTCCCAGGACAGCACCACCGAGGCGAAGGCCTCGTTGATCTCGACCAGGTCGATGTCGCCCATGGTCATGCCGGTGCGGGCGAGGAGGTGTTGGGTGGCGTCGATCGGTCCGGTGAGCATCATCACGGGATCCACGCCGACCAGGCAGGTGTCGACGATGCGGGCCTTCGGGGTCAGCCCGAGCGCCTTGGCCTTGTCGGCCGACATCAACAAGACGGCGGCGGCCCCGTCGGAGATCTGCGACGCGCTCCCGGCGGTGTGCACGCCGTCTTCGCGGGCGACCGCCTTGAGGCCCGCGAGCGCCTCGAGCGTCGTGGCGCGCAGGCCCTCATCGCGCGACACGGTGTGCGTGGTGCCGGTGGGCTTGCCCTCCTCGTCGAGGTCAGGGACCTCGATGGGCACGATCTGGGTGCCGAAGCGATCCTCGGCCCAGGCCTCGCTGGCGCGTTGCTGGGACTGGAACCCGAAGGCGTCGGTGTCGGCCCGCGTGATGCCCCACTTGTCGGCGATGCGTTCGGCGGCCTCGAACTGCGACGTGAACTCGTACTGCGCGAAGTAGCTCTTGGGGATGGCCTTGCCCAGGTCGAGGCCGCGGGCGATGCCGGCGCCCATCGGGATCTTGGACATGACCTCGACCCCGCAGGCCACCGCGACATCCACGACCCCCGAGCCGATGAGGCCGACCGCCAGGTTGGCGGCCTGCTGGGAGGAGCCGCACTGGGCGTCCACGGTGGTAGCCGGCGCCGAGATCGGCAGGCCGGCAGTGAGCCAGGCGGTGCGCGCCACGTTGAACGACTGCATGCCGATCTGACCGACGCAACCCCCGATGACCTGACCCACCTCGGCGGGGTCGACGCCGGATCGGTCGAACAGGTCGGACAGGACCGCCCCCAGCAGGTCGGCGCTGTGCATGGCGGCAAGACCGCCCCCCCGGCGACCGACAGGCGAGCGGACGGCTTCAACGATCACGACGTCACTCATGGGCGGGAGCTTACGGCGTCAGCCCGCTACCCGCCACCAAACCTGACGCGGGTGTCAGGTGATGCTGCGGGGGGCGTCACGCCGCGGTGGAGGTCCGTGGGTGCTCGGCGCCCACGTCGGGGTCGCGGCGTCGAGACGAGGCCAGTGCGGCGCGGGCAGCCCGGATGCCTCGGCGCCCCACCTCGCGGGTGGATTCGTCGAGGCACCACTCGGGGTGGCGCTCGGTGTCGAGCAGGCGCAGTTGGGCGCCAGGCGCCCCGGTGGCCGTCGCCGGATCGGTGGGGTTCGGGTCGCGGTGGTGATCAGCGTCCATGGATTCACTATGCCCAGGTGGTATGACAGTGAGACCGCGGACGGCCTCGGGTTGTGGTCTGAGACCGCGATCCGTCAGTCTGTCCACCACGATTCGTGAAAGGCCGCCGGCGGGACCGGCGGCAGGGGTGGAGCAGTTCCATGCGTGCAACAACAGCGACCCGGCGGCCTCGGCCGCCCGTCTCCTCAGGCCGGACCGGTGGCGCGTCGCGGGTGGGGAGCGGGTGTGAGCCCGGCGGCGCCGGCCGCGTTGGCGCTCCGGTGCGGCGGGGGCCCGCAGTCGTGGCCGCAGCGGTCTTCGCGGTGCTCGTCGGCGTCACGGCGTTGCTCCTCGCCCCGGCGGTGGGAGCCCAGCAGCCCAAGCAGACCGCGGCGGCGCCCAAGATCGTGCCGGGTGTCATCGTCGCCGCCGAGATCGGGTTGGGTCGGGTCTCGGTGATCGAGGCCAACGGCCGGACCACGCCCCTGATGACCGACCTGAAGAACCCGAACGGCGTCGCGGTCCTGGCCGACGGCACGGTCCTGGTGGCCGACAGCGGCAACAACCAGGTCAAGGGCATCGGTGGCCGCCTGGGCGACGCCCCGGTCGTGGTGGCAGAGGTGCCGTTCCCCGAGGGGCTCGCCGTGGGTCCGGACGGCACGGTCTACGTCACGTTGCTCCAGCAGGGCGAGGTCGGCCGGATCGATCTGGCGACGAAGAAGTACACCAAGATCGCCGGCGATCTGAAGGGCCCTGGCGACCTCACCGTGCGCGACGGAAACCTCTACATCCCCCAGGGCGCCGGCGCGCCCGACGGGGGCAACGTGGTCGAGATCGCACCCGACGGCAAGAAGCGGGTCGTGGCCGATGGCTTCGAGCAGGCTCTCGGCATCGCCGCGGGTCCGGGCAAGGTCCTCTTCGTGTCCGACTACAAGGCCAACAAGATCTACAAGGTCGACGAGGCGGGCCAAAAGACGGTGTTCGTGGACAAGATCGCCTCACCCGTGCAGCTCGCGGTGGAGCCGTTCGCGCCGCAGGAGGGCCAACCCTTCGTGCTCATCGCGAGCGCGACCCCGGGCGTCGTGCGCTATGACACCGCCGGCAAGATCCAAGGCGCCCCGGCGGGGCTCAAGGCGGCTACAGGTGTGGCCACCGTGCCCCCCGCCGAGATCGCCGCCGGCGTCCCGCCGCCGGTCGTGACCCCGTCCACCGAGCCGAGCTCGTCGACCACCGCGTCGACCCGGCTGCGCACCACCACCACCCGCGCGACGCTGCCGGTGGCCGACACGCCGACCACATCGAACAACGTGCTCACGCTGTCGCTCGGGGTCCTCGGCGTGCTGGTGGTCGGCGGCGTCGCCTTCGCGATCCTGCACAAGCCCAAGAGCAGCGCGAACGCGGGGTTCGAGGAGCGGCCCCTGGACGCGAACTCCGTCGCCGAGGCGTTCGGTCCCTGCGCGGCGCAAGAGGTCGAGGTCGCCGAGGCCGAAGGTGGCCGCCAGTCGCTGCTCGTGCAGCTCGAGTCGGCCGACAAGCGGGCGGCCGAGGCGGCGCTGCGGGCCCGCGAGGCGCGCGCGGAGGTCGCCGACGCTCGCCAGCAACGCGGGGCGGCCGTCGCCGAACGCAAGGCGCGACCCAAGGATCCGGCGGCGGCGCGGTTGCCGCAGCTCCGGGTCGATGATCTCGGGCTCACGACCGATGCCGGGCGCCTCGCGCTGCGATCGTTCGTGCAGAAGGAGATCGACAGCCAGGCCCTCGAGGAGCGGTGGAGCGAGCTCGGTGAGCATCAAGCCGTCGATGCGGTCCGCGATCTCGCCGAACGCCGCGCCGCGCTGGATCCGACCTATGCCGCCGAGCAGGCGGCGATCAAGGCCGAGCGGCGGGCGCGCAACGAGCTGGTGGTGGCCGAGGAGGACGCGGAGCACGCGGCGAACGAGATCGCGCGCCTGAAGGAACGCGAGGCGATCGCTCTCGATCGCATCGAGGTCGCCCGTCAGGCCCTCAGTGAGTGCCAGGCCCTCCACGACGCCGACGTGGCGGCCCGGGCCGCGACGGCCAAGGCCGACGCGATCGCCGCGGCCGAGGCCAAAAGCGCGGGTTCCACGCCGGCGGCCCCCGCGGCCGCCCGGGCACCGGCGACGCCCGCCTCGACCCCCACCCCGGCTCGCGCGCACCCCGACGCCGACCCTGCCGCCGACGGCATGTTCGATGCCGCGGAGCGAGTTGTCGAAGCCGGCGCGGCGACCGGGGCTTCCGCGGCGACCGGGGCTACCGCGGCGACCGGGGCTGCACCGGCTGGACCGGCCACGGAGGCCGCACCGGCCGACCCGTTGCCCCCGACGACGAGCAGCGCCGCGCGGGCGGACCCGCCGACGCCGCGATCCCTCGTCGAGCGCGCCCGTGAGGCCGGCCGGGCCGCCGCGGATGCACCTCCGCCGCCACCTCCACCGCCGCCTCCACCGCCACCGGTCGAGGGCGGCGCCGGTCAGGGTGACGCGGCCGATCCTGCATCCCCGCCCCCGCCCAGCCCGGGTCCCAACTTCGCCTGATCACCGCGTCCCGCGCGGTGCCAATCGGCGCGGCCCGCCCGCGGATCCACCCCGTTCCCCAGCCTGGCGACCTACGAGGCCGGCGCCACCAGCGGCCACGGGCGCTCACGCTCGACCGCGAGGGCGAGGTCGAGTAGGGCGGCGTCGGCGTGGTGGCGCCCCACGATCTGCATGCCGACCGGCATCGGTGTGGGGGTGATCGCGGCGTCATCGCTCCAGTACGGCACGGTCCCGATCGGGACCGAGCACGACGGGTTGCCGACCAGGTTGAACGGACCGGTCAGCGCCAGGTTGTTCTCGATGCCGACCGAGGCGTTGCCGACCCGGGTGTTCACGGTGACCTCGACCGGGAACGCGACGTCCGGGTTGGTGGCGCAGATCACGAAGTCCGCCTGCGCGAACAGGTCGGCGATCGCCTCGTTGCACTGCATGCGCTTGACCTCGGCCTTCCCCGCCATGTCCAGCGTGTAGTACTCCTTGGCCAGACCCATGCCGAACGCGATCTCCATGGTGAGGTCGTCCTTGCAATCGGGCCACAGCTCGCCCAGCTCGGCGGCGAGACCACCCAGGTTGCCGAACGCCCATTCCACGCCCATCTCCGGGATGTCGACGTGGAGACCGTCGATCAGCTCCAGCCCGACGTCGGCGGCCAGGGCGGCGGCGGCGGCGCGGACGGCGTCCGCAACCTCGGGGCGCACGATGGCGGATCCGCACAGGTCCGGGAGGATCGCGAGCTTCTTGCCCCGCAGGTCAGGCAGGTGGCGGCCGAGGTCGCGCTCCCACCCCTCGACCTTGGGCAGGCTGTAGGGATCGCGGCTGTCATACCCCGCCGCAACGTCGTACCACCGCGCCACATCGCGCACCGAGCGGGCGAGCGGGCCGAGCACGACGGTGAGCGGCGAGATGAGCGCATGCGGCCCGCGGGGGATGCGTCCAGCGGTGCCCTTCATGCCGACCAGGCCGTTGAAGGCGGCGGGGATGCGGATCGAACCGCCGCCGTCGCCGCCGGACGCGATCGTGACGAGGCCGGACGCGACCGCGGCGGCACTGCCGGCGGACGAACCACCCGCGGTGCGGGACTTGTCCCACGCGTTGCCGGTGATGCCGTTGAGCTTGGTCACCGAGATGTTGAGGCCGCCGAACTCGCTGGCCGTCGTCTGGCCGACCGGGTTGCCACCGGCGGCCATGATCCGCTGCATCGAGGTGCCCGTGTAGTCCGCCTTGCGGTCCCGGAAGACGAGCGACGCCTCGGTGTAGGGCCAGCCCTGCATCGGTTCGAGCTCCTTGACCCCCATGGGCACGCCGCCGAAGGGCTGGCTCACATCGGCGGACTTGGCCCGCTCGAGCGCGCCCTGCGCGTCCACGAACGAGAAGGTGTTGCGGTCGCTCGCGTCGAGCGCGGCGAGGGTCGCTTCGAGCTCCTCGACGGGGGAGCGCTCGCCCGCGCGGAACGCGTCGACGAGGGAACAGGTGTCTCCGAGCCAGGGGGTATCAGCCATGGCGCAGATGATGGCACAAAAACGAGCGCTGCTCACTTTGGGCGATCCGCGGGCGATTCGGGATCCGGTCAGTCGCCGCAGGCGGCGCGATCAGTAGGCTCCGCCGCCATGGATGCACGCGAATGGCTGGGACTCGAACCGACCCACAACCCGATGCGGTGGCACCTGCCCGTCGTGCCGGGCATCTCGACCGGCGGCGGCTTCCTGTTCGGCGGCTGTGGCCTGGGAGCGGCGATATCGGCGCTCGAGGGCACCACCGGACGCCCCATCGTCTGGGCCACCGCGCAGTACCTGAGCTTCGCCCGACCGGGCTCGATCATGGACGTCGACGTCACGGTGGCCGTGGCGGGCAAGCAGACCACGCAGGCCCGGGCGGTCGGTCATGTGGGAGGCACCGAGATCCTCACCGTCAACGCCGCTCTCGGCGATCGTGACTTCCCCGAATCGGGCCAGTGGGCGATCCGCCCCGACGTGCCCCCGCCCGACGAGTGCCCGGTGCGCGAGTCGCGCTGGAACGTCGGGGACTCGATCCTGTCCCGGCTCGACCAGCGCTGGGCGATCAGCGGCGAGTTGAAGGACGGGCGCTGCGCGGTGTGGACCCGGATGCCGGACCTGCTCAACAAGGTCTCGGCGCCGGCACTCGCCGTCCTCGGCGACTACGTGCCACTCGGCCTCGGCGTCACCCTCGACGCGGAGATCACGAGCAACAGCCTCGACAACACGTTGCGGGTCGCCAACCTCGTGCCGACCGAGTGGGTGCTGGTGGACATCCGCGTCGACGTCGTGGCGAACGGGTTCGGCCACGGCCAGGTCCACCTGTGGGCCGAGGACGGCACCTTGATGGCCACCGCGAGCCAGTCCGCGCTCATCCGCCTGTGGTCGGGCGAGGGGTACCGCCCGGCGACCGCCGACCCCGGCCAGGACGGCGCGGCGTCGGCCTGATCGCCTCGGCATGCGGCGTGATCGTGCGGCCGGGTAGGTTGCCACCGTCGGCGACAGGGGTGCCGGCCGTGGCCCGACCGGGCCCGATCACCGAGGGGGACCCGTGCAGCGCTACGGCATGACCATTCCGTTCGACAACGTGCCGCTGCACGCGCAGCGCGAGTGGATCGAGGAGCTCGAGTCGCTCGGCTACACCGACGTGTGGTCGGCCGAGGCGATGGGGGCCGATGGCTTCACGCCGCTGACCCTCGCCTCGGTGTGGGCCCCGTCGCTGCGCCTCGGCACCGCGATCATCCCCGCCTACACCCGCGGTCCGGCGTGCTTCGCGCAGTGCGTGGCGTCCATCGCGGACGCGGCGCCCGGGCGCTTCGTGTTGGGCATCGGCACGTCGTCGAACGTGATCGTCGAGCGCTGGAACGACATCCCGTTCGAGGAGCCGTACAAGAAGACGCGCGACATGGTGCGGTTCCTGCGCGCCGCGCTGGCCGGCGAGAAGATCACCGAGACCTACGACACGTTCTCGATCAAGGGCTTCAAGCTCGGCATCCGCCCCGAGCAGCCCGTGCCGATCCTCATCGCCGCGCTGCGCGAGGGCATGCTCAAGCTGGCCGGCCGGGAGGGCGACGGTGCGATCGTCAACTGGCTCTCGGCGCAAGACGTGGCCACGGTGGCGCCGATCGTTCGCCAGTACGGCCCCGGTGCCGACGGCGCCGAGAAGGAGATCGTGGCTCGCATCTTCGTCGCCCCGAGCGAGGACCGCGACACGGTGCTGATGGTCGGCAAGTACGCGATCGCGGCCTACCTCAACGTCCCGGTGTACGCGGCGTTCCACGAGTGGCTCGGCCGGGGCGACGTGCTCGAGCCGATGTGGGACGCGTGGAAGGCCGGCGACCGCTCGGCCGCGCTCGAGGCGATCCCCGACACGCTGGTCGATCAGCTGATCGTGTCCGGAACGCCCGAGGCGTGCCGGGCGCACGTGCAGCGCCACGTCGACAACGGCGTCACGACGCCGGCGCTGGCGATCCTGCCGGTCCCCGGCGTGGACCAGCGCCAGGCGCTCCGCGACCTCGCCCCCCGCTGACACGAGGTAGGGGATTGACAGCAGGGGAGACGGGAGTACGATCGTCGGCGTGACGAACGTGTGTTCGATGACCGACCCTGTGCCCGCCGCGGTGAGCTGGACCCCGACGCTGTTCGATGCGGAGCCGGTCGGGGCCGATCCCACCTTCGCTCGCCGCCGACGCATCGAGCTCGAACCCGATGCCTGGGTCGATCACGTCCCGGGTTGGTTGCACGGGGGCGCCGCCGTCTTCGACGACCTCGTGGCGCACGTGCCGTGGCGCAGTCGTCGCCGACTGATGTACGGCCAGTTCGTGGAGGAGCCCCGCCTGCACAACGGCGGCCGCGAGGCCGTGGCGGCGTGTCCGATCGCACGGCCGGTCATCGACGCGATGGCCTCGATGCTGTCGCGGCACTACGCCCGGCTGCTCCCCAACGTGGGGCTCAACTACTACCGCCACGGCCAGGACAGCGTCGCGTGGCACGGTGATCGGGTGGGGCGCGATCTCACCCATACGATCGTCGCCATCGTCAGCGTGGGCGGTCACCGCCCGTTCCGCCTCCGCCCTCGGGCCGGCGGCGAGACGCGCGAGTTCCTCGTCGGCGGCGGCGACCTGTTGGTGATGGGCGGCAGCTGTCAACGCACCTGGTACCACGCGGTGCCCAAGGTGCGCGACGCGCCGCCGCGCATCAGCATCACGTTTCGGCCGGTGGTCGCCGAAGCGAGCTGACCGGCGCCCCGATCAGGCCTTCTCGGGCATCCAGTTGCCGTGGAAGCCGAAGGGCACGCGGTGGGGGATGTGGACGGTCGCCACGGGGGCGGCGGCCATGTCCCGGGCGTCGGTGATCACGAGCGCGCTGGTGCCCGTCGGGCGGTCGTAGACGAAGTTGATCAGCCAGCCGTCGTCCTCTGCGGTCCCGTCCGGATCGGGCGCGAACACGGCCTCGCCGGCTTCGCAGTCGGCCCCGTAGGAATGGGTCGACGACGTCCCGGAGGTGAGGTCGTACTTGGTCACGCTGGTGAACTGCACGGTGCCCGTCGACCATTCGTCGGCCGTCGCGACGTAGCCGAACCGGTTGGCGAGGCCCTCGTGGTGCATGTTGATGCGGGGGAAGTCGCCCTCGCGGTCGTCGAGCTGCTCGGTGGTGACGGTGCCGGTCGCGAGGTCCATCGTCCAGCGGTGCAGCGACGGCGCGGCGGGCTCGGTCATCTCGTCCGAGCCGAAGGTGATCGGCATGCGCTCGGCCCGGCAGCCGTCCACCACGACCGTGTGGTCATCGGCATCCCAGCCGTTGAGGAAGTGGAACACGAAGAAGGGATCCAACTCGAACCACTGGACGTCCTCGTTGCCGCCGTCCCGGGGGAGCACGCCGATGCGGGCCCCGGCTTCGGGGGTCCAGCGGATGCCGGGGCCACCGCTCATCATGGCGTCGATGTCGAACAGCGCCGGCAGGTCGAAGAAGACGATGTGGTGATCCGTGGCGACGAAGTCGTGCATCATCACCGGGTTCGGCAGGTCGATGTCGACCGAGCGAGTGAGCTGCCCGGCGGCGTCAGCGGTGTGGTAGCGCAGGTACGGGGCGAACGGGCTGTACCCGAAGAAGAGCAGCTCGCCGGTCCTGGGATCCCACTTCGGGTGCGCCGTCATCGAGCCGTGCAGCGCGCCGCCGTAGTTGAACTCGCCGACCGTCTCGAGGTCGCGGGTGACCTCCGTGGCCGGGGCCCCTTCCATGAGGGCGAGGTACCGGCCGCCGTGGCGGATCACGTTCGTGTTGGCCGTGTTCTTCATGAACCCGGCCTTGGCCATCGTCTCTTCGTCGGGGAACACGAAGTTGGACAGGCCGCCGAACAGCGCGCGCCCGGCCTCGCGCTCGGCGAGCAGGCCACGGGATTCGACGAAGCGGTTCTTGTAACGGGCCTGGCCGTCCTCGAGGTACACGGCGTGGAGCATCCCGTCGCCGTCGAACACGTGGTATTGCCCGAGCGGGGGGAACGCCTGGTTGGCGCCGTTGCGCATGTACACCCCGCGCAGCGCGGCCGGGATCTCGCCGGTGACCGCCAGTTCGGTGGCATCGATCTCGTCGTGGATCGGGGCGAAGTTGCCCTGCAGGTACGGACTCAGATCGGGGTCGATGTCGATGGCCATGCGTTCCTCCCGGGGACGGCGTGTCGGCGTAGTTAACACCGTTTACCAGAATCTGGCAACCATCTGTCGCCCGCCGGTCCCGGCGTGGCTGGTCGCCGCGTCGGGCGGTTCCGCGCCGTGCCGGATCAGCGCGGTGGGCGGATCATCAGGTCGAACGCCTCGACGACGCCGATCTGATGGCGCGGCGTGGAGGCGCCACCGGACTGGATCGTGGAGAACAGCAGGCTGATGATGAGCGACTCGATGCCAGCCGCGAGCACGGCGGGGTCGAGGTCGGCCCGCACCTCGCCGCGTGCCTGGGCGAGGCCGAGCTGGTCGGCGATGAGCTCACCGAACAACCGCAGCGCGGGCAGCTCCACGAGCCGGGGCACCTCGTCGGGCTCCTGGCCGGCGAGCACGCGGCGGGCCAGCGGGTGGTTGCCCAGGTTCATCACGGCGTACACGATGACCGACGGGATCAGGTCGTGGACCGGCACGCCGGCGACCTGATCGCCGATCTCGAGGATCATGGCCGATGCGTCGGCATCGACCGCCGCCCGGAAGAGCGATTCCTTGCTGTCGAAGTAGGCGTAGGACGCGGCCTGGGTCAGGCCGGCGGCCCGGGCGATCTCGGAGACCGACGTGGCCCGGAACCCGCGCTGACCGAAGCGCTCCATCGCGATCTCGAGGATGCGCCGGCGCGTACGTTCGCCCTTCGTCTCCGCTGCGAGCTCACGCTCCGCCACATCCGTCATCACGGTCACCATAGCGGAGAATCAATAAAAAGGGAAGAACTACTGATTTTCGAGGACCCGGACCGGCAGCTGCAGGCCGGATGACGGGGGTCAGGACCCGACGGCGTGGTCGGCGGTCGGTGGTCGCAGCACGGCGTCGAAGATGGCGAGCACCCCCAGCTGGCGGCGCGCCTCGGTGCTGGCGCCCACCTGGGTGACGCTCATGAGCAGGCTCAAGATGATCGCCTCGGCGCCGTTTGAGAACATCTCCGCGTCGATGTCGCGGCGGACCTCGCCGGCGGCCTGGGCGGTGCGCACCCGCTCGGCGATGGTCAGCGTGAGGTCTCCGAGCGCAGGCAGGTTGACGAGGCGCGCGAGCGCATCGGGCTCCTGGCCCGAGACGACCCGGCGGACCAGGGGGTGGTGGTCGATGCTGCCGAGGAGCAGGATCAGCAGCATCGGCACGAGCTGGTTCACGTCGCTCGACATGGCGGTGCCGGCGACCGAGTTGATGGCCGCCGCCGCATCGGCATCCACGGCGGCATCGAACAGCGTCTCCTTGCTGTCGAAGTACGCGTAGACGGCGGCCTGGGTGAGCCCGGCGGAGCGAGCGATCTCGGACACCGACGTCGCCCGGTAGCCGCGCTCGCCGAAGCGGTCGATGGCGATCTCCAGCAGGCGGCGCCGCGTGCGCTCGCCCTTGGTCTCGCCGGCTGCGTCGGGTTCGCCGACCGACGCCAAGGCGCCGACCACCGGCGGCATCTCGTTCCCCTCGGTCAACCCCGTGCTGGCCACAAGCGCCACGGTACCAGGGCAAACCTGCCGAATCGATGAATCAATAGATCTCGTCGGATCCTTTATTCGATAGATCCATAAGACCTATTGAACCAAAGGTTCGCAT
>JBBQHT010000139.1:0-12459 GCA_038324235.1 Acidimicrobiales bacterium
CCAGCGGGTGCTCGGCGTGCTGACCGAGTTCGCCGACAGCGGGAACACGCCCCGCACGCTCGGCCTCACGCCCTAACGGCCGGAGTTCCTCGACGACCCGATGTACGCCGTCACGTTGCAGCTGCACATCGCCAACACCGCGCCGATCGAGGCGAAGGTCGTGCAGCGGGTCCCGCGGAACATGGTGCCCCAGCTCGCGCTCGGCCTGCAGTTGAACTGCGCAGTCGATCCGGCGAACCCGACCCGCGCGGTCGCCATCGACTGGGGCGACATCCCGATCTGATCGGCTCGACGCCGATCATGGCGGTCGACGGCTGGTGCTCAGGTGGACAGCTCCCGCCAGTAGTAGCAGGCGCGCTCGGTCGACGCTGGTTCGGTCGCCGCGAAGCCGTGACGCACGTAGAAGCGCTGCGCGTCCACGTCGCCCTCATCCACGTTGATCTCGATCAGGTCGACCGCCAGCGCGCGAGCCGTCGACAGTAGGAGGGCGATGAGTGCGGAGCCGATCCCCTGGCTGCGACCGTCGGGGACGACGTAGAGCTCATCGAGCAGCGCGACCTCGCCGCGGTACCAGAGGTTCGGTCGCAACGTCACGAGGGCCACCGCGACAGGTGGTGTGCCCGAGATCAGCGCGAAGGTGCGGTCCTCGGCGAGGAGCACCCGCAGCCGCGCGGCGAGGACCTCGGCACCCGGTGACGGCACCCCGAACTCGGCGTTGAAGTCGTCGAGCAGCCGGCTGATCGCGTGGGCATCGTCGACGGTCGCTCGGCGGGTGTCGTGGTCGGCAGCCATCGACGTCACCGTAGTGTCCGGTCGGGTCGCAGCGACGATGGCGCACGACGGCGGCGTGTGGGAAGACGGTGAAACGCGTTGTCTACGTCCGTGGTGCTTGCCGATGGGCGATGGGTCGGTGCTCGGTTCGGCGGGGTCGTGGCGTGACGAACATGATCGTGGCCGGCTCGTGCATGGCCCGAGCATGCACTGCCCCTCCCGGGGCCGGTAGTCACAATCTCGTGTTGTATGTCCATAAGATCGGCTTATGGCTCTGGACCTGCGCGACGTGGAGATGTTCTTGGCGGTGGACCGACAGGGCAGCTTCGGGCGGGCCGCCACCGAGTTGCTCGTGTCGCAGCCCGCGGTGAGTGAACGAATACGTCACCTCGAACGAACCGTTGGTCGGCCCGTCTTCTATCGAACGAGCCGTGGTGCGGTTCTGACCGCCGCCGGCGAAGCCCTTCTGCCCTACGCACGCCGGTGTGTAGCGCTGGCCCAGGAGACCATTGAGGCCACGCAACACGCCGCGGGCACACCCGCACTGGTCGTGGCGGTGCACTCCACGTTCGGCCAGCGCGTCGTGCCGTTCGTGGTCGGAACGCTGACTGCGATCCCGCAACGGATAGCCATACGCGACGCGCACTCCGAGGAGGTGCACGCTCTCGTGAACGACGGCGCCGCCCGCGTCGGCTTCGCTCTGTCCGCCTCCACCCCGCGTGGACTGCGTCGCGTCGCCTTGCGATCCGATCCCGTTCTGTGCGTCGCATCGCCCCACCATCCCTTGACCCGCCGGACGAAGGCTTCCGCGGTGGCACTCAAGGACTCGTTGATCGCGATGAACGCCTGGGGCGATGGAATCACCCAGTTCGTCGGTCACCTCCACGACGCCGGCGTCGACGACTGGCGAGTCCGCTACTGCAGCGACTCCGCCACCGCGGTTGCCCTCGCCCGCGACCACAACCACATCGCTTTCGTCACGCGCTCAGCCGCTTCCCGCGATCTCGGGAACGGACAGCTTCAAAGGATCGCGATGGCCAAACTGACGCGCTGCGCTGTGCACCTCGATCTCCTCCACCGAATCAGCGACGCGGATGACCCTGCGGTTCGCGCCCTCACGACCGCCATCGAGAACGCATAGCGACACGCCGAACGACTGTCGTACCCCGATCGAGCCGTTCCGGAACGTCGCCTGACTGGCATGTTGAACGCCTGCTGGCCCTTCCGATGACGCTGACGTGCATCAGGTGCGCCGCATCGCGTTCAGGCTCGGGGGCGAGGCGCTCAGACGACGCGGTCCCTGCGGTGATCAAACGGGGCTCCGCACCGAGCTGGGCGGGTGCGTGGACGGCACGGACGGCGACTCGCCAGATCCGGTACCCCTGTGAGACGCTGACGTGGTGAATGAGCATCGCATTCGGTTCGAAGGCGCGGCCGATGTGGCCCTCACAGTGGCCACCGCGATCGCCGATGTCGACGGTGTCGACCTGACATCGTCAGAGCCACCCGCCGTCCTCGACAACGGCAGGGTCCGGCTGGACTTCAGCGTGCGGGGGCCGAGCGAGTCGATCGCGACAGCGGTAGGCGAGATCGGCACCAGCCTCCCCATCGACAGTTCGATCGAGCTCGACCCGAGCTGACGGGCGCCCAAGACGCTGGCCCACTTGGCGTGGTTGTGCCGGGGTGCGTGGTTCACGGGCCGCGCCCGGCTCCGGTACGCCGGCCCGGGGGGCGCCTGAAACACCCCGGTGTCAGGTTCAGGTTCAGGAACTGGCTCAGACGGAGGGCAGGAACGCGAACGGCGCGGGCTGGTCCTCGAACAGGGCCGACACGTTGCCGTTGCGCCCGCCGGCGGTATCAGCCGAGAGGTCGAGTCGCTGCACCGGCGCCCCTTCGGACAGGTCGAGGTCGTCGATCGCCACCCAGATGACGCTGGGCGAGATGACGGAGTCGAAGTAGTAGATCCGGTCCTTGTGATCGGCCACCGTGCGCCAGCGGGTGGACGAGATGTTGGGTTGCCCCGGCGTGCTGATCCCGTAGGGCACCGACGCGTTGCGGATGACGCTGAACACCGCGGCGGTCGCCTCGACCCGGTCCTCGACCTGCGGCACGGCGTCGACGTAGAAGCTGGCGCGCACGTACCGGTCGGCCGCCCGGTTGGTGCCCGGCAGCATGACGGTTCCCCCGATGTCCTTCCAGTAGGCGGTGATCGCGAGTTGCTCGTCGAAGGGCGGCGAGTTCGTCATCACCTTGTACTGAGGCCCGTGGTGGATGCGGAGCCGACCCTCGATGTACTCGAGGATGGCACTGTCGCCGGTGGCATCGGATACCGACAGGTGCATCGTGGCCAGGCGGTCTTCGCCGGGCACGCCGGAGGTGACGATCGCGAACGGTTCGGCCGCGAGGTCCGCCACGGCCTCGGCCACTGTGGCGTAGTTGTCGAGCACGTACTGGGTCCACGCCGCGATCCCCAGGGTGGGTCGGTCGGCCTCGAGGGTCGGGTACTCGGATTCGACGAGCCACAGCGCGTTGGCGACAAGGCCTGCTTCGTTCATGCCGTCGCACGTGCACACGTCGAACGACGCGGTGATGATGGTCCCGTACCGGGCGGTCCATCGCACCGAGGTCGGGCCGGCGGCGCCGTCGCGCTCGAGGCCCCGCGGCATCACCCAGAGGTTCGAGCCGAGGTCGGACTGCCAGTCCATCGATCGTCCGGTGATGATCCGACCCCCGGCTCCGCCGTACACGAATCGGGTGCACATCGGATCCATCTCCTTCGTCGTGGCTGTGGCGGCCACACCGTAGTGCCGCGCAAAAGGAGACCAGGGGAGCGCTCGGGAGCCGGGTTCAGGTCCCGAGCCAGCTCGAGGCCCACGCCACGCCGCCCGAGGTCACCGGGATAGGTGTGGACCGTCCGGCGGTGATCGTCGGGCCGAACCAGATCGCGCGATAGGTGTGGGTGGGGTCGGAGAACTGGACGAGATACGAGCCGGGCGTCAGTCCGGTCACCTGGTAGTAGCCGTCGGGCCCGGTCGTGGCGGCGGCGACGAACGAGCTCGACGCCTGGTCGAACACGCGCACGGTGATGCCCGCGACGGGTTGGGTCGCGTTGCCCACCGGACCGTGGGTGGTCCGGCCCCGCAGGGTGCCGGGGTTCGGCGCGAGGGACTGGTCGGCCGCGATCGGGAGGCCTGCCACGGTGATCGGGGACGCGGTCTTGTACGACGGCGTGTCGGCCCACCACGTGCGGGCGTGGCGCCCGGTCGGATCGACGAACCGCACGCGGTAGGTGCCGGCGGGGAGGTCGACGCGATACACGCCACCCGCGTCGCTGGTGGTGGTGGCGACGGTCGTCCAGCTCGGCCAGGTCGCCATCACGGTCACCACGATGCCCGGCAGCGGAACATGCGCCGCGTCGGTGACCGTCCCGCCGATCCCGGCAACGATGCCGCTGCCGATCTTGGTGACGGTGTTGGACGTCCCGAACCACAGGTTGCCGTCGGGTCCTGGACGCAGGTACTTGGTCGCGCTGTCGAGTCCGGGCGTGGGGGTCGTCGTGAAGGTGCCGTCCATCGTGATCCGTCCGAGCCGGTTCTGGCCGGCGAACCAGAGGTTGCCGTCGGCGCCGACGGTGAGCAGTTGGGGGTTGAGGCCGCTGGGTGGCGCGAAGGTGGTGATGACACCCGCCGTGGTGACGCGGTACACGGTGCTCGAGTAGTCGAGGAACCAGAGCGTGCCGTTCGGCGCGACGACGAGCCCGGACGGGCCGCCCAGGCCGGACTTCGTGAACGTCGTGACGACACCGGCCGGAGTGATGCGGCCGATGGCGTTCCCGGCGGTGTTGAAGAACCAGAGGTTGCCGTCCGGACCGTTGACGAGACCCTGGGGGTCGGCGATGCCGGTGAAGAGGGTGATGGTTCCTGTCGGGGTGACACGGCCGATCGAGGTCGGCTTGTACGCGCCGCTCTGGCCGTTGCTGAACCACAGGTTGCCGTCGGCGCCGCGCACGAGTCCGGTTGGCACCTTGAGGCCGGGATCGTGGAAGAGGGTGGCGGTTCCCGACGGCGTGATGCGCCCGATCGCGCTGGTCGAGGGGTCGGTGAACCAGAGGTTGCCGTCGGCACCGATGGTGAAGCCGGTCGCGATGTCGAGCCCGGGGACGGCGAACACGGTCACGAGGCCCGCGGGCGTGATCCGCCCGATGTCGATCCCGACCGTGTACCAGATGTTGCCGTCAGGGCCGACGGTGAGGTTGTCCGGGCCGGTGACGCCGCCGGTCCCGCCGTAGGGGTAGTGCTCGACCGAGCCGCTCGGGGTGATGCGCCCGATGGTGTGGTTCCCCAGGTTCGCGAACCACAGGTTGCCGTCGGGACCGGCGACGAGGCTCTGCGCTTCGTTGATGCCGTTGCCGGCGAAGCTGGTGCTCACGCCGGCTGGGGAGATGCGGCCGATCGAGTCGTTGCCGCCGTTCGTGAACCAGACGTTGCCGTCGGGCCCCCCGGTGATGCCGGTCGCGCCGAGGATGCCGGGGCCGGAGAACCTGGTGGTCGCACCGCCCGGGGTGACGCGGCCGATCGAGTTGTCGGTCGTGCTGGCGTACCAGAGGTTGCCGTCGGGCCCGCTGGTGATGCCGGTCGGGCTGACGATGTCCGGGGTGGCGACGTTGGACACCGTGCCGGTCGGGGTGATGCGGCCGATCGAGTTGCCCGCCGTGTCGGTGAACCACACGTTCCCGTCGGGTCCCGCGGTGATCGCGGAGGGGCCGGAAATCGTCGCGTCGGTGAAGGTGGTGATCACTCCCGCGGTCGTGATCCGCCCGATCGAGTTGCCGTTGGTGAACCACAGGTTGCCGTCGGGGCCTGCAGTGATCGCGCCCACGGTGCCGAGGGCGCCCGTGAACACCGTGACCGTCCCGTCGGGGGCCATGCGCTCGATGGCGGTGGTGCCGACGAAGCCGATGAACGACGAGCGAACGGCCTGGTTGGTGAACCACAAGTTGCCGTCCGCGCCCGCGGCGATCCCGCCCAGCTGGGTCATGCTGCCGCCGGTGTGGTGGGTGATGACCCCGGTCGGGGTGATCGTGCCGATCGAGAGGCCGCTGCCGGGGCCGCCCGGGGTGCCGATCGGTGGCATCCCGTGGTTGACGAACCAGAGGTTGCCGTCGGGTCCCGCGGTGATCGCGTCGGGACCGAGCACGCTCGGGTCGGTGAACGCCGTGAGCGCCCCGCTCGGAGTGATGCGCCCGATCGTGTCACCCCCATGGCTGCCGTAGGTGCTGCCGCCGTTGGTGAACCAGAGGTTGCCGTCGGGGCCGGCGACGATGCCCCGGGGCATCGAGACCGTGGCGACGGACGTGGTGACCGCACCGATCGGATCCGCCGCCGCGGCCCGCG
Organism: Acidimicrobiales bacterium; assembly: GCA_038324235.1. Taxonomy (GTDB): domain Bacteria; phylum Actinomycetota; class Acidimicrobiia; order Acidimicrobiales; family Acidimicrobilacustridaceae; genus JBBQHT01. The sequence continues at coordinate 6,165 of JBBQHT010000139.1, forward strand.
GGACGGCCAGCGCCACCGTGGTGCCCATGACCAGGATCGCGAGCACGGCGACGGCTGTTCGCCGCGCCCGGCTCAGGACACGTTCGGGCATCCCGTGTGCTCCGATCGTGGTCCGGCCGCACGGCCGCGCCCGACGCGCACCGATGGTTTCGACGTTCACGCCCCATCCCCCCTGTGTTGCCGACCGCCTGCCGCCGACCCCGGCCCCGACCCCGACCCCGGCCCCGACCCCGACCCCGACCCGGCGCCCCGCAGGCTACCTCGCCCGTGGGGCGGCGGTCAGGGGGCCTGCAACACGTGGCGTGCAGCCCGGTGGAGCTCCTGTCGCGCCGCTTCGGTGTCGGCGCCGTTGCTGGTCGCCTCGGCGGCGCCGCGCAACAAGCCGCTCAGGAGCGAGCCCACGATCCGCGGGTCGCGGTCGTCTGCCACTGCGACCGATCGCCGCCGGGTCGCTCCGGGCGGGGGCGTGGCCAGCGCGTCCCGCACCAACGACGACAGCGTGCCGTAGAGGCGGGCGTGGCCCTGGCCGATCGCCGCCTGCACCTCGGGCGACACGGCGCCGATCTCGCTCTGCAGCATCGGCGCCAGGTCGTGCTGGGGATCGGTGACGTAGTCGAGCTGGAAGTCGAGCCAGGCGAGCAACCGCTCGGTGGGCGATCCCGGTCCCTCGATGATCGCGTTGCTCTGCTCGATCACCGGTTCGAGCTCGAGCTCGAACCAGCGCAGCAGGATGTGGTCCTTGTCCGGGAAGTACCGGTAGAGCGACGATCGGGCGAGCCCGACCGCCTCGGCGATGTCGGCGAGGTCGGTGCCGGACACGCCCTTCTCCGCGAAGAGCGCGGCGGCGGCCGCCACGATCGCGGCTTCCTGCTGGCGAACGTGCTCCGCGATGTTGGCGGCCGAGATTCGAGGCACGGCACATCCTCTCGCGTCGGCTCACCCGGGGGCGAGCAGGCTCGTCTCGGTGGGTCGCGACGCCGACGTCAGGCCTACCGTCAGGCGCCCGTCGGCCATCGTGTAGATCCGATCGACGAGATCGAGGACGGTCGTGTCGTGGGTGACCATGACGGTGGCGACCTGGCGGGTGTGGGTCTCGCGGGCGAGGAGCCGCACGATCTCGTGGCTCCGCTCGGTGTCGAGGGCGGAGGTCGGCTCGTCGGCGAGGATGATCGACGGATCGTTCATCAGCGCCCGGGCGATGCCCACCCGCTGGCGCTCGCCGCCCGACAGCCGTCCCGGTCGCCGACCGAGGCGCTCGGCCATCCCGACCTCGGTCAGCAGCTCGGTGGCTCGGGCCCGAGCCGCGCTGGGCCGCTGGCCGGCCAGGTCCGGGATGAGTTGGAGCTGCTCGAGAGCCGTGAGCGATGGGAGCAGGTTGGATCCCTGGAACACGAAGCCGATCGATCGGGCCCGCACTGCGGTGCGGTCACGGTCGCTGGCGTCGGTGATGTCCTCCGTGCCGATGCGGACGCGGCCGCTCGTCGGGCGGAGCAACGCGCCGGCGACGGCGAGCAGGCTCGACTTGCCCGAGCCGGAGGGGCCGACGACCGCGATGAGCTCGCCGGCGGCGACGGTGAGCGACACGCGGTCGAGGGCGGTGATCTCGTCGTCACCGTCGCCGAGGCGCAGGGTGACGTCGTCGAGGGTGAGGGTCATGGGGTGGCTCCGATCACAACGAGGGACGGGAAGGACGGGCGGACAGGATGCGAGTCGGGGTGATGGAAGGGGCCGGGGTTCATCGCGCGCCGTTCAGCGCGATGAGCGGATCGACCTTGGTGATGCGCCGGATCGACAACGTGGCGCCGACGATGCCCATGGCCACCACGAGGAACGCGGCGAGGAGGACGGGTCCCGCCTCGAGGGCGAACGGCGCGCCGGCCGGCACCACGAAGCCGAACAGGCAACCGACGAGGACGCCGACCGCCGTCGCCCCCACCAGGATGATCACCGCCTGGCCGAGCGCGTCCTTGAGCACGTAGGCGGTGGATCCGCCCAGGGCCTTCACGAGCCCGATCTCCTGCTTGCGCTGGATCGTCCACACCATGAAGAACGCACCGACGAGGAACGCGGCGATCACGTACAGGAAGAACTCGATCATGACGAGGGTGCCCGTCTCCTCCTTGTAGCCCGGCGAGCCGCTGAACGACGCCGGCCGGGTGACGGTGGTGAGACCGAGCTGTTGATCGATCGCGGCGAGGTCGGCATCGGGGGAGACGTCGCTCGCGATGAGGGTGGCGAGGTTGAACACCGAGGGGTTCACCGGTGCGACCGTCGCGCCGCCGGGCGGTCCGAACGTGGCTTCTTGCCAGAGCGCCAGCGGCGCGTAGATCACCGGGACGTGGCCGTAGTTGTCCTTGCCCGTGACGCCGATGACGGTCACGTCGGTGCCCACGCGGTCGAGCACGATGTGATCGCCGACCTGCACGCCCTTCTTCACCAGGCCCTGCGAGATCAGCACGCCGGCGGGCGACGAGCCGAGCGCCTGGCCCTGGGTGGGGGCGGGAGCGATGAAGGACCCGGGCTCCACCCCGAACATCGCGACGTCGACGGCGGTGCCCTTGGTGTGCGACTTGCCGTCAGCGAGGATCTCCTGGCGGCCGGTGTCCGCGGCGGCGGGGTCGTGGTACGCCTGTGCGTTGAACAGGCTGTTGCCGAGCGGGGCCGCATGGGTGATACCGGGCCGCTGCGCGAGCTGTTCCCACTGCGAGCGCTCCACGGTGCTCCGCGAGAAGTTCACGCCGGACTCGGCGTTGAACGACAGGTTGGTGGCCGGGAGCGAGCGGACGCCCGAGATGTTGTCCTCGACCAGGCCACTCGAGAGGCCGGTGAGCAGGACCATCAGCAGGGCGAGCATCGCGACCACGGCGCCCATCAGGGCGAAGCGGCCCCGGGCGAACCAGAGATCTCGGAAGGCGATGAACATGGACGGGCCTCCAGGCGGGGGACAGGACGTACTTATCGACACCACGTAGCGTATCTTGTCGACGTGCTGTCGACAACATGCCGACAAGATGTCGACAACAGCGGCAGACGAGCGCACGCGAACCCTGGTGCCCGCGCCGGACGAGGGGCGCGATTCGCCCTGATCCGGGTCGTCGTACGTGTGTTCGGGGTGATGTGACGGTTCGATGACGAGGGATTACCCTCGGTCTCCTCATGCCCCTGCGCCGTCCCCCCGCTGCCTCTGAGCCCGATCCGGCGACCGACCACGTGGTGGGCGGCGACGACGGGGTCGACGACGACGTCGAGTACCGCTATCGCCGGACCTGGTTCCAGCGCCTGATCCTGGCGCTCGGCGTGCTCACCGTGTTCGCGTGCGTCGGGGCCGTCGCCTTCATAGCGGTGGGGGCCAAGACCCTCAGCGAGATCAAGCGAACCGATGTCGACCTCGCCGCCACGAGCGATGACGAACCCCAGAACTGGCTCATCGTCGGGTCCGACAGCCGCGACGTGATCGCCCACAACGACCCGACCGCCGCGGTGTTCACCGGCGGCGGCGAGGCCACCGGCGGTCAGCGCTCCGACACGATCATGATCGTGCGCGTCGACCCGAAGGCGGAGCACATCGAGATCCTCTCGCTCCAGCGTGACCTCTGGTTGCCCATCGCCCGCACCGGCGCGAGCGAACGCATCAACTCCGCGTACAGCTACCCCGACGGCCCGCAGCGGCTGATCGACACGATCAAGCTCAACTTCAACATCGAGATCAACCACTACGTGGAGATCAACTTCGCCAGCTTCGAGGGCATCGTCAACGCGATCGGCGGCGTGTCGATGTACTTCGACAAGCCCATGCGTGACGCCAACTCCGGGCTCATGGTCGACAAGGCGGGCTGCCGCACCCTCGATGGCTACCAGGCCCTCGCCTTCGCCCGCTCCCGCCACCTGCAGTACAGCGATGGGGTCAAGTGGGTCGACGACCCGAGCGCGGATCTCGGGCGCATCTCGCGCCAGCAGTTCTTCATGAAGAAGATGTTCGCCCAGGCCGGATCGAAGGCCTCGAACCCGATCGTGTTGAACGAGCTGATCAACGTCGCCCGCCAGTACGTCGGGCTCGACAAGCAGCTCGACATCACCAAGGCCGTCGCGATGGGACAGCGCTACGCGACGTTCAAGGGCGACTCGATCAAGAGCTACTCGCTCCCGGTGATCGACACCACCAAGCCCAGTGGCGCCCGCGTCCTCGACCTCGACGTCAACGGCTCGCAGAGCATCTTGAACAAGTTCCGAGGCCTGCCCGATGGTGACGCGGCTCCCGAGACGGTGAAGTTCACGATCGAGAACGGCAGCGGCGTCACCGGTCAGGCCGCCGAGGTGCAAAAGGCGTTCCTCGCGATCGGCTACCAGGCGTCGGGGGCCAAGGACCACGGCACGCAGGTCCCCCGCACGCAGGTGCACTTCGGCACCGGCGCCGACAAGCTGGCCGACCAGATCGCCCGGCACCTGACCAACGGCGCCGAGCTCGTGCCCGACTCGACGCTCACGGCCGGCCAACTGGTGCTCGTCACCGGCAACGACTTCACCACCGTGATGAAGCGGCCCCGCGAGGCGACCACGACCGGCACGGCGGTACCGGGCGACGCCGGCACGTCGACCACGATGGCCCCGGCGTCGACCACCACGGTCAAGGGCAAGAAGTCCACGTCGTCAACGACGTCGTCCACCGCTGCTCCGGGCTCCGGCCTCAGCAACGACGACGGCAACGTGGTCGGCGTGGTGCCCGGCCAGCCGCCCGAAGGCGTCACCTGCGACTGATCCCTGCTCGGGGACCCTGCTGGTGCGTTCTCGGCTCCGTGCTTGACCTGGATCTCGTCGATCGACGGCGGCCCTGGGGAGTGCGCGTGCGCGGCGCCAGAGCTCGGTGTCGACTGTGACAGTTGCCACTGGCGTGGTTGGCGTTCGTCGGGTACCGTCAGCTCGTTGCACGGTGTGTGCAATGAACCGGGGGGCAGCGCATGGACGCGGTGACAGATGGGGTGCTCGGCGCCGGCGATGACGACGCCGACGAGGTGGGTGACGACGGGGGCGACGTCGGGGGCGAGGTGCCGCCGACCGATCACACGTCGTGGTCGCTGCCCGGCCACCCGATGGTGCGCCGCCTGAAGATCTACGGCACCGCCGCCCGGGTCGGCGCCCGGTACGCCGCCGCGAACCGTCCGTTCCTCTCGCCTGCGCAGAAGCAAGCCGCGCTCGACGAGGCCAACCGCAAGGGCGCCGCCGACCTGTTCCACACCGCGGTGCACCTGCGGGGCTCGTTCCTCAAGCTCGGCCAGTTCGTGTCGGCGCGGCCGGATCTGCTGCCCCCCGCGTACGTCGAGCAGCTGTCCAAGCTCCAGGACCGGGTGCCGCCCGCGCCGGCGGCGGTCATCGTCGACACGATCGAGCATGACGTCGGCCCGATCGACGAGGTGTTCGCCCACTTCGACGCCCACTCGGCCTCGGCGGCGTCGTTGGCCCAGGTGCACCGGGCGGTGCTGCCGTCGGGGCGGGCGGTGGCGGTCAAGGTGCAGTACCCCAAGGTGCGCGAGATCGTGCCTCGCGAGGCGAAGGACACGACGAGGATCCTCAACCTCGTGTCGCACTTCGTCAAAGGTGTCGACCTGCCGACGATCGGGCGCGCGCTCGAGCAGAACGTGCTGTGCGAGGTCGATTACGAGAACGAGGCCAACAACATCGAGGAGTTCGGCCGCAACTTCGCCGACGAGCCCCAGATCGTGATCCCCGCGCTCGATCGCAACCTGTCGCGGGGACGCGTGTTGGTGATGGATTGGGTCGACGGCGAGAACCTCGCCCGGGCGCTCGCCCACGCGGACCACGACGTCGCGTCCGAGGCGTTGCGTGTGCTGGTCGATGCGTTCTTGAAGCAGATCCTGGTGGACGGGTTCCTGCACGCGGATCCGCATCCGGGCAACTTCTTGCTGCAGACCGATCCGATCCGGCTCGGCATGGTCGACTTCGGGGCCTGCGCCCGCATCTCGGACACCACCCGCGAAGCACTGCGGGAGCTCTACCGTGCGGGCACCGAGGGGGACTTCGCGGCGATCGGCGAGGCGTTGCACGAGCTCGGCTTCCGCACCCAGAACGGTGACATCGAGGGCCTTGTCGCGTTCGGCAGCCTGTTCTCGTTCGAGGACGAGGACGAGGTGACGCGCGAGCAGAACTGGAACCGCCTGGTGGCCGCGGCCAAGGAGAACCCGCTCGTCAAGATCCCCGACGAACTGATCATGGTGGGTCGCGTGCTGATCGTGCAGACGGGTCTGGTCAGCCGCATCCGCCCCACGTGGAGCATGGACGA